>JBPOJN010000081.1:0-54204 GCA_052033505.1 Myxococcota bacterium | reverse complement strand
AAGAGATCCTGGTTCAAGCCTCGAGCATCGCGACCTCCTTGATCGAAGCCCTCAATTTCGAGGACGGCGGCGACACGGCGCGCAATCTCGAAAAGCTCTACGGCTTCGTGGTCGACGAGCTGGTCCGTGCGACGCAGGGAAAAGACAGGACATCGGCCCTGGACAACGCCCTCAAGATCTCCGAGACTTTACATGAAGGATGGCAAGGTCTTTGCGGAAAAGCTGCCGAAACCTTTCCCGGAAAAGCTGCCGGAATAGCGCAATGACGCCCAAGACGCCGGCTTCCAAATCCGCAACCTTGTGGGAAAAACGCCTGGCCCTGCTTAAAAAAAGCTACGCCATCGGCCTTCAGATTTTAACCGACGCGGAATTAGCGCGCCCCAAAGAAGGTCCGGACCGTTGGAAAATCCTGGAAGGCATCGAGCAGGAATTGGAAGCGCTCACGCCGTCGCCCGAGGAAACCGCCCTCGTCAAAGAAACGCCGCTTGGCCAAAAAATCCTGAAGCAAGCGCGCGCGAATGAAAACGTCTTCCGTTCGCTTAAGTCTTTCAAAGACAAACAGCTCGCACCCAAATACGACGTCTCGGGCGGGGCTTACGCTCAGGCCGCGTCTTTGGAAACGCCTTCACACCCTCAAACCGCTCAACGCTCTTTCGAGACGAAGCTATGACCGACAACCCTCCCGAGATTGAAATCGAAGAAGACGAAGAAGGCTCCTATTTCCGCGCGACCGGCGTGATGTACCTGCACATCGAACGCGGGAGCGCGTCCCACGAAGCCTGGCTTTCCCAAGCGGCGTCGCCGCAGTCGCAGGGCCGCCTCGATCCCATCGCGCTTAAAATCATCAACTACCGTTCTCGTCTGCATTACGACAAACCCGAGATCGAGCCGTACCTGATCGACCTGCTCAACATCGTCGACGACCTGCATACCGCTCTTTTGAAGGGCAATTATTCCATCGGCCTCGGCATGGCGCAGAAGCAGTCGGTGATCGTCAGCGGCTCGGAATTGGAATTTTTGACCGAAGAGAAATTCGCCTCGGGAGAAACCGTGACCGTCCACATGACGTTTACCGAGTATCCTTTTACGACGCTGGTCATGCTCGCAAAAGTCGCGGACGTCCAATCCTTCGGCGCCGCCCGGAAGAAAAACCGCGTCCGCTTAGCCTTCCACAACATCCGCGAAGCTGACCGGGACAGCATCATCCGCTACGTGAACCAGCTCCAACGCCGCCGTACCGCCCGCCACCGCGAGGAAAGTCCCAAAAAATAAGTTTTCGTGTTGAAATCCCCCGACCGCGCGGACTACATCACCCGGCTCTATGAGCTCTAAAACACTTTTCGAAAAAATCTGGGACCGCCACGTCGCCGCCACCGCCGCGGACGGCACGGTCCTCCTCTACATCGACCGTCACCTCGTGCACGAAGTCACGAGCCCGCAGGCCTTCGAAGGCTTAAGACTGACGGGCCGCAAAGTCCGCAGACCCGATCTGACCTTCGCCACGATGGACCATAACATCCCGACGGTCGACCGTTTCAACATCAAGGACGAGATCTCCCGCGCCCAAGTCGAAGCGCTGCGAAAGAATTGCAAAGACTTCGGCATCACGCTCTTCGACTTGGATAATGAAAACCAAGGCGTCGTGCACATCATCGGTCCCGAGATGGGGCTGACGCTGCCCGGCACCACGATCGTATGCGGCGATAGTCACACCTCCACGCACGGAGCGTTCGGCGCGCTCGCGTTCGGCATCGGGACGTCCGAAGTCGAACACGTGCTGGCGACCCAAACTCTGCGCCAGAAAAAAGCCAAGACGTTCAAAGTCGACTTTAAAGGCAAACGCGGCAAAGGCGTGACGGCGAAGGATCTCGTGCTCCGCTTCATCGGACTCGTCGGCACGGCCGGCGGGACGGGCCACGTCCTCGAATACACAGGCGATGCGATCCGCAGCCTCTCGATGGAAGAACGCATGACGGTCTGCAACATGTCGATCGAAGCGGGCGCGAAGGCAGGCCTCATCAGCCCCGACGAAACGACGTTCGCGTATCTCTCGGCTCCCGGACGGCGTTACGCTCCGAAGGGCAAGGATTTGGAAAACGCCATTTCGTTTTGGAAAACGCTCGCCACCGACGAAGGCGCGTCTTTCGATAAGACAATCACGATCGACGTGAGCACGCTGTCACCGCAGGTGACTTGGGGTACGAGCCCTGGCATGGTCACGGGCGTCGACGACGTCGTCCCCACTCCGGGAACGACGTCCGGCATCTCGCAAAAAGACGCCGAACTCGCGCTCGACTACATGGGACTCAAACCCGGCATGAGAATCACCGACATCCCGGTCGACGTCGTTTTCATCGGCAGCTGCACGAACAGTCGCATCGAAGACCTGCGCGCCGCCGCCGGTATCTTCAAAGACCGCAAAGTTTCATCAAAGGTACAAACCCTGATCGTGCCCGGTTCGCAGCAGGTGAAAAAACAAGCCGAGGCCGAAGGTCTCGACAAAATCTTCACCGCCGCCGGCGCCGAGTGGCGCGAGGCCGGTTGCAGCATGTGTCTCGCGATGAACCCCGATCAGCTCAAACCCGGCCAGCGCAGCGCCTCGACCTCAAACCGCAACTTCGAAGGTCGCCAGGGCAAGGGCGGACGCACGCACTTGGTCAGCCCCGAAATGGCCGCCGCGGCCGCGATCGAGGGCCGGTTCGTCGACATCAGAAAGTGGGCTTAAACTTATGCAATCCTTCACGTCTCACACGGGCATCTTAGGCACGGTCGATCGCGCGAACATCGACACGGATCAGATCATCCCGAAACAATTTTTGAAATCCATCCAGCGCCCCGGGTTCGGCGAGCGCCGCTACTACGATTGGCGTTATCTTCCGGACGGAAAACCGAATCCTGATTTTTCGCTGAACCGTCCCGAGTTCAAAGGCGCCACGATCTTGGTCGCGCGCAATAATTTCGGCTGCGGGTCTTCGCGCGAACACGCCGTGTGGGCGCTCGCACAATACGGATTGAAAGCGATTTTGGCTCCCCGCCGCGGCGACGTACCGGCCTTTGCGGATATTTTCCACAACAACAGCATCAAGAACGGTTTGCTCGCGGTGGAATTAAAAGACGCCGAGATCGAAGCGATCTTCGAAGCGGTCGGGCGCAATCCTGGGCTGAAGGCCACGATCAACCTCGAAGAACAACGCGTGACGCTGCAATTAGACGAAGAAGTCTCGTTTCATTTCGACATCGATGCGGGCGTAAAAGAGCATCTCGTACGCGGCCTGGACGACATCGGACTCACGCTTCAGAAAGAATCCGACATCTCCGCTTTCGAACAAAAACACTTCGATCAACTGGCGCGATGAGTCACAAATAGCGCACAACATTCCATTACATTTAACGAAGCAGAGCTTATGAAAGTTCTGCCTACAGCTTATAGGCCTGTAAACATTCTAGATTGGGGAATGGTCGGAGAAAATCATCTCCCTGTGGCAGAGAGAGTGCCCCACTTGATGCCTTTTCCGAGTCCCTCTGCCCTGGGTCTTGAACGGCTTTTTGGAGCCGGTCCAAGTATAGCTTTTATTTTTAATGATATTGACGGTGGTGAGGGCTCCTCAAATCCCACATTCCAAAAGATTGCCCGCCTCATTCAGCAAATTCCTGACGATGACTTGTGGCAAATTACGACCTTTTCAACCTTGGCAACCGCATCAAAAAGCTTGAACGAAAAAAGTAAGGCCGCTGAACTTTTGAGATCCTTTTTGCAGCAATTGGACGCCTCAAATGTATTGGCGGATATCGAGACTTTGCAAGGCCTGCCCACCAATGAACTCTACCTTTTTGCCGAGAAGCGCGAACGGAATGCCTCCCTGGCAGACCTTCGTAGACGAACGAACAAAGCCTTCAGACCCGTGGACCAACTGTCCGAACAGGAACTCATCGATAGGTTAAAAGAAATGTTGCAATGGGGTGCTGCGGGCTTTTCTGCGGCGGAATTGAAGGCAAAAATTCATGAGTGGCGAACCACGCTTTCGACGGAAGAGCTTCTCGAAAAAGTATTTGAGTTACTAGAGAGCTATGTCTCTCTTCCCTCACTTTCCACGCCATCTGATCTGAAACTTCAGCAAGTCAGATCTCATATCGCACCTTACGAAGAGATAAAAAAACGAGTGAGCCGGATAGCCAATGCCCTTCCAAAAATAGCGGTCGCTTTTGAGGGCTTAGGCCTCCGGAAAGAAGCGTTACAAGCCCTTCAATGGGCCGAATCGGCAATTTCATTTTACGGAGAAGATCCGTGCGGCGATCCTATCTTAAGGACTTCTTTGGCTTTGGCTCAGGCAAAACTTGGAATGATCCAAGAAGCCAAAGACTCTTTGCAAAAAGCTTCCCGCTATCAAAAGCCGGAACCTGAAGATGGGGACTCCATTTATGAGCTCATAACGGCCTTACAAATAAGATTAAAAGCGGCGGTTATACTTCGAGATCAAAAAGAATTGGAGCAGGCGCTATCGCTCGCAAATCAACTTCCTGGTGATGTAGGAATTCATGGCCGCATGAGAGTAAGATGCGATCTCGCAAAAAGAACATCGGAATTAGCCCTAATATCCGGAGATGAGACTCTTCTTTCATGGATCTTATCTTTAATGGAGACACCCAATTGGACGAGCGAATTGTATAGGCACGACCAAATCGAAGCGCTGATCTCTTTGGCCGCCGCCATGAAGAAATTCGGCCGCAGCGAAGAAAGTCTGACGAGAATCGCTCAAGCAGAAGGTTTGGTGCCTCAACTCTTCGAACGCATCCGGCCGCGCTTCTTGACGAATGTTGCCGTAGGCTATGCTCAGTTTGGATTCAAAGAAAAGGCGGACGGTTTAATGGAAAAAGCCTTAGCCGATGCCGAGAGTATCGATGAGGAAATGATCCAAAATATCGTTGAAGTTGCAATTTCTCAAAATAGCGCACACTGGCTCGATCGCGCTTGGGAAATGGCTTCAAAAGGCCGTTCCGATTTCGGTGTTTCCGAGAATAGGAAGACGGTCATTCAAGGAATGATTACCCTCGCCTATCCCGATTTCCCTCGTTAAAAACTCACTTCCTCAAATAATGACAAGTATACCCGCCCGGATTTTTTCGTAGGTAATCCTGATGGTAATCCTCGGCCGAATAAAAAGGTGCCTGCGGCACGATTTGCGTGACGATTTCCCCCGGCCATTTCCCCGACGCCTGTACCTGAGCCTTCACGGCCTCCGCCGTTTTTTTCTGCTCTTCCGTCGTGTAGAAAATCGCCGAGCGGTACTGCGTGCCCACGTCGTGGCCCTGGCGGTTCATCGTCGTCGGGTCGTGCAAACGGAAGAAATAACCCAATAGATTTTCGTAACTGATTTTTGCCGGATCGAAATGCACGAGGATCGCCTCCGCGTGTCCCGTTCGGCCCGTCGTGACTTCGCGGTACGTCGCATTCGGCACCGTGCCGCCAGTGTAACCCACTTCCGTATCGATCACGCCCGGGATGTCGCGGATGATTTGTTCCATACCCCAAAAACATCCGCCCGCCAGGATCGCGGTTTCGTGTTTCTGCGGAGAAACCGAAGCGGCCGATTCAGGACTTTTCGCTTTCGAGGTTTCCGGGCCTTTTTGGAAAAGTGTCAGGTATTGCCCGTAGCCTTCTTTCTCGAGCTTCTCGACCGGGATGAATCGCAGCGACGCGGAGTTGATGCAGTACCGCGCGCCTTCGGGACCGGGGCCGTCGTTGAAAATGTGGCCTAAATGAGAGTCGCCTGTTTTCGAACGCGCTTCCACGCGGGTCATGAAATGGCTGTTGTCTTCTTGGCTCACGACGTTGCGCGGATCGAGCGGCTTGGTGAAGCTGGGCCAACCCGTGCCGGAATCGAATTTGTCGAGCGAACTGAACAGCGGCTCTCCCGTGACGACGTCCACGTAGATACCTTGAGCATGATTGTCCCAATACTCATTCTGGAACGGCATCTCGGTCCCGGATTTCTGCGTGACCTCGTACTGGAGCGGCGTCAGCATTTTCTTCACTTCCGCGTCCGCCGGCTTTTGATGTTTCATGATCTCTCCCGCATGTTGCTGGGACTCACCGCAGGCGATGTAAGCGGCCATCAAGCCCAGAAAAAGCATTTTCCAATTTTTCAGTTTCATCGCATGAGAGTCTACGCCTTGCTTTATCGGAGGATCAAGTCCAGAACCGTCTTTCGAAGGAACTATGAAAAAACTCACGTTTCAACTCACGGACGAATACATCGAACTCAACAAACTCCTGAAAGTCATGGGGCTTTGCGAAAGCAGCGGCTTCGGAAAAGTCTTGGTGGCGTCAGGACTCGTGAAGGTGAACGGCGAAACCGAGCTGCGCAAGGCCTGTAAAATCCGCGCGGGATCGATCGTCACCTACGAAGATGCGACGATAGCCGTCGTAGGTCCGCCTACCCCTTGACCGTCATCCCTTTTTTCGAAAGCACGCTCCGGATCGTCTCGCGCTTATCTCCCTGAATCTCAATGGCCGCATAGTTACCCGTGATACCTGATGGGGGCTTGGGGGAGAACCGGGATTCGCCCCCAACTTGAATTGACCCGCCGGAGCCGCATTTTTTCTTAAGCTCCGTGCAAAGTTCTTTCAGAAAGGCTTCCGATTTCGGCAATCGATCGATCACGGTCACGGTTTTTCCGCCACGCCCCGATTTCTCGATGCGAAGCACGGCGACGATCGCGTTCGAGCCCAGGGTCGCTTCCAGTACGCAAACGCATTCGGACACGGCTTCTTTGCACTTCGCGCATTTTTGATTCAGCGTCGGGTTACTGGAATAAACAAGGCGTGAATTTTCGGCCATTTTAGAGAGAAACGACCGTCTTAAACCCACCATAGATCATGCGCATACCGTCGAAAGGCATTTCGCCGTTCATCATGCAGGTTAAGCGCGGGTCCTTCATGACTTTTTTAAGCACCGCATCCCGGTGCGCGCGCGACTTGTAAACGATCCAGGAGAAGAACACGGTCTCGCTGCCTTTCCGCTTCACGCTGCGGGGGAACGACGTGATCTTGCCGACTTTCACGTCATCCGCGATGCACTCATAGTATTCCAGCGCCCCATGCTCCCGCCACACCTTGCCCGAGAGCTTCGCCAGCTTCACATACTCCGCCACCTTTTTCTTCGGCACCGGCACGATGAATCCATCAACGTAATTCGCCATTTTGAAATCTCCTTTTTGGGTTGGATGCCGATTGTAATGAAAAAAACGAGTTCGCAAAGAGCGATTTTTTGCTTGAGCAAATTAGAGCGTCAAAATTGCTGTCAAAAACTTAACTGAGCAATTACAAAACAAGCAGAAGCTTCAGCAGATCTCAGATCTGCCATGCTAACATCGCCCCGACAGTAGAGATTCCACCGAAATATCTTCATCGACCGAGTCCCAGTGAATACCGATGCCTCCACCGATGAGACGCCATTGTTTCTTTTGCTCCAAAGTGGCTTTTTGAAGACGGGGAAACCATTCCAACGGCACAGTCACTTCGCGCCCGTCTGCTAGGACTACTTTGAGAGCGTCGTGCGTGCAGGAAGCGTCTACGGCCAAAGGTTCAAGCTTGATCGCTAAAGTGCTCATGCCATTTCTCCTCGAATTTTTCTTTGTGGTCTTGGACAAGGCCGCTCAACTCCTTGATCTCGTGGCTTCGAAAGCCCCAAGATTGAGCCAATGATACTGGATTCAACCAAAATTTTGCATACTTTTCTGCGCTTTCAATGTGGATGTGCGGTGGCTCCTGCCCTTCAGCGCTAAAGAAAAAGAAGCGATACCCTTTGATTTTTAACACCGTCGGCATAAACACCCTCTTTTCCTGCGGGCGTTTATGCAAATGCGTGCCAGAGATTTTTGAAAGAAAGCAGTCTGAAAAAGTTTGAATCTCAAACCCTCCCGTCCGATTTTCAAATGGCCAGACGCGACATCGCTTCCATTTCTTCAATCATTTCCCATCAATCCTTTTGGCCAATTGCTCTCCGAGCGAAAGCGAGGAGATCCGTGATGTCCGCAGAAATGCGTCCCCTCTCCTTTCGAAACATCGCAAGATCGGATTTCATACTCCGGAAACAGAGCGACAGAAGTAGACGAAACGCTCATTTTGCGGCATAACCTCTTCACTTATGATCCGCGTCAGCATCCTCTATCCCAAGAAAGACAACGCCCGGTTCGATTTCGATTATTACGCTAACGTCCACATGCCGCTTTCGATCAAGCTTTTGGGGCCTAAACTGCGCGGGGTAAGCGTGGAACGGGGCTTGGACGTACCGGCGCCGGGCGTGAGCTTGGCGTTCGTGGCGTGCACGCATTTTATTTTCGATTCGGTCGTGGCCTTCGTGGAAGCCTTCATGCCACACGCCGACGTCCTGCAACGCGACATGCCGAACTACACAGACATCGTACCGATCATCCAATTCAACGACATCAAGATCTTCCAAGCGCCGAAAGAGCCTGGGTTTTGATTCCACGAATTTCCTGTGGTCATCGATTTTATGCGCTGGATCGCTACATGCCCTCATGAAACCGTCGACGTACTGGCGGCCGAACTGGAAGCCCTAAAAATCCGGGAGCGGAAAATTCTGCACCGCGGAGTCGCGTTCGAGGCGGATCTCGAAACCGCGTACCGCGCGCATTTATACTTACGCACGGCGAGCCGCATCCAACGCGTGATTTCGGAGTTCGCATTGCCCAGCCTCGAATCGCTCCATGACGAATTGAAGAAAATTTCCTGGCCGGAGTGGTTGCGGTCGCACCGGCCGTTTACGGTGATGCCGACGTTGACCGATGCCGCGGCCGAAGATTTGGGGGAAGACCCGATCCTCTCCGCGGTCGTGGAATCCGTGCAAAATTCCGCGTTTGAAAAATCCCCCCCGAAATTCGATCCCGAAGCCGAAAATCCCATCACGATCGTGCTGTTCCTCCGAAACAAAACCTGCGTGCTCGCGATCGACACGGCGGGCCGCGCCCTGCACAAGCGCGGCTGGCGCACCACGGGGCATCCGGCGGTGTTGAAGGAAACGCTCGCGGCTTCGATGTTGTTATTGGCAGGTTACACGGGCCACGAGCCCTTACTCGATCCCATGTGCGGCTCCGGCACGATCGCAATCGAAGCAGCCTACATCGCCCTGAACAAAGCCCCTCTCATTCACCGCGGAAAGGACGATTTCGCCCTGGAACATCTCGCAGGTTTCGACCGCGCCCTCTGGCGCCGCGTGTCGGATCAATTGCGCGCCGCCAAAAAAAACGCTCTTCCCGCTCCTATCTACGCGTCCGACCTGCGCCAGGAGTATGTGAATGTCGCCCGCGCCGCGGCCCTCAAGGCGCGCGTCGAAAAATATTTGGAGTTTTCGGCCAAGCCTTTTCAAGACTGGTTTCCGCCCGCGCCCACGGGTTTACTGATCGCCAATCTCCCATACGGCGAACGCATCGGCGGCGGCATCATTCCCGGCCTTTACCGGGAGATCGGCCGTACGTTGAAACAGCACTTCTCGAAATGGCGTGTGGCCTTGCTCGTTCCAGCGGAGGCTCCGGCTTCTTCGCTGGGGCTGAAACCGGACCGCGAAATCCCCCTCATGAACGGCGCCCTGCCGGTCAAACTTTTGATTACGAATCCCAGTTGACCGCCCGCTCGATCCGCCCTAGGAGACCGCGATCATTCAAACGAACCAGAAACTGAACGAGAAAAGGACGAATCCATGAAATCTGTCACCGAGTTCCCGAGCTATCTTTTGACCCGCGGCATCGAAGCGAAAGCGGCGCTGGTCGCCGAAGGCAAGACGCCCGAAGAAATCCAAGCGAGCCTGGGCACGACCTTCAAGCTCGAAGGCGACCGCCTGAAGCATTTTTTCAATTCCTTGGACGTGGCGGCCCAAAATACGGGCCTCTACCGCATGCGCGTCGTGAGCCCCGGTGAAGGCGAAGCCGCTCTCCCGAAAGCCGTCGCGATCGAAGAATTCCATTATGTCCCCGAGTTCATGGTCATCGCTGCCCCCCAACCCCAAGGCCGTGACGCACGCGGTGGCCGCGGCGGGCGTGGTGGAGGCGGTGGTGGACGCGGTGGTCGTGGTGGCGGAGGCGGCGGCATGAAGGGTTCTCCGTGGGGAGATCCGCCGGTGCCGAAAGGCCCGAAGGGCGCGAAAAAAGGCGGAGGCACCACGCCCGCTCCGGCCGCTTAAATTCAAAGCATGTTCCAAAATTCCACCCCTTACTACACGATCGGACTTTTGCTCGTCTCAAACGTCTTCATGACGTTCGCGTGGTACGGCCACTTGAAATTCAAACAGAGCCCCATCGCGCTGGTGATCCTCGTCAGCTGGCTGATCGCGTCCTTGGAATATTGCTTCCAAGTCCCCGCGAACCGCATCGGGTCCGGTTATTTCACGACCGTGCAACTCAAGACGATCCAGGAGATCATTACGCTCGTAGTCTTCGTGGTGTTTTCGGTTTTCTACATGAAGGAATCACTGCGGTGGAACCATCTCGTGGGCTTCGGCTTCATCGTGCTAGCGGCTTTTTTCATCTTCAAAAAATCCTAAATCTCATTCCATACGCAACGCGAGCAGCACGCGCTTCCACTTCTCGATTTTTTGCGCCCGCGTCAGCGATGCGTGGGCCGGGCTCGTCGAAGGCAGGCGCACGAACTCCAACCCCTGTTTTTTCAAACGTCCCCGCACGAGTTTCCGGAAAAGCTCCTCGGATTTCTGCCCATTGAAAAAAACCGTGTGCACGGAAAGATGTTTTTCGAAACAGGACGTCCCAAAAAGCATTGTAAGGATGCGCGTAATACCGCCCTTCCTCGAGTGACCGGCGTCCGGGCATCGAACCCAAGATCAAAACCTCCGCCTCGGAGGAAGCGACGTATGGAAAACTCTTCACGACTCCCACGATTTTCTCCCGTTTTCATTTTCCAGTTAGGGCTTTAAGTATTCAAACACGAAGTGCTTCAGGGAATCCCCCATCGCAAAACCCTGCCTTCCCTGATTCCCCAATGCATCGGTTCGGGCTCATAATGATCCAAAATCGAGGCATCCTTTATGAAACTTCTTTTCGCAACTTTAGCCGTTTTAAGCTTCTTAAGCTTCAGTCTTCCTGCCGCATTGGCCGATCAGGACATCCTGAACCGCGATAACCTGCCCACGGCCGCGCGCGTCGCTTCCAATCAAGATGTGGCTCGTATGAAGGCATGGCTGGATCGTGCCGGCGTCAATACCCAAGACGATTCCGTCGTTTATAACCTCCTGCATTTCGGCGTGGGCGTGAACTATCCGATGAGTGACGATCTTAATCTGACGGTATCCGGCGGATCCAAACTCCGGTTCGGCGTCGCTTTTTAGGCTCTTACAGACAAAATCTTGAGCAGAATGATCAAGATTTTTCGATAAGAGACTTATCCAGTTTATCTGGGCTAGGTTTCTCTCTCAGGCAATCTCCTAGGCCAAAACCAGGCTATCCCCGATTGTTCCCACTCTGAGGCTTCGCTACTTTACGGAAATGAAAAAATCATTTCTCACGCTTCTGATGATTTTAGCTCCGCTGGTCGTTCATGCGGAGGCCGAAGTCAAAGTCGATACGGGTAAAGGCACGTTCGAGATGAAAACGGGTCCGGAAAAAGAACCGGAAAAAACCGTCGTCATCGAAAAACAAACCACGGTGCGGCCGAAGTACGGATGCAGCTGCCAGCTGGATTCGGGCCATCCGTGTCAAAAGTAAGCGCAGTCCTAACCGAGTTTTTAAAGGAGATCCTATGCCTCTCATGACCATCGTACTGACCCTAGTCGTCGTCGGCGTCCTTTTGTGGTTGATCAATACCTACGTGCCGATGGCCAGTTCCATTAAAACAATCCTGAACGCCGTCGTCGTCATCGCGGTCGTCCTCTGGCTCTTGAGGGCTTTCGGCGTTTGGGGAAGCACGGTCTCGCTGCCGAGTTAAGCTGGCAGACCTTAAAGGAAAGGCGGAGGAAGGACGTAAAAAATATATGTGGTACTGGACTGTCATTTTTATTTTGATCTCACTTACGGCGGCCTCTCTGGGCTTCGTCGAAATCGCAGTGGGTGCGTCCTACATCGCTGAGATTTTCTTCGCCGTCTTTACAGCGCTTTTTGTGACGTCCCGGATCGCGCCGAAACTAAAACTAAGAATGAAACCCATCCGGAAGAATTAAAACCCTAATCAAGGAGATACCCATGAAGAAGAAAATACTCATATTACTGGGCTTAGGCCTGGTGCTCGGCAGCATAACCCTTCAAGCCGAAGTCGGTCCCGTGTCCTGGAACGGCACGAATTCTTGGACCTACAACAAAGAAATCATGGGTGATAAGCCCGGAGATCAATGGGACACGCAGAAGACCGACCAAGAAGCCAACCCCGTCAAATGGGTGCTGCATAAGTCCGGCGGCAACCCGGTGATTTGGCTGCGCATCGACGATACGGTCTCGTCCTGGGATCCGGCCAAGACCGCCGATGACCTGAAGACACGCTTCACCGCGCGCGGCATCACGGTCGACGCCGTCCAGCGCATGACGATCAACGGCAACGACGTCTACGTGGTCAGCGGCTTAGATCGCGCCAAAGACGCACGCCTGAACACCGCCATCTTCTGGAGACAAGGCACGAAACGCGCCTACCAGCTCGAGCTGATCGCCCCGTCGAACGAGTTCAGCACGTATGAACCCGCTCATCGCGCGATGATCCAGACGATCAAATTGATCCCGTAAGCTCACCCGCGGACTATCAACGCGCAGTGTCCTAACGCTCTCGCCCCGTCCCCCGGATCTTTCCAAGATACCGGGGGACGGGGCAGAGTTTTTTTAAAGGCTTGCTATCTTTTGGGTTTTATGAAAAGAGTGCGGCCTTAATCAGCGTTAGTACTAGTCAACATAAGGTTTAGGTAATCCCACCGACTTTTTCAAACTAAGTTCTTTCGCAGAAAAATCAGGAGGACATCATGTCCAAGCAAAAAGGCACCGTAAAGTGGTTCAACGACGCGAAGGGTTTCGGTTTCATCACGCCCGAGAGCGGCGGAAAAGACCTCTTCGTGCATCATTCCAACGTGACGGGTGAAGGTTTCAAATCCCTGTCCGAAGGCCAACAGGTCTCTTTCGACGTCGGAAACGGCCCGAAGGGTGAGTTCGCCACGGAAGTCACGGCGCTCTAAATTTTTGTCACTGACAAAAGAAAAAGCCCCGTACCGCAAGGTACGGGGCTTTTTTATTTTTTACGCTTCCCACCGGCCGCAGGATAGATCAGCCACGAGTCGTTGCCCGCCGCGAGGTAGACGCTCTTCTCTCCCATGTCCCGGGCCATCCCGACCAAAAATTCTTCGAGGAGTTCGACACGGTTTTTATCCAACAAAGACACCTTGTATTCTTTGTGCTCCCCGTAAAATTCACGTCCCGTGTGGCTCCGCCAATATCCGAAGAGATTCGCCGCCGTGGCCGTGTAGCCGTTGAACTCTTTCAATAAAAAAGTATGGAGGCGGTCTTCCAAGGTCCCGCCGGAAGCGTTCCACTCCTTAAGCTTCAGCGAGGGCAGCAAGAACGTCACCATCGTGCCTAGATTTTCTTTTTTGTATTTCAAAGGCCCCCCTTTAAAAACCCGTCAGCGACCATTTGACGGCGTATTGCATGAGTTCGTGCGAATTTTTCAAATCCATCTTTTCTTTGATGTTGGCATAATGAGACTCCACCGTCTTGCCGCTCACGAAAAGCTCTTCGGCGATTTTTTTCGTGGAATAGCCCTGACCCAAGAGTTGCAAGACTTCCAACTCACGGTCGCTCAATATCCCCGAAGAACTTGACGTTTCCGCACCGCCGCCCACGCATTGATGGACCAATTTGCTTTTCCAGCGATCGTTCACGCAAATATGACCGGCTAATACTTTTCGTATGGCGACTACCGCGTGGTCGGCCGCTTCCTGCTTCGTCAAGTAACCCTTCGCTCCCGAGCGCAGGGCGCGCTCCAAGTGCAGGGCCTCGTCGTACATGGAAAAGATCAGCACCAAAATATGGGGGTACTTCGCGAGGATATTCTTGGTCAGCTCGAGACCCGTGGCGCCTTGAAGCGAGATATCCACGATCGCGAGATCCGGAGGGTCTTCCCCGATTCTTTCCATCGCTTCCGTCGCGTTCGCCGCTTCCCCCACGACGGTCATATCGTCTTCCTGATTGATCAACTGCGCCAACCCTCCCCGAAAAATCGGATGGTCGTCGACCAAGAATATCCTTTTTTTCATAGGATGCCTTTTTGGAGCGTGCACTTCAAGATGACTCCATGGGGAAGATTGGGTTTCGCCTGAAAAGTGGCGCCCATCATGTGGGCCCGGTACTTCATGATCTTCAGCCCGATGCCTTGGGAATTTTGGAGCGACTCCGTAAACCCGACGCCGTCATCCGCGATGATGAGGATGATACCGTTGTCGTTTTGGATAAAACTCACTTCGACCGATTTCGCTTTTCCGTGCTGGATCGCGTTACTGATACCTTCTTGCGCGATTTTATAGAGATGGGTGGCGACATCGTTTTCATTGATGAGGATCGGCTCCGGGCAATGGAAATGGCAGGAAACTCCAGAAAGATTCTGCGTGGCGAGCGTCAATTCCTCCAGCGTATGCATGAGAGAGGCGCCTTCCAATTCGCCCGGATAGAGTCCTCTCGCGGTATTGCGCGCTTGAGTGACGGCGTCGTTCAATAAGTCCGAGATTTTCTTCAGTTCGGCGATGTCGAGGCGGTTTTCCCTCTCCATTTTTTGGGTGAGGCTTTTAGCGAACATCAAAATTCCGGCCAGCTCCTGGCAAAGACCGTCGTGAAGCTGGGATCCGAAGCGCCTCTGTTCCTTCTGCGTGATCTCGAGGATTTCTCTCTCGATTTTTTTTCGCTCCACGATTTCCGCCTGCAGGTCGCGGTTGCTTTTGACCAGCTCTCCGGTCCTTTCCTCGACGCGTCTTTCCATCTCTTCATACGCGAGCTTCAACCGCTCTTCCGTTTCCTTCCTCTCCAGGAATTGCGCCAACTGTCCGCTGATCGCGTCGAGCGTCTGCAATAAATTCTTGTCCAAGGCCTTAGTTTTTTCACTGAAGAATTCCATAACCCCCAGCATTTTTTCGCCTAAACACACGGGAAAAGCGACGGCGCTCGCGAAGCCTTCTTTCACCGCGTAGATGGCGCGGGGGTAAATCATTTGAGCGAGATCAGCGATCCAGCGCGGCTTTTTACTGTCCCAAACTTCTCCCGGCAATTCGACGCCCAAGGAGAACAAGGACCTCCGATTGATCTCGAGAAACGGAGACGGCTTGCCCGCAAGAGAGGACCACGTCTGTGCACAACGGATTTGGGAGAGATCCGCATCGATCTTCCAAAAATTGCCGACGTTCCATTCTAAATTTTCCCCGATCGCTTGCAAGACTTTGGGAATGGCCTTCGCCGCCGAGGGCGCCACCGCTAAAATTTGGCTGATCAAGAATTCGGTTTCATGTTGGACGGCTTGAAGATGCAGGGAAGGATCGTTCACACGGCCGTTATACCTCCTGCGCTCCAGGGATAGATACGTGCAAATGGGATCGGCGATTTATATTTGAGGGATTGCCTGGAGACGCCGCCTTGTGTAGTGAAAACCGCCATGGAATCGCGGGTCGCCGAACTCTACAACCGCTTTTGCTTCCCCAAACCCGAATGCATCCGTTTCAATCCTTACGCCTGGCAACGGATCGACCACCGCTTGAGGCGCTTCGCGGGAGCCGCGGTCGCACGTCCTAAGGCGATACTCGTCGCCGGCTGCGGAACGACGGAAGCCGTCAAATACGCGCTAAATTTTCCCGAGGCCCAAGTCGTCGCCATCGATCTCTCGGAAAATTCGATCGCCCTGCAAAAACATTTCGCGGATTCCCTAAAGGTAAAAAATCTCTCGTTTCACGTCCTAAGCCTCTTGCAGGCCAAAAGTTTGAATCTTTCTTTTGATTTCATTTCTTCGTTCGGCGTCGTGCATCATCTGGAAAATCCGTCGGAAGGATTGAAGGCGCTTAAAGACGTGCTGAATCCCGGCGGGATCTTAAGGCTCATGCTGTACAACCGCGAACACCGCGAGCCTTACCGCAAGATCCGCGAAGCCGTCCTCTCCGCCGCGGCTTCCGAATCCTCCTGGGAAAACCGCCTGGAGATCGCGCGGAAAATTTTGGCGCTTATCGCATCCTTTCCCAACCGCCTCTCTCGCCAAGCGCGCGAAAACCTCGACTACGCAACGACCGACCTTCCGGTATTGGCCGACACGATCCTTCATCCTCAAGAAGCCGCCTACGACGTCCCCGAGCTCTTGCAGCTCGTCCAAAATGCGGGTCTTAAATTTCTCTCGTTTGAAAACGGATGGGAATGGGACCTAAAACGTTACTTCCACACGGGCGATCGCAGCCTTCTGGAAAGTTTAAGCCTCTCGGAACAATGGAACCTGATCAACGGCATGGTCGCACCGTTCTTCACTTTTTACGCGACGCACGAGTCTTTCAAAGAAAATGCGGAGAAGTCGTCGTGGTTGAACGGTCTCATCGCTCCGGCCCAAGAACAGGCTCACGTCATCCATGAAAACGGCACCATCGGAGACGTCGTCGGCGTCTCCTCGCAGATCCTACGCGAACCCGGCGCCTCTCAAGATATTTTGGAGTTCGGGGGGAAAAAAGTTCAGCTCACGACCGCGATCAAACATCTGGTCGAAAAAATCAAAAAACCGACCCCCGTACGCGACGTGCTTCCCTCACTGCAGGACGATCTCTTCATTCCGCTGCAGGAAATGATTTATACGGTCGAGTATTTTGAGATTTTGGAAAAGCCGTTTTAATTTTTCCGCATTCCTGAAGAACTATGTTTTCCCGCCGATCGGCGGCGTGCGCCACTCTCCCGGGGGATTCGGGTCCCAAAAATTCCCTTTTTCGTCGGAATACAAAACCGCATCGAATCCCGCGGCTTTGGCCTGATCGGCGACCGCGAAGACGTGTTCGCGCAGAGGCACGATGATCCGTAACCCCGAGACTTTCGCTCCGTCCGGAAGTTTCCCGGCCTTGGCGATCTTCAACGCGTCATTCCACGCGCTCTTCTCGTAAGAACCGTCGGGCATCACCAAGACGGCCTTGTAACCCACTTCGCTCTCCGGATCGTAGAACGTCAGCTTGCCGCGCTTTTTGCTCTCCGCGGAACGATCCTCGAGCTGGTCTCCCAGTTCGTTGTAGCCCCTCTCGATATCCGGCGCGATGCGATCGACGATCCACTGCGCCTGCGCGCTCGCCCCGGCCAGGAGATCGGTTTCCTCACAGGACGAAGTCCAGCGGATGGTAACGAGACCGTCCTTTTCACTCCTCTGCGCCGGCGGCGGCGGCACGGATTCGATCAGCGCTTTCATCTCTTCCGATTTTCCGAAGTCAACTCCGGTCGCATAAAACGCAGGATCGAGGAAGGTCACGATCGCATTCTCAGGATAACGATGGCTCCGGCGCGGCGGGCGCGGACGTGCGAAGTCGAAAGACCGATCCCCGAAATGGGCTTGGATGTGCCCATCGCTCAAACCCGTCACACCCTTCAGCGCCTGCACACACTTTTGCAAGACAGCGATCATTTCGTCGAGCGCTCGGTCTCCGAGTTTTGTGATCGCCCCACCGCATGCGCTGAGCTGCACCTCCGACCGGGAGTCGCGGAGATCCAGCTCGATAAAAAGTTCATCGGAGATCCTGTCCGTCTCGCGATCCAGAAATCTGGCCAAAATCTGATCTCCAGTCGCGACCAACGTGCCCGCCTCCGCCGGCGTGACGGCCCTGAAATCCTCATCCCCCGCGCGACCGATCGCAATCCCCGCGAACAGCGGCGAGCTCAAAATCCCCTCGACCAGCGCTTTCACGCGCGACCGATCTTTCAGCCAGGGAATAGGCTCCTGTGATTTAGGATCGAGAGGGGAAAAGAAACGCAGGAATGCGGTTAGATTCAGATCACTAGGGGCAGTCATAAGGGATCGCTGCCATAAAAAAACGGGGCTTGTCTACGGACTTTGATCTCACAGGCGACTCAAAGACGACTCAAAATCGCACGCCGTCGTCCGTAATTCAAACTCGCCTCACACTTCCTCAAGCTTCAAATCACTGGCACTCAGATTGCTCCAACGGAGCTCTGACGACACCTTCTTGAGGCTTGTCAATATACCATAAATGGAATATCTTTCTAAAAAATGGATCGTGTGCGGTCCCAAAGAGGTTGGACGCCTCTATAACGCTTTTGTTTCGGACTTGCAGAACGAAGGGCCTTTCCCCAAGGATTGGAGGGTCATTCATCTCCAAGGAAACTGGAAGGGATTCTTGAGGATGGTGCTCAAGCGGGATTACCGCGTGATCTATAGGTACGAATCGCGCATCATCACGATTTTTATTAAGAAGGTCGCGGATCGAAAAGACGCTTACGAGGTGTGAACATGGAAATCATTCGAATTGAAGGTGAAGCCGGAATCGTCCGGTTCGAACCTTCCCATATTTCCCAGATGAAACTGGTGAAAATCAAACAAGGTCTCCGAAAACTAGTCGAAGCCTCCGAGGACTACATGTCCGCGGACGAAATGCGGGCCATTCTCAAAGAGAAAGACCCGCTGATCGGCACTCCCGGCGGGGCCATTAAAGGCTACCGCGCCCGGGAAAATCTGACGCAGGAACAATTAGCTAAAAAGGCGAAACTCAAGCAGGGCCATTTGTCGGCCATGGAGCGGAATCAACGCCCGATCGGCGTGAAGGTCGCCAAGCGTTTGGCCAAGGTGCTTCGGTGCGATTACCGCAGGTTTCTTTAGAAAACTTTCCCCTGCCGACTTCTTGTGGATAAATTCCGAAGTCAATTTCCTTTTATTTCAAGCCTTTGATTGAGTGCCTGGTTTTCATGTGGCACCAGGTTTTCATGTTTTTTGCAAAAACCATCCTGCCTTCGAGATCTTTCAACAAGCTTGGGAGAGACTTCACGTCTTTGGCTGAACGGTTATCCTTAAAAATCTAAAACTTTTTCCAAAGCCGTAGGAGGGGTGTGTTCGGAGATGATCGCTTTCGATCAAAAAACCGTTCCTTCTCAGACCTCCTCACCCTTTTGAGCCAAAACACAGCCCGATCAGAGGAAATCTGGAAAAACATTCAAAATATTTTGCCGGGATACCCCTTGAAATCTGAGGGGAATCGTCAAGTGCGGAATTTGGGCACAACTTTCTTACTATCCCGTCGACAATCCAATCAGTGTCATCGTTCCACGATCTTCAAAACTCTCAAATCCGTTTCAAAAAGATGTCTTTTTGAAACGGCCCCGATCCCCAAAGGAACCATTCCCCTGCAAATCGAAGCCTAAAATTTAAAAGGGCTTCAGACCCTCTATTCATGCGAGGTTTTTTCGTTTTTATCCTTCGCGCCGCCTTTTTCGCATCCGCTTCCATTCCGCCGGCAAAGCTTCGTCTCCAAATCACATGTTTTTGGAGATTTTATGAATAAACCTTTTATTGCGTCTTTACCGCCAAGCTTAAGACAATTTGCCGTCAATGGCCTCACAGTCCGGCCGGGAGATTTGCAGGGAAGCCAGACCGCTCGCCGGGGACATCACGGGCCTCTCAAGATAAAGCTGACACAACAAGACGCGGCGAGACATGCAGCTTTGATCGCTAAAAATCCGCAAGACTTCGCGGGAATCTGGAAACATGAAGCTTTGTTAATGCTCGCAAAGTCCATGAAGCTCGCGGCGGCCGCGGAGGAGCCTTCTCCTGTCGGTCCTCTGAACAAACCCTCCAGGACGTTAAGCTTGCACCACCCGCACATCACCATGATCGATCAAATGATTGCCGAAGGCATCCAAGACATCTTGATATGCGTCTGGCATGAAAATCAAAGAGTCCCGGCGAAGTCTTATCTAGAGTCCTTGCTGCGCCGGGCTCAGGAGAATTACCCAAGGTGGAGAGGCAAAGTAGATATCGTTGTGAACACTCAACCCGGCCTCAGGACGGGAGAGATCCGCGGGGGCAAGGGCATTATTCGATATCACCATTCATGATGGCAATCTGCTAGCTGGTTTGGAAGCTTTATGGAAATTACTCGCTAGCTGTAATGTTTAAGTCTACTCCAAACCCCGCCCCGGCCTTCTCTTCTCGAACTTCTCCCTCTGCTCCGGCGTCAGGATTTTCGCGATCTCCGCGCGCGTCTGTTCACGGATCTCGCGCATGCGCGGCTTTTGGTCTTCGAAGATATTTTGGACTTGGGTCTTTTGTTCCGGCGTCAGATCCAAACGGCGTTCGAGGTGGGTGACCATCTTGTCGAGACGAGGGCCGTGAAAAGCGCATCGGACCGTTAAGCCTCCGACCGCGGCGCCGAGCAGCAGGCCTATGAAAAGGGCGGCTAGTGTTTGTTTCCAGTGAATCGTCATAGATCCTCCAAGGTGAGTGCCGCTATTTCAGCGTCGTCCCAGAAGAGCCTATTGCGACCGATGCCCACACCCAGGCCAACAACAAGGCCGCCGCTTCCCAGCGCTTAAGTTTTCCTCCGCGATCCGGATCCGGCGATTTCGAGTTTCGATTTTTTTAGCGGACGTCACCCAACAGATCCATTCATTGCGCGCCAGCGACGAAATGTCCTCCCACGTGGCCCGCATGTCCGGAGACGCGAGGAGGGACTTCCGCAAATCCGCCGGGACTGTGTGCACCACGCCGCCGCTGATTTCTTTTTTGGCCATGAGATGAGATTACTATGCCGCAAGTTCCCAGAATGAGTCGAGCAAGCATCATTCGGCCTCACTTTTTCGTGGGACCGGAAACAGAACTGGAGGCGTGCGCCGGAGGCCAATTCTTCTCGGATAATTTCTCCTGAATCGCCTTCCGGTAATTGCGATAAGTCGTATCCGTCACGCCGCAGCGTTGGGCGATGTCTTTGGCAGTCTCGCGCGGCGCCTGAGGATTCGCGCTCGGGGAGAGTTCGCGGAGCGCGGCCAGGTAGGCTTTCAGGTATTTCCGCGTGGCTTCGTCGGCTTCGGTGGCGATCAATGCTTCTAAGGATTGTGCCACTTCGGCCGCGCTCTCTTTTCCTTCCCAAATTTTGGGCAACATCCCGCGAAGCCGGTATCCGGCTAGGGTGCCCTGGGCTATTTTTTGTCCAAGATCCGGCAGGATGGACAGGGATTTTCCAGTCAATTCCCTCTCGATTTCCCGTTGATAACGGAGGGTCGTGTGGGGAGTAACGCCACAGAGGGGCCCAAGCTCTTCGGCGCTCTTTCGCGTCCCGGAGGGATTCAAGTCCGCCGAGACGTTCCGGAGGACGGTCAAATAGACGCCTAGATATTTTTTAACCTCGGGCTCAGCCTCCGCGACGATGCGCGCTGCCAAGGCCGCGTCCATGTCTTCGGCTTTTTTCGCCGCCTTCCAAAGGTCCGAAGCGAGTCGGCGGAGCCGATATGTGGCCTCCCCGATCTTCGCGTGTTTTTCCTGTGGATCCGGAATCACGGCGAGGGATCTCTCCGCCAGTTTTTTGCCGATCGCTTCCTGATAGTTAATCACCGTGCGATTGGAGATGCCGGAGGCCCGCGCGATTTCGGAAGCGTTCTTCCTGAGCCCCGACGGATTCAAGTCCCTGGAGATATTGTGGAGAGCGTCCGCATAAACGGCGAGATATTTTTTCCGGGCCAGATCGGATTCTCCCTCGACCCGAGCTTGCAGGGCCCGAGCGATTTCCACGATCGTTGTCTTCCCCTCCCAAACCGCGGCGATCGCCTCTTGGATCCCAGTCGTCGCCAATTTGGCCTGGGACAACCGTTCGCCCTGGGGATCCCGGAGGAAAGGCAGAGACCTGCGGGATAATTCCAGGACGATCTCGTCTTGGTAACGGGCCAGGGTAACCAAGGTCAGCCCGTAGCGCGGAGAAACGCGTCCGACGCTGACGCGCCGGCCGGTGGGATTGAGCTCCGCGGAAACGTTCCGGAGGACGGCTAAATAAACGCTCAGGCACTGCTTCGTCTCTTCCTCCGTTTCGGCGGAGATACGCTCCCGCAAAAATGCCTCGACGTCCCGGACCTTTTCCCTTCCCTCCCAAATCGTGGGGATCGTCCTCCGGAAGCGGTGTCCCGCTACCCTCGATTTTTTTCGTTTTTCCTCGGGGTCGGGAAGCACGCGAAGGGAGCGCCGCGACAATTCCCGCTCGATCTCTTCCTGGTATTTGAAGATCGTATGGGCGTTGGAGCTACGGGGCTGGGCGATCTGAGCGGCACTGACGCGCTTCGACGATGGATTCAAATCCGCGGAGACGTTGCGAAGCGCTTCGAGATAGGCGCCCAATTGCCTCAGGATTTCCGGATCGGTCTCTACGGCGATGCGCGTTTTCAAGGCGCTTTCCACCGCCTGGGGGGCGTCCGTCGTCTCCCAGAGGTCCGACGTCACCCTCTGGACGTGATGCGCGGCGATGACGGATTGTCTCTGCCCCTCGATGGGATCAGGGATCACCGGCAGCGAGCGGCTCTCCAACTCTTTGGCGATCTCTTGTTGATATTTGAAGAGGGTCCCCATGGCCACCTGACAACGCGCGGCAAGTTCCGTGGCGGCGACGCGGAGTCCCGACGGATTTAAACCCGGCACGACGTTCCGCAGCGCCGTAAGATACGCGAGAAGCAAGGGACGCGCGCGTTCGGGAAATGCCGAGAGGCGGGAAGAAAGCTGGAGGTCCAGCCAACCGAAATCATGGCGGCCCGTCGCGGCTTCATAGCGGTCCATTTCTTTCCAGAGGGAGGACGATAGAGAAGCGAGCAGCGTGCCGGCGGCCCTCAACCCGAAGATACGGGCATACTGTCGCCGTTCTTCCACCGGAATCACGACGCCTTGAAATCGTCTCAAAGTCACCAAGGCGAGCATTTCCTGGAGGATTTCTCGGGCGAGATTCCTGAAATGCGCGCGCTCTTTTTCCGGGGATATTATGGTCTGTGTCGCGGACTGATCTCCCTTTACGCACACTCTGCCCCAGACGCCTTCGGGATCGAAGAGGCCAGGCCTTTTTCCGGAAACCGCCGATTCAGATTCGCGGAGTGTTTTTCCTCGTTCGATTCCCGCGATCTTTCCGTCGTCGTGATTTCAAAAACGTACCACAGGTCCAATTCCCTTTTGCCCGCGTCCAAAAGCCCTATCAAGGCATCGGAGGTCATCTTGCCGTCCGGAGTGCGGATCTCTCCTTCGACCAGCAAGATCAGATCGGGATGTTCTTCCCATGCGCTTCGGTACCGCGCCAGGACCTCCTCGCGATGATGAAGCTCGCCCAATATCCCCTGGATCTGGTCTTGCATCGCCTCCAGCCCGGCGGTGGTCCACTGCCCCCCGTGTCCTTGGAAGCCGAGCGTCTCCAGGATTTTTTTCAACTTCCGGCAATCCGACCAATGCAAGAGGGATCCATGCCGCAGGAGCCACTCGCGGAGGATCGGCAATTCGGCGAAAGTCTGCGTGTCGGGCGCGTTTTCCCCTCGAATCCACCGGGCTTTGGCGGCTTGAGACAGCAGCCTTAAGTCCAATTTCCCCAGATCACCGGTATCGTCCCAAGCCACGGGTCCGATGACTTGAGGGACGGGTTTTGAATCCTGATCGATGACCGGAAGGAGGCTGACCTCCGAAATCAATCCGGCTTTCCGTATGTCCTCTATTTTAGGGAGCAGGTGCGCATGGTTTTCATCCCGCGGGATCACGTAGAGGATTTTTTCCACCAGGTAAAAAGCCAAGCCGGGTTTGCGCAAACACGCGTAGAAAGCGCTCAAATCTCGCAGCTCAATTTCCGGCGGTGCGTAGACGTTCAGATCCAAAGAAGGGATTCTCAGCGCGCTTCCGCCTTCGATAGCCGACTCGAAATATTCGAAAACCTCGGGCATGGGCGGAAGATCCAGCAGGGGATCGACCGCAAGGCCGTTGGCATAGAAGACGCTGCCGTGATGATCGATTTCGCATTCGCCCCCGAGAAAAGCCAATAGGGCCGAAGGGAGGTGAAGAGACGACTGCGTTCGGGCGGGAGGTTTCTTCAGTTCGTGTTCCAACTCCCGGGGAGACCGCGACAGTTCTTTTTCGAAGGTGTCTAAAGCCCGAGAAAAATCCGTCAAGGCGACGGTCTCGCCCTCTCCCCAAGAACGCAGAGTCGCGACGTGCTCACGGTATTCCCCACCTTCCACATCGCGTAAGAGGCGGGCTAAGCTGGCCCCATGGTAATAACTTAAGCTTTGAAGCTGTTGGTCGTGACCGATCGCCTTGGGCTTGGAGGCGACGGGGATATCATGAAGCGTCACGAAACCCGCGACCGCGCCCTTCAGGAATCGAACGTGATCCCCGAAGAGGGAAAGCGAAAACGGGATCGGCGGTTGAAGATGAGCGGGCATAAGCGTCTTTAGGACAAGACGAAAACCCATCGGAGGATAGAAGCTAAGGTTGCGGGTTTTACCGGTGCCATCTACCGGTGCCAGGCACCAATTCATTCCAAGTCGCCCGCATCTCCAGAGACGCGAGCAGCGCCTTCCGCAAATCCACCGGCACCGCGTGCACCACGCCGCCGCTGATTTCTTTTTTTAAAGCCCGGTGCCAGGCACTCAATTACGTAGAGGTTGGGAAGCGTGGTCTAAAAACAGAAGAATGGAAACGCTCCTAGCGGAGCTGCGTTCGGACACGTCAAAACGACGATATTTTAAAGCATTCCGGGCCGGACAAGCGGGCACAGCCGCTTAAAAAGCGAGGTGAAGGCTGTGAGTTAGAGAAAAAGAAGGAAATGATCGAAAAAAAATGGCCCGATAAACCTCTGAAATACCTTCATTTTCTGAGGGGTGTCGGATTTTGGGGTTCATTTTTAGAAACTTCCTCATTTTGCCGCCGATGAGTTCTCAACAATTAACATAGGAGAAATTATGGTCACCACTTCCCCACTAACGAATCGATCGCTTTCGTATTTCAAATCAGACCCATTAGGCTTGCCCAGCTTCCCCACTCTCGATGGCCAATGCGTCACCCAGGGGTCTATCGTGATGGACGTCCCGCGCTTTAGGAAATTTCTGACGCTACTGGCCACCGATGCGGAGCGCCTGCGCCAGTCCCGCTCGGCAGAAGGCTACCTGACCGTCCCGCCCCAAGGTGGGCACATACAGCTTTTCATTACTAAGAAGGATACGGGAGTAAGAGTTACTGTCTGTGACATAACAAAGCATGAAGAATGTGATTCTTTTCAAGAAATTCAAGTCCGCACTGATGGTGAAAACTTATTTCATGAACATAATCTGTTCCGCCCTGGAGGATTCCAGTTATCCCAAAAAGTCCGATTTCGGGGAGACAGTCTCATCTCTAACAGCATTAATGTATTCCCCGGTGATAGAAATTCAGATTGGTATAGAACGAAATTGGTGAACGTTGCGGACCAGATGATTATTGGCGGCTATAGTCTAGTCACTAACAGTTCCCTCGAACATATTGAGGCCGTTTCTAACACAAAGGCGCTCGTGCTGGGCCCGGATTCTCCTTCCGAATTAAAGGAGGTACCGGTCGTATCCATCCATAAACAGGGTGAGGGGTTTAGACTGCATTTATTGTTGCATCCAAACAATCAAAGCGCGTCCACTATCAATCTCGAAGCATACACGCGTTTGGTCACAACGGCGACATCCTCAAATATCGACACGTCTCTTCCCCTCTTTTTATACTCCGACAACAGATACTATCCCCTCCGCCCTGAGTGAAACATCAGGTGTGTGCCTCCTCTAAAGTCGGTGCCAGGCAATGATTCCTGATTTCTTTTTTTAAAGCCGGTGCCAGGCACTCAATCAAGTCATTGAAATATAAAGCAACGGAGTTTGATTTTTATCGACAGGACCCAATCGTCAAAAGGGTTATCCCAAAAAGAATTTAGCACTGGGAGTCGAAAGAGCCTATTGCGACCGATGCGCACACCCAGGCCAACAACAAGGGCGGCGTTTCCCGGCGCTTAAGTTTTCCTCCGCGATCCGGATCCGGCGGGGCCGCGCCGCGCGTTCGTGGAATGCGTCGAGCAAAGTATCGTGACAAGGGTTATTGAGTGGGATTTTTTATGAAGAAAAAAAATGTTCAATACGGGCTCATAGCCTTGACACTCTTATTGGGAGCGGCTTTGGCGTACTGGATCGCTGGCGATTACCATGATTACCAGAAAGGGCCACGGAGCGAATTTTCTCTAGAAGGGCTCGGGGCGCTCTTGTTGTTTTTTATTGGAGGTGTTTATTTTTTTCTTTTCTTTGTGGCAGGACTGATTGTCAGAAAATTTTCCAAAGAGATAGGGAAGTCGGTTCATATCGCTTGTGCTGTTTCATTTCCAATCGTCGTTTTTCTCATGATAGGCGCCCTGATCATCGCGGAAAAACGAGAGGGTGCCAGTCGCGAAAAAAACAGAGCCTTGCGCCATCAACAAAATCTTGAATGGCAAGCAAAGCAGAATGCTGAAGAGATTGCCGTAGAAGCGGCACTTTCGGCCAATCCCAATGATACTCAAGCTCTCATAAAGCGAGCAGACAGACATTATACCTATTTTCGATTCAACGAAGCGGTACACGATTTGGAACGGGTGATCACCCTCGACCCTAAAAATGTATTAGCTCATGAACGCATCGCAAGATCGTTCACAGCCATGCAAAGATACGATGAAGCGATCACGCATTATGAAAAGGCAATTCTTCTTGCTCCTGAGAAAAAGAAAATTCTCATGCACAGCATTGAGCAGTGCCGTGATTTGAAACAGGGCTCTCATTAAGGGAAAAAACAAAAAGTGTCCCCGGTGCACTTCGAAGCTGCGGAAGAATGAGAGACATTTTCCTAGAAAGAGATCTCCCATTCGTTTCATAGTGATCTTCAGAGGTAAAAATATGGACACAAAAGATGGCGGACCGGCTTTTCCTTGCGACCTTTCCGATGGGAAGACACCGCAGGGCGCGACACTTTGGGATTATTTCGCGGCGCATGCGCCTTTTAAACTCGGTGATTTTCCTTCTAAACTCGGCGCTTCGAAAGAAGACAGGCTTCAAGAAATCGCCCGTTGGAACGCCAATTATGCCGACACCCTGATCGCGGAAAGAACGAAAAGATTTCCAAAATAAAAACGCGCCCACTCTCAACCTCGAAGCGTACAGGAGCTGAGCAAAACATCCGAGGCACGGCTCTTTTAAATTAGGGCTTCCTGACGAGAATCATCTTTCGCGCTGACCTCTATCATCCTCGTTTTGATTTTGATCCTAGAGAAAATAAATCAACAAGGAGGAAGGGCATGAAAGAAAAACTGACACGAGGGCTGCTCGCCTTGGCGATGCTGTCCGCATTGACGCCTTTGACGGCGCGCGCTGCCGATCCCGAGCAGACGTGGGCGAAGAACAACACCGTCTTTTTTCGCGGGGCTTATTCGCGGCTGATCGGGTCTCGCGGTGCAGAGGTTTTTACCGACTCCGGAGGGGCGACGGCGCTCAATGACAGCAAGGACGGATTCTCCGTCGGCGCGGGCCTGGATCTGGGATTGATGAAGCCCGGGCACATCTTGGGGATCGCATCTCTCGGTGGAGAGATCTTCATCGAGTTTTCCCGGTTTTCGGCTCAGGCCGTGACTCAAACCACGAGCGTCCTCCTCGGGGCCCCGGCGACGAGCCGCGTGAACGTGACGGAGCTCAATGTCGGCATCAATCCGAAGCTGCGTTTCGATTCTCTCGGACGGTTTCGTCCCTATTTGGTTCCCGTCGGCGTTGCGTTTCTGGTCAGCTCCCCTCCGTCCAACGACAGTACTTATTTGGATTTGGGCCTTAATTTTGCGGGTGGCGTGGAGTATCAGATTGTCGATTGGCTGAGTGTCGGCGTGGATAGCCGCTACACTTTGGGCTTCGGCATGAACAATACGAAGACGTCCTATTTTTCCACCGGAGGTACGGTGGGCATTCATTTCTAGAAATTCACTCCGGGCCTCGCTGCGTGCGCCGTCATGCAGCGAAGTCGGTTTGAAACTCTGAAATTTAAAGCTTTGTCCCAAAACAGGGGTGTGAATAACTGCTCCAAATGAACGAATCCCTCGCCGTCTCCTGTCCCTACTGCAACGAACCCCTCTACATCGAACCCGAGCCGTCCGATGAAACCGTTGAGTACGTCGAAGACTGCCACGTCTGCTGCCGGCCGATCGTCGTCACCGTGCATTACTCCGCGTCCGGCAGCGAGATCTCGGTGAGACGGGAGTAAGAGGACGGATTTTTCAAGAAAGTCTATTAGCAACACTCCCGTTTTTTTGCCGAAACCGAACTCAAGCCGCATGGCTCTTCACGTGAGTAAAGACAAACGGAGATTAAAATGGGCGACGCAATTTATTCTAAAGAACAAGGGGCTGCCGACGGTGCAGCCGTTGTCGCCTTAGTGGTCAGCCATTTTATCGATTCTGAAAAGAAAACGGACGCCACCCCCGGCGCGGATACGGCTCTCCGGGGCAAGGTATTTTCAGAAGAGACGTGGAGACAGATCAGCAATTACAGCATTGGCGTCAGTATCGGCGCTCCCGCCCTGCATCTCGTCACGAAGGATCGCACCGAAGCGATCTTTCTCGGGGAAGCCCATCTCTACAATACGGCGGTCGTGGAATTAGCCAAAAAACTGATCGGCCGCGAAAGACCCGACGGCTCCGACAATAAGAGCTTTCCGTCGCTGCATGCCGCGGCCGGCATCTTGTCTTGCACGTACTCCACCGAATTCGCCGTCGACCATTCCACGGCTCTCTCCTGGACGACGGCAGGCGTGGCTTGCGCGACTGGAGCCCTTGCACCCTTGGCGCGCGTCGGAGCGGGGAAACACCATTTTACCGACATCTTGGTCGGCGGTGCGATCGGCGCCGGCATGGCCACAGCGGTTTATTATGCCCACGATCACGACGGCTCGAACGCCGGAGCTCGAGCGTCCGTGCCTCTCATGCTTCAAACGAGCGGTGTTTTTTAGTCCTTCGTGTGAGTCGCGATCATCCACATATAACCTAACGAATCCGGGGAAAGTCGCATTTTTTCCGGCAGGATTCCCCCAGGGTTTTCCGGGGATTTTCTAACGATGTTTACAAAATCAAAAACGGGATGCCGGACAGCGGCATCCCGTTTGATTTTGGTGGGGCGGCGGGAATCGACCTGTCTCCTTAACTCTTTGTAACTGTTGATTTTTGCCTATTCAATCTAGGCCAGATGCCCCCAAAGTTGCCCCTCCTCTGCTTAGGAAGTACCGAATCGAGTTAAAAATCCAAGCGGATAGCAAAGCACGGCAAGAAGCTCTCTCTGAACATCGCCGAAAAGAAATCGCAAGAAAAGCTGCAAAGGCTCGATGGACCAAGAAAAGCTAAAAATTTAGTTTCCGCTGATCCCCGAAAATAGTTTCGACATGCTTTTCATACTCATCTTTGCTTTTTGAAATCTGAGCAATCCCCAGAAGCTGACCAAGGTGCTGTCGAAGAGTTTTAACTCCAATCTCTGAAAGAAATTGGTGAAGTTTTTTATTCTGAACGGTGTTGTTCGCCCGTTGGTCCTGAGCAAGTTGGAGGATTTTGCCGCTGCTTTTTGCAAGAGGACGGTAAACCTGGTTAACCGTTAAATGCTTAAACTTCCAAGGCTTATTCCTGGCGGGCTTTGGAAGCTGATAAAGCCGATACCATTCCTGATAGAGTTGATCCGGAAATTCCTTTTCATAGTCTCGCGCTTCTTCTCGGACAAACAGCTTAAAGGCGGCAACGACTTCTTCTCTGGTGGCATCGTAACCAGAAAGAGCATACACGAGCCCTTTAATCCCAGCTTTCGCGGATGCGTTGACAATAATGCGGGCTTGCTTGGCGATATTCTGCTGGCGCTCGATGAGGCTGCCATCAGAGTCGGCTTGAAGAACGGCCTTGCAGATGTCGATTAGAATAGTGACATCATACCCAAACATTTTTTGATACGGTAGGTTCGGGCCCGCCGGTTGCCCTTGAAAAATAATGGGATTTTCTAATTTTTCACGAAGTTCGGGCCCAACGTAGGCCGTTATTTTTGACCCTTTCATAAAGCGAGAGAGTCGGTCGCCTCCCTCTCCCAGCCCAAGAGCCGCACCCATTCCACGCTGGCTAATGACTGCCGTTTTTTTCTCGTCGTCCAAAACGTAACAATCAACGTCAATTCCGAAATCTTCTCTGAAGTTGCCTCTGTGAGTTGATTTCAGACCCCATCGCGCGATAGCTGCGCTTTTAGCGATTTTCTTCCGGTCTTCATCTGATAGTGTTTTAGCTCTCGCCAAACCCCCGGCACGGCCTCTCTCTTCTGAATCTGTCATGCAAGCATCCTTTTCGATTATTAATGCTTGCGTTAATTACGGGAGTCGCACTAATATGCAAGCATTATTTTTAAACTTTGTGCTTGCAATTGACCTGCTGCCAAAAATTCCAATGCCTTGACCGCAGGTTTAGTATAAGTTTCGCATCCAAAATAATGGCTCGACCAGTCAGCCCTACATCCACCGGACCTGCCGGACCCCAATTCGAAGCTCAAGTTGGTGCATCCTATCTCCTTGCGCTCCTCGTAGGAGCTGAACCTCGGGGACTACCTGGAATGGTGATTGATAGAGTTGAGTTCCAACGCGCCTCGGAAGGAAGACCTCTCGATGACATCATTGTTCATGCGCATGCCGCAAGCGGCACACCCGCGATCCTAGAAATTCAAGTTAAACGTGGAGTGACCTTCTCTCCGTCAGACAAGGTCTTTGCAGATATCGTTCGTGAGATCGCTGCTGCCGCGAATAAGCCAGAGTTCTGGAGCAGTCGTTACGAGCTCGCGATTGCCACGGCTAAGATATCAAAAAAACTCTCAGGCTCTTATCAGGACGTTTTGACGTGGGCACGGCAGATAGGATGCGCAACAACGTTCATGAATCGTATCAATCGGCGGGGTTCTTCAAATCCCGATATGCGATCGTTTGTTGAAACGTTCAGAAATCGCTTGCAGGAGGCAGGGGTACCTCACGACGATGAAAGAGTTTGGCATCTGCTCAGAAGGCTGCAAATCTTTTTTTTCGACTTTACTGCACCCGGCTCCGCAGATGAGCTTCTCTCACGAGATCGAGCCTCGCAAACACTCCACCCCGATGACTCTTCACATGCCAGCACACTCTGGAATATATTGGTTGAGCTTGCACTAGGCATAGCCGCCAGCGGTGGTGATCGTGATCGCAATCATCTCATCAAGGATCTCAGTGAAAAACCATTTCGTCTACTAGGCGAGCGCCGCCATACATCGGCACGAGCTCGTCTGGCTGAAGAATCTCAGAGCGCCCTTGATGATATTGGGGCCACCATTAATGGTGTAATGCTTATACGAGATGAACGTCTCTCTCAGATTCGTTCTCAACTAGACCTCGGGCGGTATGTTGAAATTCGAGGAGATTCTGGGGTTGGCAAATCAGCATTGCTAAAACATCTCGCCCAGCAGCTCTCACTTGAGTCCCGCATCGTTGTGCTAAGCCCGAATCGCACTAAACCTAGAGGTTGGTCCGCAATGCGAGCCGACCTCGGCTTCGATGGCACTGCACGTGAGTTCTTGGCCGATCTCGCTGGGAATGGAGCGACAACCCTATTTATTGATAATCTCGATCACTTCTCCTCTGAAGAGCGTCTTACTGTGGTCGATTTAGTTCGGGCCGCTACGGACATTCCGGGTGTTGCTATTGTAGCGACCGTTAGAACCAGTTTTGGCACTGACGAACCGAATTGGTTACCGGAGAATTTTCTCGACCGGCTTGGGCGTGTGGCGCCGGTAGTGATCGACGAACTGAACAACTCAGAGGTTGAAGAACTGTGTCATGCAGCACCACAATTAAGTTCGCTCCTAGCTGATAGTCATCCGGCGCGACCTGTAGCGCGTAACTTATTTCGACTTGCCCGTTTGGCTATACGTGGAAACGATGAAGGATCGCCGCGTACTGAAGCTGAGATGGCGAAACAGTGGTGGCAGAGTGCCGATGGTTCGCCTGATAGCAGTCGCCGTGAGCGTACACGTATTCTACGGTCACTGGTAGAGCGCATCATTGTGGATGGTGAACCTCTTGATGGCAGAGACTCACCTCCGACTGCAATTGATGCGCTCATCAGCAGTGGGACACTGCGTGATCTTGGTGGAGATAAAGTTGCCTTTCGACATGATGTTCTTGCCGAATGGGGTGTAGGTTGTTTGCTGTCATCCCATTCAGAAGTCATCGAGACCCTACCGCTTAATCGACCATCATCCGCTCTCTTGGCGCGGGGTATGGAATTATCTGCCCGAATCATCCTTGAGGAAGATGAGGATTCGATTCGTTGGCAAAAACTTCTCGAACGTTTAAGCCTTAAGGAAGTTCATGGTTCCTGGCGACGTGCCGTACTGTTAGCTCTAGTCCGAACAGAAGGCGCAGCTGATGTCTTGACTAAGGTATCACCAGTGCTGTTGACGGATCGAGCACGGCTTTTGCGCGAGATTATTCGAACCGTTAGAGCTGTTGATGTCATACCCGCAGCTGATGTCTTAGCCACTGCTGTAAAAGACCCCAGCCTTATTCCATCTCATATCAACATGCCACGAGGCCCATCATGGCCTCGGTTAATCCTGTGGCTTTTTCAACACAGCGAATCCATCCCTGCGGCCGCCATACCGGATATAGTCGATCTCTATACTGATTGGTCTCTGTGGGGGTTTGGAACTGATCCGCTCACACCGCTTCTAATGCAGTGGATCTATCGATGGCTCATTAATGCCGAAACTGCAGGTGACATAGACCAGCCAAGGAATATGCCCACGCTTTTTGTTGGTGGTTTAGATGGAGTCAATCTTAGTGATCTAGAAAGTAACCTCCGTACTGCGTTCGTCCTGTTCTGCGACCGCACACCGTCTCTCGCCATCAGTTACCTTCAAGCCGTAATGGGTCGCCGACGAAATGAAGAGACTGTAAGTTCCATACTCAAATTCTCTGGAAAATTAGGACAAGCAGCACCAGTACAGCTTGCTGAACTTACCGCATCTGCGCTCACTCCACATAATGAAGAAGAGCGAGACGTTGTGATCGGCCGCAGCCCTTTTACCTGGATAGATACCGAATTTAGTCCTGCCTCACCCTCTCAAGGACCATTTTTTGACCTCCTGACGCATGCACCTCAACAAGGTCTCTCTCTTATACGACGCCTAGTCGACCATGCGATCACGTTTCACACCAGAGGACGTCCATATGGATCGAATGTATTTGAGATAGAACTTCCTGAGGGAAAACGCCTATTTCCTTGGAAGCAGTCGTATGGATGGTCCCGTGGCTGGGGTCAATCCTTCACGGTCAGCTGTGCTCTCATGGCGCTTGAGGCGTGGGCACATAAACGAATCGAAGCAGGTGAAAGCTTTAATGCCGTTCTTCGTGATGTACTCGGTACCGGTGATACGCCGGCGGCATACCTTCTTATTGTAGTTGACCTTCTGATCTCTCACTGGCCAGCATCGCGCCAGGGAGCAGTGCCTTTCCTGACGTGCCCGGAGCTTCTATGTTTCGATCGTCAACGTTGGGGACGCGATACTGTTCCAGTGCCAGACTTCTTCGGTGTGGATCGACTTAATCGCGAGCGTAATCCGCACGTATTGGCAACGCTCGATGGGTTAAAGGCAAGACCTTCCCGGCGTATCTCTCTCGATAACTTGTTGGTGGAATATAGTGTTGATACACCCCAGGACCTACATGAAAAGTTGGTTATTCTTCTACGCAATGCCCAGCAACGTTTGGGACCATATGCAGAGAACGCTGATCTAGGCGATCCCGCATTTATGGCGATCCACGCCGGCAACTTGATCAATGCCGGAAACTATACAAATGTTCAAATCCCTTTGCGCGATGGCCGTACAGTCTCAGGATTGCAATACGTTCCGCCCGAAACTGAGCGTCTCCACATGGAGCGATTGACACACACGAGAAGTAATAATGCGAATACTATCAACATGCAGCTCGCCATTTCGGCCGCTTTAGATAATCAGACACAATCTTCCGCAGATTTCGCACAACGTGCAGTCGAGTGGGCTCAGACCGCCACGTCATTACAGGCCACAGAAGAAGAAGGCGATTCGGGGCTGCACGAACAAGCAGTTGTCGGTGCGGCCATGATTATAATGCGTGATGGAACGTTTCAATCGCGCGAGAGTTATCGTGATTGGGCACAAATAACGTTCAGGACGGCTCTTCGGAAGGATAACGATGCAGTACACCGAGTCCGTGGAGGCATAAAATTTAATCCAATGGCTATGGCATTCGCCGGCATGGCTTATGGCCTTGATGGTGGTTTTACAGTTGACGGCGTTCGTGAACTTCTCATGAACGTAGATCGACCTGCAGCGGCTCACGGATTTATCGCCGTCGCTCCCACTCTTGAAGCACTTGACGATCGTTTACCTCGGTCAATCCTGCGCTGTGCCATGGCTGGATGTATTCAGCCAGTGCAACGATGGGACGAGTCGGAAGGCCAGCGAACAGAACAAGAAAGGATTCATCGTCAAATGATTGAATCCGCGACGGCAGCGGAAATTTCGTGGCTTTTTGAGGGAGCAGAAGAGCCTACTTGGCAAGCCCCACCTTTGAAAAAACCTCGGACTCGTCGACGTTCAAGTCCTAGCACAGGGGGTAGTCGAGCAAGGCCTACTGAGGGTGAAGTTGCCATTGAGAAGTTTGATTACCAAGTTGCCGCTCTGTGGCTTCAAGGAGCCAGCCGATTGCCTGATATCCCTAGTAAGGCATGGATAAAGACCATCGTCAGCTTGTATGCCGACTGGACTTGGGTTGCTAATGGAAGAGGGCTTAAACTCACCGAAGACGTTCGCAGCAAGCCTCATGAGTGGAATAGGATATATTTGACTCTTCTCGCCCGCACCTTAATCGGCGCTAACGAGACAACAATTGATCGTGTTGCGTTGGAGCCGCTCGCTTCTCTGCCTGACGAATCGTTCTTTGACACTATCACTAACTTCCAGAGAGTCGTTGATGAGGTCTTTTTTAACGACCAAAGTTTGGAGGTTTCAATCGCAGTGCATATCCGTTCAAGACTAGCTGAAAAGCTTAAGGCTCGTAACGGCTGGATATGGTTTATACGCCGACGATCGTCAGTGGAATTACATCTCGGGCCCTCCATCGCCACACTGTTCTTCAATCAGGGAGGTAGTTATGAACCCGCAACGGCTTACCTGTTACCTCCAGCCATTGATCGCCTTATACCCTTCTTACCCATTCTTGAGCCACTTGCCATCGAGGGTGCGTCCCCATTTGTTGCGAAGTTGACATTGAACCTTCTTGAAGTTTCGCCTCAATCTGCGCATTTTGCATTTCTTCTAAAAATTGCGGGTGCGTGGCTTTCCGTATTTCCAACCGCGACTGACTTCTGGATTAACCACGACATTGGAAGACGGGTATGCATTCTTATCGATACAGCTAGACGTAAGTGGCCTGAACTTTTGACTTCAAACCAGTCTCTTCGAGACCAGGTGGATCGCATACTTCCCGCCTTAACACGGCTGGGGGTTGCTGAAGCTGCACGGTTAGAACAAAATCTAGCCGAGAGCACTTCAGCATAAATTTGCCATCAGCAATTTAATGATGGCCTGAAAGAAGTTAGCTCCACAGTCCTATGGAATGAGCTACAAAATCTCTCTCATGGCTTCATCAAAACAATTAACCTTTAAAAGTCGGTCACGTTGCACATAAACTGGACCTTGTGGTTTATACTTACTGTCATTGAGCTTTATGGGCTCGATCATCTGTGCTGTCCCCTTGAAGACTACTTCATATTTTCCAGAATCTTTGTAGGGCTTGATCTCTTTCACTTCTGCAATATGTGTTACGCCACTTACCGGCGCTACCTGATAGGCTGCTATGTATTTGATGCGGTCCTTCATGGCCGCACCAATACGGATGGCGTACCACCTATTTTCCCCCAAGAAGACTCGTCGAAACCCTTCCTCTTGCGCTGGCACAACAATCGTATCGGATTTTGCTTTTCTGGCTAAGCGACGCTTTCGGTCTTCTGGATTGAAATATTTTACTGCCTCTCCCTCAGCCAAATTTGATTCATCATCAAATTCCTCGTACAGGGTGTTATACTGATAGCAAAACGAGCTGTCCTTTGAGAGAAAAGTCTTGAGCTCGATTGTATTGACGTTAGCCCGTATCTTATTGAGTACGCTGTTTAATTCAGGACGGATCTCATCAATGACAACCAATCCCCGGAAATCAGAGAAGACCGCTGTATTTAAAAGGTCGTCTATATTTCTAAATTTGCTTTGTTTGCACGCCTCTTCAAGTTTCTTTAAGTGGGATTTATTCTTTTGAATCTCCTCCATTAGGAGCCCTCGAATTTCTTTCTGTGCGTCCTGGAAGGACACTACAAAACGGAGGATTTGATTCCCAATATGTTTAAACGGATCGTGGCTTACGATCTCATTCTCGACAATAAAAAGACGAGGATTGTTGGGGTCGGCAAAATCAATCAGGTAACCATCAGGTATGGAAATGATGGTATTTCCTTTCACTCGCCTCTTGATATCAACATAGATTGAAGCCTCCCCAAAAAGTTTATCCGACAGCTTAATAACTAATTTTTCAAAATCAGCTTCTTTGGTGAATTGGTATGGCTGAAATTCGCCTTCACCTTTTTCAACAAATATTGGCATCAGTCTGCTCCAAGTTTTTGCTCATCAAAATTACGGAGAGTACGAGAGAGGGCTAAGCTTTTCAATAAACTTATAGTTATAGCTATATTTTTAAAACAGGAGATTTCGCGACGATGCTTTTACTTGGAAAACAAATCTTCATCTCGAATTGTGAAAAAGGTTGGGAGAAGGATAGGAGAGCTTCGAACCAGATCTGGCCTTACTCAAGAAGCATTTGCAGAAAGTGCCGGTGTTTCTGTTTCGTATATTAGGGGAATCGAGAATGGGTTGCAGAATCTAACTTTGAAATCATTGGAATGGCTATCAAGTCTCTTAAACTGTGAAATTCAATCCCTTTTTATAGAACCCCAAAATATTAGACCTCGACCTGGCAGACCTAACAAAAAGAAAGAACGCTCTACCAAGTAATCTGTTTAGGACATGTCGATCATTCAGATATCTCTCCGGCAATATACGGCACTATCAAATCTCTGGCTTCCTTTAATTTGTCAAAGTCGCTCAACGTTTTTGCCTTGGATATTTTAATAAAGTAATCTGCTTTCTCCGCAATTTGAGATGGCAGGCTATCACTCATGTCTATTTTGTTCATGGCACCCACAACAGGACGATAGCTGCGGAAGTCTTCGCTCATATTTTCCGTTAAAACGTTGCTCTCGCTGCCGCTCCGATGGGCAACCCCACTATAACAATCAAACATTTCTTCCATGAAGGTGATTTGTTCTTTAAGAATCGCAGCCTCCCATTTGAATAGAATGGCTTGTTCCCAAAAATATTTCTTTTCAATTTTCTCAATCGCACCCTTAAGAACAAGGACTTTGTTCATGCACAGGATCGCTTGCATGTGCCAGTTTTGAAGTTCACTGTTTATGGAGCCTTGGGACACGATTGATTTCAGCCGTTCCGCCAAAATTCCAATTTGGGAAAATTGAATCCTGTGTTGCTCCTCAATCCGAGAATTTACCTCCAGCATTAATAACATCAGAAGGTCCGCTTCCATTTGAGCTTTATAAATACGGCTGGCATCTTCTCTTTTGATAAAGGACCCTAGATTTAAAGCCGTCCGAACAGATTCCTTCACTTGTCTACTAACATGGTCACGCGGGTTCTCTCCCGTTGCCTTTTCACACCAAGCTTTTGCGTAATGCAGAAGAGAATCAAATTCTGCGATGTTTTCTTTGATATGGAGCAATGCGATCTGTCGCGCAGTCGCATTTCCCAGGACCTTATCGAGTCGCTTTTTCTGGGTTGAGCTCATATTGGGTTTTCCATCAAATCTCGATCGTTCGAATCGTCATCGAAGAGGGAAGGCTCATCTAATTGACGATTTTTGATAACAGATTCCAAAGCTCCTATTCTTTTTTCGACGTCGCTTTGCTCCAACCCTTTCAACAAAATTCCCGATAAATATCCGACTGCGTTGGAGATGCGGGGGTCTATTTGACCTTTACGGACTTGGTTGATCGTCTCGGCGAGGAGACGGACCACTTCTTGGCTCGTGCTTAAGGGAAGATCAGATATTCCCAAAGGAAGAACAGCCACCTTGCTTCTCTCAATGCCTCCTGCGCGCCGTGCGGCACTGCGTTCTTCCGTAACCTCTGGATTATGGAAGAAGCAGAAGTCCGAATCATGCATGACAGGGGCTTTACAAATTTCCCCATCATCGGTCTTCTGCAGGCATTGTTTAATCGATTTTTGTTTCATATTTTTCCCGACAATTATCCTTACCTAGCAAGCCCCGCCTACCTGCTAAGCTACAGTTCTTATAAGATGTTGTTTGAGATCAGGAGGGAACGGCCCTAAAACGGCCTCTCGACCCTGCCACAACCGTCGATCAAATTCGGGCCGGTTATTCTCATATAGATCTGCTATTTCGTTTTCCCCGTAATATTGAAAAGCGGTAACGGTAATCTGATCGCAGACTTGTGCAAACTCCTCCGATAAATTTCGATATGCGAGAGGCTCTTCAGCATCCAAAAAGTCATCACCTTGCAGGATTCCGTGGGCTTCTCGGATCTTTTCAAAACGACCGGAAAATCCGTCGCAATATACGACATGCCTCCGTTGATCGGCCAGATGCTCTACGGAAGAGGCAATCAGGTAAAAAGTAATTTCCGGGGGCAAGACATCGGCATCGCGCATGAGCTGGGCGCAGGTCAGGATGGATAAGTGGCCCCCCAAATCTTCCCGCTTGGTCTTAAGGAGGCTTAGGCACACATCCTCATAGGTCGCCTTGGCGGCAGCTTTTTTTGCGATTTGATTCAGAGCTTGGATCAAGTCTTGGTTTTTTAAATTGGCCATCTTCAATCCTCCAATCCTGCTTCCTTCTTTTTTTGCCTGCTACAACGCTACAATCCTTACTTTTCAAATAGTTACTTTCATATTTATCCGCTACATTGTCAGTTTCTGTAGCGGATGAAAAATCATGGAGCTTATTGATTTTATTCGTTTGTAGCGGTTCGGCCCTTTAAATAACGGGAGAAGGCATCTTCGAACTGTCCCAGTTCGTAGCCCTTTGAAACATAGTCGTCGAAACGAAGATTCTTAGAATAAATTCCGAAGGGTTTTAAAAGACGGGCAAGTTGTCGCACCGTTAAAGGCCTGCCGTGTGACCATTCTAGCCAAGGTCGTTCTTCGATTTGAATCAATCGTTCGATTAAACCCTTGGATGTAAAACGCATCGCCGACTCCTCAATGAATAATTTCTGAATATCTTCCAAAATGAGTATGCCAGTGGCTTCATCTGATTCTTCTTGGTTCAAGATCTGAGCGATGTGACGCGCACGTTGGGGCCATTCTCCTCCAGCTAAATCAGCGATGGCCAAAAGAGGACGCCAGTTGTCTGCAGCTCGATCGTTCAATTCAGAAGGCATGTTAGGATCAGCGAGCTTTAACGCTTGTAAATTATCTTGTACCCATCGGACAACACGGCGATGAAGGTTATTAAAGATATCCATTTGATCCAACCTCAGACGTTCCACTCGCTCCTCGGACCGTTTTCGGCGCATTGAAATAATCAAAGAACGATCCGCAAGTGTGGGATGCATTTCTCCAATCAAGGCAATAGCCTTCGGAGCCCACGTAGAGAATGGGGAGGGTTCATGATCGTCGTTGATAGTCCGGAGAACAAAGGCCAAGTCCCGTCGATGACCACTATTAAGAATGCCCCGGAGTTCCTGGCTTTCAGCCAAGAAACAATCTGCTTCATCGATTAAAAGAGTTGGCCGCCATTTCTCGGTGGCTCTGAACAAAGATGCGGAAGTTATGTTAGAAGTTGGCAGGGGTTTTTTTACCAGAGCTTGTAAAATCGAGAGAAGAGTTGTCTTGCCACACCGTTTTTCAGGGGAGGAGATGCAAAGTAAAGGCGATACATGAGCAGCATCGTGAGCATGGGTGTGGGCCACCCAAAGAGCAACGGTTTCGGCAGCTCCCTCGGGCAAGGAAACATATCGTAAAATTGTTTCAATAATATCCGATAAGAGTGCCTCTCCGTTCACTGGATCAGGCGATGGTTCTAACTCTTTCAGGAACCTATCGATATCATTGCTTTGGCTTTTGAAAGTCGACTTCACTTTTTTGACGGCAACATCGAGAATGGTACCTCGCATGTTGAGTTTCTTGGCCGCATCGTCTCGTCGGCTTTCGTATTCAAAATGGGACAACGATGCTAGTTCCTGAATGAGAGATTCGGCTTGCCTTGGATCTGTAATGACCACGGAGGAAATAAATGCTGAAGTAGATTCAGGTTCAGGGGATAATGTAGAATTTGTGTCAGACATATTGGTCCTTTCATAAAGCAAATTTACGAGCTGCTTGAAGTTGAGTTACTAGTGTTCGAATCTCCTCATCCGACTTTCCGGCGATACGCGCGGCAATCATCGTCTCGACTTCATTTCCAGGCCACCCAACAGCTCGCGCACCTAAACTGATGGGTTTGGGCCATAACCCTTGGGAAATTCTAAGGTAGATTGTGGAACGAGACAGACCACAATTCGATTTGACAACGGGGAGTCTTAAAATGGTTTGGGGCATACTTTTGCCTCTCCATTTTTAACTTTTTTGAGGTCATTAAATAATTTTTTCTCTGAAACATTTAAAGTTGAGGCAATTTTTCTGCGAAGAGTTGGTTCTGCATTACGATGTCCACGCACCACGGAGCTCACCGTCATTGGATGAACGCCAATTCTCCGAGCAAGTTCATTCTGGCTGATATTATTCTTAAGAAGAGCAATTCTAAATTGTAGTTCGTTCATGATGGCATCTCCTTTTGATGATGCCATCATGCCGAAGGATGGAAATGTGAGCCAGAAAATGACTACCTACGATTGCTTAAAAATTAAAATTATTTTAGGCGATCGTAGGTTTTTAGTTTAGCTCAGAGATAGCTTGGCGACCTTTTGCAAGGTATGGTTCAATTGCTTTATGGTTGGCAGTTTTTTGAATTCCTAAAATCTTAAGAAGTTCGGCAGCATACATGCTGGCAACTTCAACCTTCATTGGGGCAGCTTGAATAGTTTGAACTAGATAGGTCACAGCCTTACTGTACACTAAGGGCTTTTCTTTACTCCCTCTTTTTAGTTTTAACGATTTTTTCAAAAAAACCATTTGATGGACTGCTTGAAAATCTTGGCTTATTCTAATTTTTTCCTGTTTTTCCAACTCGTCTAAAATTGCGGAAACTTTGTCGGAACTTACGCCATAAAAAGAACACTGCCGAAATAACATTTCACCTGCTTCCATACGTTTTTTCTTAATATGGCTGTACTTTTTCTTGCTTCTTTTCAGGAAATTTTCCATGCCGGGGCCTTTAACTATTTTTCCATTCCTTTTTATTTCCAAGGGGCCTTCGTTGTAACTACGGGCAATCGGCACTGTTTTATGGACAAACCAAAGAGGTTCGAGGTGAAAATTCACAAGAATAATATTTACCCCAGCGTCTTTTAATTTGTCATATTTTGTAAGCAACTCTTCGACTTGGTGCTTATTTAAAACTCCCTCCCAGGGTTTCTTGCATATGTTATTTCTATAATGCAGCCAAACTTGTTCATTGGTTTTCGCAATGGACCACAACTGATTCATCGCATTAGTTGCGCCTGAAGTATTTTTTATTTCTGGGCCATCAATATTCTTTTCGACCATCTTTTAGTTCCCGTATTTTTGTGTAATTTTAAGTCATTCGATGAAGTTAAACCGCTTTGGCGTTTAGTAAAATTATTTTTGCTCCCCCCTTCAAGACGCTCAGATAATCCGCCCATTCTTGCATCATCTTCCGACGCTCAAGCAAATGAGCCGTCCGATTGTAGGCGCGTCCATTAGGATCACGCACAGCATGAGCTAGCTGATGCTCAATAAAATCAGGGCGTACACCCAAGACCTCATCAAGAATCGTCCGGGCCATCGCCCGAAAGCCATGTCCGGTCATCTCATCTGTGGTGTACCCCATCCGTCTTAATGCCGCGAGGATTGCATTGTTGCTCATGGGGCGGTTGAGTGTTCGTGCGCTTGGGAAAAGAAATCGTGATACCCCCGTTACTGCTTGAAGCTCGCGTAGAATCTCGATGGCTTGCCGGGAAAGAGGAACAAGATGGGCCGCTTTCATTTTCATGCGTTCGGCGGGAATATTCCATTCGGCCTTTTCCCAGTCGATTTCTTTCCACTCCGCTTGGCGCAGCTCTCCAGGACGCACAAAGAACAACGGGGCCACGCGAAGGGCACATTTGGTGACGAAGTAACCCTCGTACCCGTCGATCGCTCTCAATAAATCTCCTACGGCTTTTGGCTCCGTGATCGCGGCAAGGTGTTCCTTCTTCACGGGAGAAAGAGCACCACGCAGATCCGTGGAGATGTCGCGTTCCGCTCGGCTCGTTTGCACGGCGTACCGAAAAACCTGTCCGCAGTTTTGTAAAGTCCGGTGGGCAGTCTCCAAAGCTCCTCTCTCTTCGATCCGGCGCAAGACGGATAAAAGTTCGGGAGGCTTCACTTCTGAGATGGGGCGTTTCCCGATCCAGGGAAAAACGTTCATTTCCAGTCCTCGTAGGATGCGATTGCGATGCCCCTCGGACAAAGTAGGAGAGAATTTGGCGAACCGTTCCCGCGCAATGACCTCAAAGCTGTTTCCCAGCGTTTCCAGCCGAGCCATTTTTACGGCTTTGCGATTTTCGCCGGGATCGACTCCATGAGCCAGAAGCTTCCGAGTCTCTTCCCGTCGTTCCCTCGCTACCTTCAAAGTGATCATGGGGTAAACGCCGAAAGACAGCCTCTTCTCTTTGCCATCGAAGCGGTATTTGAAACGCCACCATTTGTTCCCCTTGGGCGAAACCTCCAGGTACAGGCCTCCGCCATCAAAGAGCCGGGAAACCTTCTCTGGAGCCTTCATATTGCGAATGGCTGTATCCGTGAGATTCATTTCGAACCCTCCCTTAATTCTGGGGGCAACAGGTAATTGGCTGTTTAGAGTTGCCCCCAGAAATGCCCCCATTTGGGGGCAGATTTCTTGAAACCACATGGGATGTGACGGGACAAGCAAGAAATACAAAAGCCCGTAATTAAACGGGCTTTTGTACTTTATTGGATTTTACTGGACTACGTAAAAGTGGAGGCGGCGGGAATCGAACCCGCGTCCGAAAGACTTTGGTCAACGCCAGCTACAAGCTTAGCCCCGAATTGATCTCGCCTTCGGACGACCCTCGAGACAGGGATTCCGAAAGCCAGCCGTCTGTTGATCTCGACCCTGGAACCGCCGGCGCGCTCCAGGACCTATCCCACAATTTGCGTCTCCGGCAGACCGTGGGAGACCCCACCGGAGACGTCGCCGTTATTTAAGCGGCGAGTGCGTATTCGTAATCGTTGGCAGTTAATTGCCTGCAAGTTTTAGTACGAGGATCTTACAACCTCGGCTTGCGTCGTTTGACCTCCGACCTCCCGTCGAAGCCAATTCGCCCCCTTTAAAGTCAGGGGAGATCCTGCTCTCCCCTGAAACCCCATCTAGTATCCGTGATTGGATCGCTTGCTCCGCTTGTCCGGACGGGGTGAACCCGATCCGGCCAAGGCTCGCTCGCTTTCGCGTTCTCGAAAACCTATGGGATCTTTCCTTATATGATGTCTGTTTTGATTCCGTAAAGGGCTGCTTTGATTAAAAATTAGGAAAAATACAAAAAATGACGAAATATCCGCAACTTTTAGCAACCATGGCCGATACCTTCTTTAGGCGAGGTTTGTTCTTTTTAAGTATTTGAAATATTTAAGAAAAAAGTAAAAAAAGTGGTCCGAAGAAGAAACTAGATACCGAGGTAGGGCCGACAATCTTAGAAGTAGGGCACGAAATTGCCTGGTGGATCAAAGTAGGATTGGTTAAAATAACAGACTCTCGGAGGAATTATGGCGGACATCAAAAAAGTAAGCGCGAATATCAGCTCAAATGTCGGAAATATCCGCGAGACGGGAGTTCCCGCTAATTCCAATACGGCCTCGGTCCCTTCGGCTCCTAAAGGTGATTCTTTTACTCAAGCCTCCAATGCGCTCAATCAAATCATTAAAAACGGCAACACCGCAGTTCGCGCGGGCCTGTTCGCTTCTCGTCCTTCTAACTTCGACCGTCGTGCCATTGCATTTTTAGGTGATATTGCCCGCACAGATCTCGAGACTCGTGATCGTGGTGCGGACGTGACGGCTGTCGAAAAATTCGTGGCTTAAGCCTCAACCCTTCTTTAAGGAGGGTCTTATGATCGACATCGAAGTTCTCATCGCAAAAAATCCGAAGTTAACCTTCTTACGCTCCTCTGAGTTCAAGTCTTTATCCCAAGAAAAACAGGAATACGTCCTGGGTCTGATCGAAGACGCGGAGTTTTGGGCGAATCTCGAAAAGGGCAAGAATCCGAACGATGGTTTCAAGTTCATCGCGGCGGCTTACGGTCTGCAGAACGCCGAAGAAGAGGCGAAGACCCAAGGCCTGGAAGGCAAAGACCGAGAAAAATTTTTAAGACCTCATCAGGATTTGTTTACGATGTTCAATCCTTACTCCGGCAACGGACGCGAGACGCAAAAAGCTCCGGACGGCTCCGCTCCGACCGACAAGACTCCCAAGAAAAAATAATTAGAAATTAACGATCAGGTTGGTGCGCGCGCCCCAAACGACGTTCGCGGCGTCGAAGGGAATGACGTTGACCTGCGCGGTATTGGTCGGACTGAAGACGTCGACTTCGACGTCATAGGCGGGTCCCGGCATCATGAAGCCGGCGGTCAGGTCGAACAAGAAATGCTCGTAGAATCGCGAACGGAAATTCAAGTCCGCTTCCCAGCCGTACCATTTATTTGAGTTCACGAGACGGGGCAGAGAAGTGAATCCGGTGATTTCGGCGAAGTCGATGTCAAAGTTATTGGCCGGGGCCCAAGCCGTGATGAATTTCAGGCCCACACTGGTGTCCGACGCCATGGGCGCGAGCGACGTGATGTCGAGATTGTGTGTGTAGCCCAAGGCCGTGTAGATCGCGTTGTTGATGTAATTACCGGTGACGGGCACGGCGCCAACCAACTGACGACTACCGACGCCGTTGCCGTTGGTCTGCGTGACCCGAGGCGACGAACCCAACGGCGCATGGAACATCAGCAAGGCGATTTGATAATCCGGACGGAAACCGAATTGCGTGATTTTGGACGAGAGAGGCTGACGGTCGCCGCTCGCGTAACCGCCCTGGAAGAGGAACGATCCGAATTTGTAGTTCGCTTCCAATTCCATCGCGGCCATGTGGACCAGGAGATTGCTTTGGGCGCCGAGCTCGATAGGACCCAAGGCGTTCGACGGGAGATTGTTGAACGGGATCGCATCGATTGCGAGGCCCGTAGAAAGCTTGCCGGATAGCAACACATACTCGCCGCGAAAACGAAACGGCCCATGTCTCCACTCTCCGTAAACGTCGGTGAAATACAGGAGCGTATTGCCGTCACGGCCAGCAGCGCGCAGGTCGCTTAATTGATTATTGCCGTTCGCATCAGGGACCACGTTTCCACTCGCATCGACTAAGATCTGGCGCGCTGTCGTCGTTGTGTCGCCTTCACGGCCATTGCGGTAACGAATACCGGAAAAAGTACCGAACGAAAAATCCTTATAGTCCCACAGGAGGACACCCGCGAACTGCCGCATGTCTTCCGAAGGTCCGGTGATGGCTTGGCCCAGGCCGTTGATACGCGGGTCTTCTTGTTTGGTAAAAACGAAATCGGCCACGGCGCCGAAATTCAAGGTGCCGAATTTTTTCGTCTCGAGCGCGGCCAGATACAAAACACGATCAAACGTATCGCCGAAGTCGTCATTATAACCGTTGCCGTCGTTTTGAAACACGCCCAGCCCAATGTGAGACGGCTGTCGGCCGATACGGAACTTACCGGCCGGCGTCAGGATATCCATGTAAGCGCGACGGATATTCAAGGCCTTGTTCTCTCCGGCTTCCCCGCCCGTCACGCCGAGCGCCCCACCGGCTCCGGGCAACTGAATCGTGCCGACGATGGGAGAAAGGAAATCGATGTTTTTAACATCCTTGGTGCCAGCAATGACGTTATCGAGCACGTCGAACTGGGAATGCAGGGAGATGTTATCGTTGATTTTGAGGATCGGCTCGATGCGCAGGCGTTCTTGGACGAAGAGAGTCGTACCGAAACGGTCGTTGTCGCCCAAACCGCCTTGATTCACGCCGGAGTTCGGTTTCTGCGTGTCGAGATCGTGATAATAGACGAGTCGGCTCCGGAGGTATCCGGTGGCAGTTAAGTCAAACGCTTCGGCGGTCACGGAAAAAAGCGACGCGACGAAGACGATCAGAAATAAAAAAGGGGCGAACAAGGTCTTCGGCGTATACCTTGCTCGCCCCTTTTGAGTCAATTTGTAACAACAGAAAAACCGAAACTTTTGCTTAAGTTTCGACGCTCTACATCATTTTACATCATGCCGCCCATACCACCCATGCCACCACCGGCAGGCATCGCGGGACCCTTTTCCTTATCTTCGGGCTTTTCCGCGATCATGGCCTCGGTCGTCAGGAGCAATGACGCGACGCTCGCGGCATTTTGCAATGCGGAACGCGTGACCTTGGTCGGATCGATGATGCCGGCCTTCAGCAAGTCTTCGAATTTACCGGTTTCGGCGTTGAAGCCGTAAGACCCGGTGTTCTTCTTCACTTCGTCGACGATGACGGCACCTTCGTAGCCGCCGTTGTGCGCGATCCAACGCGCAGGCTCTTCGAGCGCGCGACGGATGATATCGACGCCGAATTGTTCGGTCTCGCTGAGTTTGAGTTTATCCAAGATCGGGATGCAGCGCAGCAAGGCCACACCGCCGCCGGGGACAATGCCTTCTTCGACGGCCGCGCGGGTCGCGTGCAAGGCGTCTTCGACACGGGCTTTCTTTTCCTTCATCTCAGCTTCGGTCGCCGCACCAACATGGATGACGGCGACGCCGCCGACGAGCTTCGCAAGTCTTTCTTGAAGCTTTTCTTTATCGTAGTCGGACGTCGTTTCTTCGATCTGGGCACGGATTTGTTTCACACGGCCTTCGATCGTGGCTTTTTTGCCGGCGCCGTCGACGATCGTCGTGTTATCTTTGTCGATCGTAACGCGTTTGGCGCGTCCGAGATTTTCCAGCTTCACGTCTTCGAGTTTTTTACCTAATTCTTCGGCGAGCAATTCACCGCCGGTCAACGTCGCGATGTCTTCCAGCATGGCCTTGCGGCGGTCGCCGAAGCCCGGGGCTTTCACAGCCGCGCATTGCAGCGTGCCGCGGAGCTTATTGACGACCAAGGTCGCCAAGGCTTCGCCTTCGATGTCTTCCGCGATGATGAGAAGTGGACGGCCGGAGCGCGCGATGGCCTCCAAGACCGGGAGCATTTCCTTCATGTTGGAGATCTTCTTTTCGTTGATGAGGATATAAGGATCTTCCAGAGAGCAAACCATGCGCTCGGGATCGGTGACGAAATACGGAGAGAGATAACCGCGGTCGAACTGCATGCCTTCGACCACATCCAGCGTCGTTTCCATGGACTTGGCTTCTTCCACGGTGATGACGCCTTCTTTTCCGACCTTATCCATCGCTTCGGCGATGATACCGCCGATGGTGGAGTCGTTGTTCGCGGAGATCGTACCGACCTGGGCGATTTCCTTGCGGTCCTTCGTAGCTTTGGAGATTTTCTTCAGATCTTCCACAGCGGCGGACACGGCCTTTTCGATGCCGCGTTTCAGGGCCATCGGGTTGTGGCCGGCGGAGACCATCTTCATGCCTTCGCGGTAGATCGCTTGGGCCAAGACCGTCGCGGTCGTCGTGCCGTCACCGGCGACGTCGGAGGTCTTCGAGGCGACTTCCTTCACCATCTGCGCGCCCATGTTCTCGAATTTGTTTTCGAGCTCGATTTCCTTCGCGACCGAGACACCGTCCTTAGTAATGGTCGGCGAACCGAAGGATTTTTCCAGAATGACGTTGCGGCCTTTGGGACCCAACGTGACCTTGACCGCGTCGGCCAAGGTGTTCACGCCGCGCAGAAGGGATTCACGCGCTTTTTGATCAAAAATGATTTCTTTCGCACCCATAAAATATCTCCTTAAAAATTGATTAATCCAAAATTCCCAGGACTTCGTCTTCCTTCATGATGAGAAGGTCGTCGCCGTCGATCTTGATTTCGTTGCCCGAATATTTGCTGAAAAGAATGCGGTCACCGGCCTTCACTTCCATGGGCACGAGTTTTCCGTCTTCCAAACGGCCCTTTCCGACCGCAACCACTTTACCTTCTTGGGGTTTTTCTTTGGCGCTGTCGGGGATAATGATGCCACCTTTGGTTTTTTCTTCCTCGGTCACGCGCTTCACAATAATGCGATCATGCAGAGGGCGGATTTTAGGCTTTTTTTCGCTCATGGGACGTCTCCTATCAGACTTTGTCGTTGATGTTACTGTTCGAAAGCGGGCAGAAGATAGTCATGATCGACGGGGTGTCAAGGGGTTATCCCCACTAAAAAGAATTTATGATCAATGATACCATCGCAGCCATCGTCACCGCCCCCGGCAACGGCCCGGTAGGAATCGTGCGCCTTTCCGGGCCTCAGGCCTTGGAAATTTTAGGGCGTCTCTGGTCCAAAATACCTGAAGTCCCGGAATCTCATCGCATGTACTACGCGAAAATCGCCGGCGATACGGTGCTGACGTTTTGGCAACAAGCGCCTGCGTCTTATACCGGCGAAGACGTCGTCGAGATCCAAGGCCACGGTGGACGCAAGGTGTTGGAAACACTGCTGGAAGCCGTCTTGAAGGCCGGCGCCCGCCCCGCCGCTCCGGGCGAATTCACGCAGCGCGCTTTTCTCAACGGCCGCATGGACCTGGCCCAGGCCGAAGCGGTCGCAGACCTCATCAACGCGAACAGTCGCCGCGCGGTGGTCTTGGCCGAGCGCCAGCTCGAGGGCCGCCTTTCCGAGTACGTCTCGAAACTGCGCAATGAACTCAAGGTCATGCGCGCCCAGATGGAGGCTATGATCGATTTTCCCGAAGACGAAGACGTGCAGGGCCTGCGTTACGACGAAATCACGGACCGCATCGCCCGCGTCGATACGCGCCTCCGGGCCTTGATCCAAACCTACGAAGAAGGCCGTTACCTGAAAGACGGCATCCGCGTCGCGATCGTGGGCAAACCGAACGCCGGCAAATCGAGTCTTTTCAACGCATTGGTCGGAGACGACCGCGCGATCGTGCACGCGACGCCCGGCACGACGCGCGATACGATCGAAGAGGTCTTGGATTTAAACGGTCTCACGATGCGCTTCATCGACACGGCCGGCATTCGAACTGGAGAAGACACGATCGAAGCCGAAGGTATTCGGCGCTCGGAATTAAAAATCGCGCAAGCGGACCTGATCCTCTTCGTGTTGGACGGCAGCCGGCCTTGGGAAGCGGACGACGATCGGATTCAGAATTTGGTTCGAAATCAAAAAACGAAGGTTCTTCACCTGCTCAATAAATCGGACGTGTCCCCGGCGCTTCATCCGGATTTTTCCGTTCTGAAAATTTCAGCCAAAAACGGAACCGGCCTCGAAGAACTCAAAAGCGCGATGGCCGCCCTCTTCCTGAAAGAAACTCCCGAGTCGTCCGTCGTCCTCACGAACCTGCGCCACCGCGTGGCCCTCGAAAAAGGTCTCGAAGCCCTAGAAAAAGTTCAAGGGAGCGCCCGCGAGGCACGCTCCCTTGAGTTCTTGGTTTCCGATCTTACGCTTGCGATGAATCACCTGGGTGAAGTCACCGGAGAGATCACCAACGACGAGATCTTGGGAGAAATTTTCACAAAATTCTGTATTGGTAAATAATTTTAGAGGTCTCCAGCTCCTCATCCCATATTTTGAGAAGACACCTAAGGCTCGCGTTTAATCAGTATTTCGTCGGGGCCAAAAGGGAACTCCTTCGGGCCGTATTGACAGGACCAAAGGTTTGATTGCGAACTATATTGACATGACTGTGGAAACGACCAGGCCCTAATACGCTCATTTCCAAATTTATCCTTCGCAGTAGCAATGAAATCTATGTAAGCAGAATTGACGCCTGCCCCTACAACCGTAATCACCCACGGAGAAGCGATCCTAGTAACATACGGTAATGGAAATTGAGCAGCCTGTAAACGTGACATATTGTCCCCATTAACCGTGAAGTCCGCCCCTGTCACCACACACGTGACCGCTGCAGGGAGAAAGGTACAGTCTTCGCTGAGCGCAGGCGCTTCATTGTCGACGGGAACATGGGTCAAATTACTACCTGGAAGTCCTAAATCGTCAAATGCAATGGCCCTGATCTCTATATTCCCCGAAATAGTCCAGTCCGTGCCGGAGGTGTTGAGCTGAAACGTGTGTATCGGATTATTGCCCGCCCCGCCCGGAGGCGCCCAGGTATCAAAAGTTTGGAACAACGGGATACCTCCCGCAACTATTTGTCTTTGGAGTTGGATGGTTTGAATCGGCCGGTCATGAACAACTCTCACGGTAATCGTTGGAAGTTTTGGATGCAGGCTGGGGACGACGGGGGCGTCGACCACGACGCCTGGAGCACTCGCCACAACCAGGAAGTGACTTTCTGAATGCGTCGTATTACCGCATCGATCCGTCACATCCGCGCTCAAGAGATGGTCACCTGGGCTCAAAAATCCAGTATTGAATGTGTAGCTCCAATCCGCATTGGTAGCTGACGGATTGGCGATAGGGACATTAAAGGTCGCAATGCCAATAGCCGTTCCCGTCACGGAAGTGTTCATTGAAGCAAAACCGCACGTGTCGGTCGCATTTGCCGACACCATCACAGTGCCTCCCGACTGGTTTGCATTCAGCATGACCGTCGGCGTAGTCGCATCCAGAGGCGCGGCTCTGGTCGCGACGCCTTCATTCCCGTAACTGTCTTTTACCGACACTTTCAGCGTGCGCAGGCTGCCGTCCGTGGGCGTGTAAGAAGCGTTATAAGGCGCCGTTGTATCCGTGGCGAAAGGAAGCAGGTCTCCTTGAAGACTGAAAGCTGCTTGCGTCAGAGGAGAGACATCGGTCGCCGTCGCCGTCAGCGTGAACGGAGGATTTCCGGTGGAACTTGTGAAACTCGTGACTGTCGGAGGCGTATTATCCGCAGTGATCGTATGAGTGGTTTCAAAAATATTTCCCTGCGTGTCTTGGCCCGAGACGAAAATAAAATGGGGGCCGTCGCTCCAGGTCGAAGTATCGAAAACTTTTTGAAAAGGAGCGGGTCCCGTCACCGTCGAGAGCGGGCCGTTATCGGCCGAAAATTGAACCAGCGCCAAACTGCCGCCGTCCGAAAGCGTCGCCGTCAATCGAGGCTGTTTCGGCAACCCGCTCTGCTGCACGACGAGGTTGCGGTTCAAGTACACCGTTCTTGTAACGCTCTTCGTCGCTATGTTTTTACAGCCGTCCTCCACTTCGACCAGAAACGTGTAAGACGCCGCCGGGCCGTTATGAAATAAGCCTACGGGCAGAGTGGCGACACCATGTCCTGCAGCATTCAGTGCGGGTTGCGCAACTTCGGTCCCGTCGACCTTGACGGAGGTGCGGCTGATCGCATGAGGCGTTTGAGGAGAATCTCCGAGAGGATCCACGGCATCCACCGTCACCTCGACGACACCGCCGTGCTGTATGACGCTTAGGTCGACCGTGGGAGCGTCACGGTCGGAGGGTTCATTGAAAATCTTCACCGCCGCGAGGGCATCCACGACTTTTTTCTGTTTTTCCGAACATTGTCCGTCTTCATCCCCGGCCCGCTGGATGAGCATGTTTCCAAACTCATGGAAGTTGGGATAAGCGACGCTAGAGTAAACGGCTGCATTATAAAACAACTCCGACGCGCGTTTCACTCCTAGCCCCGAAAAACCTCGAGTGGCGGGCAAAAAATGGCTCGTTCCGCTACGGGCCCCATACAAAGTCGGATTCGATAAGGGAGACACACCCTCCGACAAGTACCAAAAAAGCTGCCGGATAATGCCGCCGACGCGATACGGCCACGTACGATTGGTAAACCCCTCAGAAACAACCGTCTCGACGGTTTTAGGACAAAACAGCGTCGATGACTGACAGTAATAATCCATCGATTGGCTATCCATACTGGAAGGCGCCCATCCGGAACCGTCCACTCCTATCCAAGGAATGATCGCCGCATCACCCCACAGCTGCCCCATCATCATATTGAAGCGTTTGCCTTTCTCTACGAGGGAAAAGATCTGCGCCAAGGCTTCAGAAAGGGAATCGTACTCAATGACATGATCGCTAGGAGGGGGAGTCGTTAGCTCCAGTTCAGAATCGAATACCGCATGTGCAAACTCATGCGAGACCACCTCGGGGTGCGTACCCTCTAAGGCTCCCCAATTTGACGGGTTCGCCAGCGGCAAGCAGCTGTAGATCTTTCTTGCACTGTGGCTGTAAGCACCCAGAATATCCTGACCAGTTGGGCACGGGACATTCGCAACCCCATCGACCGCGGTACCGTCGTTGTAGGGACCATTTCGTCCGTAGGTTTGTGCAAAAAAATCCCAAGTCTGACCGATGCCGTAATGCAGGTCTACTGCAGAGGTTATGCCTTCTTCCGTAAGCTTACCGTTGGCAAAAGCATCGTCAAAATCATCAGGCCTGATGCCAGCACCGCCGAACTCAAGACTCTCGCTGATCACGGGAACTATACTATTAAGATCCGTGGTTGATGCCGCAGAATAAGTCTGCCTCCCGCCCTGCCCTGCATCTATCAATACATAACCGTCGGGATCCGAGGATCTCGCAACTTGGATCGTCACATCACCTGAATGGTACGAATGGCCCAACCCTTTTATATAAGAAGCTTCCTGGCGAGACCCAACTAAGCTTCCGTCCTGGGCATCTAAATAAATATCGAAGATCTCAGGAAACGATCCTGACTCCGTCGGATTTTGAACACGCACAAACCACACTAAGCGCAAAGATTCAATCTGCCTTACGGCGCTTGTAGCGGTAAACTCATCTTTCGTCGTGGGCAAAAAAACCAACTGCACATCGACAACATCCGCATCTTCGCCGTGCAATTCGAGCACGCGGGCGGCGGCCGCATCGCTATCGACGCTCGGGATCTCTGAAACGCCCTTCGCCTCTTCACTGAATTCAACCTGAGACGTGGCCAGAGCTTTTCCCTGGCGGGTACGGAGACTCAATCCCACGATCGGAATCCCTTTATAATCGACCCCAAACAGCGCCGTCGCCGTGCCTTGATCATTCTGTAAACGGAGAGAGGCAACATTTAGGCTGGGATCGATGGAAGCAACAGCGGCCTGCTTCAGCTCGATCTCTACGCCCGCTGAATCCGCATCGGAGGCTTCTGTTGTAGCTCCAGGAGTCGCGGCAGGACCTTGAGATCCGGAACATCCGAAAACCACGAAGCCGGTCAGTGCGACAGCTACCAGACGCAAGCGCAGAAGACGGGATAAGAGAAAATGACGGTGTGAATTCACGAAGCCTCCCTAAAAATTAAATTTGAAAGGAGCGCTTATCGCGAATGAGGATAAAAATCTCTCCGGAAAGGGCGGTTAAATAATTAACCGTTTTTAATTGAAATAATTCGCAGGTCCTCGGACATGCTAAAGGGCCGTTGCATTCGACCTCTTCGTCATCTAGATATCGCCACCCTGTGGATAACTCGAATTCCTATTTCGATAACTTTGACATCGTCGTCATCGGCGCCGGCCATGCAGGCTGCGAAGCGGCGTTGGCCGGCGCGCGCATGGGACACTCTACCCTGCTCGTCACGTCGAATACCGACAACATCGCCCAGATGAGTTGCAACCCGGCCATCGGCGGCATCGGAAAAGGCCACCTCGTGCGCGAGGTCGATGCTTTGGGCGGCGAGATGGGAAAAGTCGCCGACGAAACGGGAATCCATTTCAAAAGACTCAACACGAACAAAGGTCCCGCCGTACGCGGCACACGTTGTCAGTCCGATAAGCTTCTCTACAAACGCCGCATGCAGGACGTACTGAA
>JBPOJN010000010.1:0-61864 GCA_052033505.1 Myxococcota bacterium | reverse complement strand
GATCCCGGTCCCATGGGTCGTTTGACCAACGATCAAGCTCATACGCTCTTGAAAGAGGCTATGAAGGTTTGGGAAGCGATTCCTGGCGTCCCTCAATTCGAATTCGCAGGATATCTTCCGGAAGACGTAAATGGCACCAATTACCAAAACTATGTAAGTTTAAATCGTTGCTATACGGACGATCTTGACTCCTGCCCGACGGAAGTTCAGAAAAATCTACATACGGTGATTATCTTCGACGAAGATAATTCTATCTTGAATGGAGAATTATGCCGCATCGGAGGTTGTTCTGCGAACGCAGGGGCTAAAGTGTTTGAAGGCTCCTCTTCGAATCCGGGCAATATCGTTCAAGGGATTTTAGTTTTGGGCGGCCTTGCCGGAGACTCTACTACTAAAATTAACACGGTAGTGGGTCTTATGCTTCATGAACTGGGTCATTTGCTCGGATTGGCCCATACATCCATTAACCAAGAAGCTATCATCGAAGATCTTAAGGGATACGGCCTTTATATTCCCACGATGTATGCCGCTACTTCTTCCAGTTCTAATTTAAATGCTGCTAAATCCTCTGCCACCTTAAATCCTGATGATATCGCAGGGATTTCAGCGCTCTACCCGGATGCCGCTCATTCAACAGGGACAATCACAGGACAAATTTTCAAATCGGATGAAGCTCCTATGATGCACGTGAATGTGATCGCAAGAAGCACCGAAGATCCTTTGTGTGAGGCTTATTCTTTTCTAAGCGGAAGGAGTTGTGAACTGGTCCAATCAATCTGCGAGACTTTGGATCCAGAATTTCAAGATTCGACTTACACTATTTCCGGTTTACCTCCTGGAAATTATACAATCGAAGTTGAAGAGGTCGCCAGTGACGGTTTGGGAAGCACTCTCGCTCCTGGATTGATTCCGGATGAGGATATTTTTGGAGACTCGGAGTTTTGGAATGACAATGATATTCCAGCCGAGTCTCACTTGGATTCTTCCGTCATTACTCTGACGGCGGGGGAAATACGGGCGGACATCGATATTATTTTAAATAGGAATGAGGTTACTGAAGACCGCATCCAATATATTCCTCTGCCGGATTTTTCCCAAGCCATCGACACTCTTTGTCCCGAGAGTCCGACGATTGATTACGCGGCTCTAATTGGTATTGATGAATCTTCTGCGACGAATGATGATCCGTCCTCCGGCTCGTCGGGAGGTTGCTCTCTGCTGCGTTAGTTTTTGAATACGACAAAATCCAAAGTCCTGCCGCAAAGATTAGATCCAAGACCGCCTAAAAAAATATCAAATCCGTTGGCTTCCCTTTCACCCACGCCAGTTCCCTCCGTGGTTATGGACGAGAATACGACCGTATAAGGCAGGGAGACGGCGTTGTTAAAATTAACCCTCAAAAAACTTCCGGCCAATGGGCCACCCGGACTCACGCTGGCATTGTATCCATTTAAAAAACCCCTGACGGTATGACCCGCCATTCCTCCCATGCCTCCGAAGGTGCAACTACCTACCTCAATGGTTCCGTAAGAGACAGGCCTCATAAATTGAGGGACCTGTGCTTCAGAAACCTGTCCTGTGATCTCTGGAAAATTTGTATTTCCGCCTTCCAGAGTTTCTATTCTGATTTCATGATCGTTAATTCTATTCGCATGACTTGTGGAGTGGCCGCCGCGGACCACGGTATTTAAATCGCTCACATCCACGCCATCCACTTGATTAACATTCGTAATATTGCGAGTTCCCACATTTAGGTCGCCCGACATCGCATTGGTGCCATCCAAGCGAAGATAACCTGTAAAAATAGATTGTTGAGCCGTTTGACGATTCACGATCTCTTCAGCCAGCTTCGTGTCGATTTTTTGCAGGGCTTCCAATGCATTCGAAGCGACGAAATTGGAAAAATTGGAGTTAATGACAATGGATGAGGCCGAATGCGCTCTCATCGAATCAATATGAGCGTTCAATTCCGTATCGGTAGAGACACTGGCGGGTATTTGATTCTCACTTGCCTGCCCTTGCAAGTCGGCAAAAGAAATCCCTCCTTCAAGGTCTTCAAGTTTGATGCTTTCATTTTTGATTTGCTGACTGGTGATGGATTCATCGGGAACGGTTAAGGCTTTTTGCGCCCAAAGCGCATAAGGCACGGCCACCAGCGGCATGACCTCGAAGGGATTTTCACCGTCTACTGCGATGTCGATCACTTTTTGTCCTGACGAAGGATCTAAGATATCCAGCCCTAGAGCTTGTTGGTCTCCGACACTGACATTTACAGCTCCATTGACTACGGGAATTTCGGGATGAGTTTCCGAGTATAAAACGTTATTCTCATCATCCAGAATACGTACCGTAAGGTCCACGGATTCGTTCATCGTGAGATTTCCGTCCGCATCATAGATCAAGGATTGAAGGTTCATGAGATGGGGAACCGAAGATTCCTCGGCGTAAGCAAAGCCACCCCATAGCGTGAATAGGACTCCCAAAACGCTTCCGAATTTTTTCATGGTTTTCTCCTCTTCTTGTCCATCACGGTCATTAAGATTTCGACGCGCCTGTTTTTCTGATGATCGTCCTGGGTGCCGCCCAAAGAGAGGGGTTTACGCTTACCCTTGGAAGTAATGGTCATTCGGGAAGGATCAACACCGAGGTTCGAAAGATAAACCCTCACCGCCCTGGATCTGTTCTCTGCGAGAATTTCATTGTAACGAGCGCTGCCGATCCGATCAGTATGGCCTTCAAGAATCGTGAAGGAACGCTCATCTTGCTTGAGGCGGTCGGCTACTTGTTGCAGTTTTGATTTTTGCGAGTCGGCGATGCGCCATCGGTTGAAAGCGAAGAAGACACGCTCTTTCTCCTCCACCCGAGGCACGATCTGGCGCTGGCTGGCGCAACCCGTCAGGACAATTACCAAAAGCAGTAGGAAAGATTTCGTGTTCACTGTTCAAAAGCTCCTAAATCCGGATTCAAGCCCAAAGGACGCACATTGAAGTCACGGTCTCTAAAGATTTGAATTCCGGCGAGAGTGGCGGGATTGATGCCTCGATCGACGGCAAGAGAGCCGGGAGCGAGGCGGTAGTTGGCGTTTACGCTGTCTTCAAAGAGGTCGGCTAATTCGAGGGGAGTTCCTAAGTCCATTCCGTTAGACGTGAGCGTGATATTCGCATTGAAATTTCCTCCGACAGAATTTCCGTCCGAGTCGTTAACCTGGGCGACTTTACTGAAGAGTCTTAAAGTGGGGTTTAAGTCCTGATAAAGTTTTGGGGCATCGACCGTGACCGGCTCTCCGAACATCAGATTGTTTTGGACAAGGATCGAGGAAGACGGATTCGCTTCTTCGAAGAAAAGAATTTTTTGGGAAATCCCTCCGGTCGTGAAAAGAATATTATTCACAACCAAGGGAATCGACTGGAACGACCGCAAGACGACGGAAGAAGAGGAAGATCCCCCGCCATGGATCGTATTATGAATGATCTTAGGAGCGGAGGAATGATCCAAAGCGATAGCCGTGGATTCTTGAGAATCGCCCGCGTCGATGACATTGTTCACGATCAAAGGGCTCGCATTAGTGACAGAGACAGCTGTCACGGAAGCGGCCGGAAGACTCGGAGCCACAAGGTAACTGTCTTCAATGGAAACGACATTCATCGGAGAAGGAACTGCCGATGAAATTTCGATTAAAGCGGCACCCTCTGTCACTTCGGAACTGGCAACGGTCACTCCCTCCAACTTTGTCGGAGCAGAGATATTCAAGAAAGAGACGACAGGAGTGGAAGAGCCGATGATTTGAACGGCATTCGTCTCTTGATTACCGTCATAGAGAGACTTGCTGCAAACCGAACCGCCGAAACTTAAACCGAATCCTCCGAATGCGGAAATGCCGTCACGCATTTCTATTGTTTCGTTATAAATCCCTTCGGCGATGTAGACTTTTGTTTTTCCGTTAGCCTGAGCCAAAGCAATCCCTTGAGAGATGGTTTTTACCGGAGCGTTACGCGCTCCGCTGTCCGCATCGTGGCCGGAAGGCGCGACAAAAACTGCATCCGTCGTTCGAATCTCAGGATCGAAAGCGTTGCAGTCGCACGCGTCTCCCTCACCGTCGATATCGCCATTCGAAGCCTGATTAGGATTGGAGGTAATACGGCAGTTATCCATCAAATCGGGAACCTGGTCTCCGTCCGTGTCCGCAGCGAGCCGGTTGGTAATCAGATTATCAGTACCAGGCGTTTCTTCCTCAACATCCGAAAGTCCGTCATTGTCATCGTCCGGATCGCAAGCGTCTCCCCCGCCGTCGCTATCCGTGTCTCTTTGGTCGCTATTGGCTGCGGTCCGGCAATTATCCGAATTATCTAGTACGCCGTCTCCATCGTCATCATTGACGCAGACATCCCCGGTACCATTCCCATCCGTGTCCGTCTGGTCTTGCGACGCGAAAAAGGGACAGTTATCCGAAATGTCTAAGATACCGTCATTATCATCGTCCGGATCACAGACATCGCCTAAGTGATCGTTGTCAGAATCCAATTGATCGAAATCCGGTGTAAAAAGACAAAGGTCGGTTCCATCCAGAACTTCGTCCCCATCAGTATCGGCAAGGAAAGGATCGGAACCCAAGGTGGCTTCCTCCGTATCGGAAAGCCCGTCTTGATCGTCGTCGGCGTCGCAGGCATCGCCTTGATGGTCATTGTCAAAATCCGTTTGTTCGGGATTCAAAACCTGATCGCAGTTATCCGCGTTGTCACCGACTCCATCGCCATCCGCGTCCCCGAACTCGGTCGAGATATTCGGAAAAAGGTCGAATCCGTCGGGAAACCCATCGCCATCCGTGTCATTTTTAAAAGGATCGGTTGTGCCTAGAATTTCCGAAAGATTGCTTAATCCGTCCCCGTCGTCATCCAACGCCGTCAACAGATCGGCAGGAGCGATATCTAAAATAATCTCTTTTTGGCCAACTACAACGTCGAGAGGATTGCTGTAAGAGGCGACGGATACGATTTTAATCACGGGATCGCCCGTGATGGCGGGAGATACATCGGTCTGAACTAAGTTTTGATCCCAAGATTGAGACAGGAAAACTTTAGAAACGTAACGTCCCGGCGCTAGTTCGGTTTGCCCGTTCCAGGCGGACCGATCTTCGTTGGCAAGAAGATCGGTTATCGCAGATTGATTTCCCTCAACACCGTCGATCAAAGTAAAAAACTCAATGCGGACCGTTCTTTGTTCGGGTTGAAGCTCGGAGAGCGAAGCCGGTTCGCCAAACCTGACCTGAATTGTCCTCGTTTCCGATTCATCCTCCTGCGAGCTGCCTCCACAAGCGGCCAGCGCCGTAAAACACATCGCGATTAAAAATGGTTTTTTCATTGGTTATTCTCCTTTGAGAAAGTCTTGGAAAGAATCTGGGGAAAATGTGCTTTCACGCCGCCGAAGCCCGGTCCCACAGAAGCCGGTGGATGAAGCCCGCCTGCCGGAGATAATCGGGTTCCGGGACGTTGATTAAAATCAAGAATGGTTATGGTGACAGAAGAAGACTCTTGCGACTGATCGTCGGTAATCACGATGGTCTGACGGCCTCGTAACCAAAAGGGAGGGATATAATCCACCAAGCCCGTCGAAACGGAGGGGCTTAAGATCATGGGATCGCCTTCAACACTTTCGTTCAGGGAAATAGACCCCGCCGTCGAATCCGCCTTCAGGGATAGGCTCGAACCCGGCTCTCCAAAACATTCGAATTTAAGATTCCGGGCCTGCACTATGTTGCCGTTCCGGAGATTTAAAATAAGCGGGATCGTATTGAGCGAAGTCTGAATGGGAGTCACGACGCCCGAACTTAACGTGAGTCCGTCGATTCGCCTTCTGCGGATGACTTCCGCATCTTGATTGAAAGCCTCGATCAAGAGGGAACGATTGACGCCCGGAGGGATTTCTAAAAGTTGAAGTTGCGAGGCCGAACCATCCGCCTCGACGCTCATAGGAGGCTCGATGCCTTCCCCCGAAACGGTAAGACGGAATTTAACGACTTTGAGACGATCCGAAGGAAGGGTGAGTAAAGTCAATGCCTCGAAACCTTCGGGCGATCTCGAATTTTCTATCTTGAGAGAAAGCCGTGCCGCTTCTTCGCTAGGTTGTCCTTGCCCTCCGCAGGCCGAAATCAGAAGAAAAGTCATGAAGAGAAATGAAAATTGGTTTGTTCGGTTTTTCATAGATTCACCAAGACTCCGGAGGCCGCCGCTGCACCGGCGCTTCCCGTGAGAATGACCGCTAACGCCGCACCTGTTCCCGCTCCTGCGCCGACCAAGACCCAAAACAAGGGCTTCCTGTAGAAAGGCTTCTTCTCTTTTTCGTGAAGTTCAATGCTACCGACCGAAGCGTCGGCGTACTTTTGAGGGTTCTTAAGAATATTTTTCGTCGCCCCGTCTTGAATGCCTGCTGCCACCAAACGAATCCCGGACTCCGAAAGAGGAAATGAGAGAGGAACGCTTTGAAGTTTTTGAACCGCTCCGAGCCGAACATCGCCGACGCGGTAAACTGCCGAATCGGTCCCGATGTTTTTCTTATCCGCCACGAGAACGACGCGGTCCGCGCCTAAATGATAACCAAGCGTTGAAATCAAATTTGAGATTTCCGCTTCGTTCTTAAAGAACGACGGCTTCAGTAAAGGATCGACATGAGCGTAATCCGAAGCGACCGAGAGACGCGACAGTTTGCCTCGAAGCGTTGCCTTTTCCCCTGACTGAAGCGTGACCTTTTGCGAGAAAGGCAGATGATTGACCGTCCGAACCTCGACCAAATAGGGACCTTGAGGAAGATGATCGAGGAGAACGGGAGAGATGCCGCGGTAGAAGCCGTTCAAAAACACTTCGCCCCCGATCGGATCGGAAGTGACCGCGATAGACCCTAAATTTTCAGATAGGACTTGCTTCTTAACCTTTTCGAAAGCGGATCTTTCCCAACCGCTGTAGAGATTTTTATCCAACGCGTAAGCTGGATTGAGACGAATTAACTTTCCGTATTCCGATTCGATCGCGGCCTCGTTTTTCCGGTTCCGTTGGACCTTGGCCCTCAAAACATAAACCTGCGCCAACCCCTCGCCGCTACCGCCTTTTTGGATTCTCTCCTGAATGTCTTTTTCAGCCTTAAGAAGCAGGCGCTCGGCGGATGCATAATCATTTGCCAGCAGCTTCTCGCGAGCTTGGGTTAAGGCCGGCATTTGAGAGCTTCTTTTCGTGACCTGATTTACGTGCGCCAAGTAGGACTGAAGCAAATCGTTCGTTTTGGCTTGGTCTTGGACATGGACACGAGAGGTGCGCCGAAGCTCCTGGCCGAGACTTGCAATGAGTCCTTCCACTTCCGGGGTCCGCTTCTCAGCGAAGGCCACCAAAGCAACCGTGATATCGCCCTTTTTCCTTTTCTGCGACGCTCCGGAAAAATCGTAGGCCTGTAAAATTGGCGTGGAAAGAAGCGTGGTGATTAGATAAAGGGCGAGCGTCGACTTCCACCTGCTAAAGCCTCTCCCAATCCTCAAGCGATTGTGAGGAGGCGTGCTGCGTTCCTCCTGCTGGAAAATTTTTAGCCGATTGTTTTTGTCATTCATGCGCGTGCCTTCGTTGCGCGGATGCATTGCAGGGGCAGTGCCAGAGATTTGATTTTTCGCTTTTCTTGATTTTTCAAAGGGTTCGCTTGGAAAGGCGATCCAAGGAAACGTTTCCCGGTGTTTCCAGAAACGTTTTCGAAACATGGGGGAATATATGTCGGAACTGATTCTTTACTACCGAGGACAGCCTGTCTTACGGGAAACCTTAACCGCGCGACTTACCATAGGAAGAGAAACCGATTGTGATATTCGTCTCCTCGATTCTGTCGCCTCTCACCATGCCCGTATCGAAGTCACACCGAAAGGCGTGGTCTTAGTCGAGTTGGAAGGCCCCGTGCATATGGACGGCAAACGCGTGGCCGGCTCTGAAGTCCTTCAAGATGGAGACGTGTTCGACATAGGAACCTACCGGCTGCATTTCTTGGAGGGAAGTTGCTCCTTATCCCAACTCAATAGAGTAGTGGATGAGACCATTACGTCCCATGGTAGAGAGGTTTCACAAGAGAGCAGTACCATTCCCACCTTCGTCATCTTAGCCCCCTTCAAAAAACAATTCTCTCGAATCGGTTTCAATATCGGCAGATCTCCGGCCTGCGATCTCCAGGTCGACAATCCTTATATTTCTACGTGTCATTGCGAAATCTTCGTCAAAAACGGACGCTATTGCATTCGGGATTTGGCAAGCCGTAACGGTACTTTCGTAAATGACTGCCGTGTGACGGACGCCGTGCTTCCACCGACAGGAACCATACGGATCGGCCATACCGTTTTAACCTATCAAATCGAATACCCCGACTCTTTCTCCGGAAAAATTCCTGGAATTATTATTCCTAACCAGAAGTCTGGTGACGAACGCAGGATCGTTTATCAATCTTCCGCCATGGCCCGCGTCATTGAGCAGCTCCAAAAAATAGCAGCCAGGGATGACAGTATACTACTCTTAGGGGAGACCGGCGTCGGTAAAGACGTATTGGCTTCTTTGGTCCATGCCCTGCATCCGAAGCGTAAAATTCATCCATTGATCGTTTCCAATTGCGCGACAATCACCTCCACGCTCGCGGAGAGTCTTTTGTTCGGCCATATCAAAGGTTCTTTTACCGGCGCGATCAGCAATCAACCCGGCTACTTTGAACAAGCCGATCACGGCACACTTTTCTTAGATGAGATCGGCGAACTTCCACCGGACAGCCAAGCCAGAATTTTAAGAGTTCTAGAAGACCGCATGGTCCGTCCCGTGGGAGGCGATAAATCCAAAAAGGTCGATGTTCGTATCATCGCCGCGACCAACCAAGATTTAGAAAAAGCACAGAAGAACGGATCTTTTCGTCGGGATCTTTACGAGAGGTTTGATTGGATTATTAACATTCCTGCCTTGAGAGATCGTCCCGAAGACATCGAGCCTCTGGCTCGTTATTTTATTTCTGCTTTGTCTCCCTGTCCGTTGAATATTTCATCGAAAACAATCTCTTTCCTCCGAAGTCAGCCCTGGCCGGGAAATGTACGCGCTTTGCAAAGAGCCATTCGCGTAGCGATTACCAGTGCTTTATCGGTAGCAAGATCCGAGATCATGCCAGATGATTTTATGATTCAACCGGCTAGGGATCAGGCGATTTATTCTCAGCAAGATTTGAAAACGCGATTTCTCGCGGCTCTGACTGCTCACCGCGGGGTTGTGCGTTACGCCGTAAGAGATCTTGGCATTAGCAGTAAAACTGCCTACGCCTTAATCAAGATGCATCAGATTGATTTGGAAGCGTTAAGAGGAGGAGTTCCCGAATAACAGATAAGCATTTATGAACAAAAATAAAAAAATGATTTTTATTAGTTGTGGTCAATTTACGAAAGAAGAAAAAAGACTTGGAAAAAAGATTAAAAAACTCGTCGAAGACCTCACCGATTATGAAGCTTACTTTGCTGAAACGGCGACGAGTTTAGATTCTCTCACTAGCAAGATTTTTAATATGCTCAACGAGGCATCCGGCTTTATTTCTGTAATGCATCATCGCGGAGCTGTGTCGGCAACTGTTTCCTCTGAATCAACTATTAGAGGTTCTCTTTGGATAGAACAAGAAATTGCCATTGCCGCTTTTATTCGAGAGATTCTGAATAAAAATATCGAATCCATTTCTTTTGTCCAAAAAGAAATTAATCTTGAGGGAGTTCGTCAATACATTCATTTAAATTCCAAATCATTTCAGAAAAATAACGACATCATCAAAGAGTTAAAAAAAATATTACCAAATTGGAATCTTGTCGATCGCCCATCTAATCATAGGCCTAGGCAAGAAGGGGCTGAAAGTACGGTTTCCAATATTTTAAATGAGCTGAAACATAATATAAAAGTAGCGAGAACACAAAAACCTTGGACCGCATATTTGATTGATAATCGCGGCGTTATTGCTTCTCTTGAAAATCTAATTGGTGGCGAAGCGGCGGATAAAATATCCGAACTATACGTGGAGCTTGAGGCAAAAAATTATTCGATTGGTTCTGTGCGTCCAGGTTATTGGAGCGATCAGTATCGTAAAAAATATTATGATGATTTAATCAAACCTATTCAGGAAGTAATTAACCTAATTTCAGAAAAACTCCGCCCACTTTCTCAAATAAAATCGACTCCTGAAGTCAGGCGAGTTGGTCTTAATTATCCTGAAAAATCAGGGTTGAAGAAGGAGTTGGAAACCCAAGGATATGACCTCCATTGGTCGAGAAAAGATATGGATGTGGAATCTGAACCAGTAATTATAGACCAACCAGACGGAGGTAGAATTATGTTCAAAGATGAACAAGGAACTTTAACTTTACTTCGAAAAAAGAAACCGCTTCGAGGAGCATTCCAAGCGTGACGATTTAAAAGAATTACTAATGAGCAGCAGGCTTAACGATCTTAACTTTGAATTGTAGCCCCAAGGCTTCGGAAACCCAACAAATCCATTCCAAAGTCGTGCCCTTTCCAGAAAATCGATCATAGACCTCCTGCCGGCTGACTCCCATGAGTTTTGCCAGTTGATCTCCACTAATGCCGCGCTTCCTCATGATTTTTCGCAAGTCGAGCAGCAAGTTTTCATAGCGAAGATAAAAACGATCGGAAGGATCTCGAGGATCAAGCCCTAAAGCCTCGGCGGTACTTATTTTGTGTGTTCTTTTTTGTGAAACAACCCGTTTCACTTTTCTCGTGGATTTCGCAATTAAAGTCATTTCAGCGTTTTCAGTTTGTCATTAACCAAGGAAATAATTTCAATAATCTTACCGGGCGCATCAGGAAGCTTGGCCTTGACCGCATAGGCTTCCCAATACTTTTGCAATTTAGACAGAGCTTTCTCATCTGGACTGAATTTAGAAATCATCGGGGTTTCCCGCTTGGCAAAAACGGACATCAAGCATGTCTTAAGAAGGGCATCATCCAATCCATGGCGCAGTAGTTTGAAAAGATCGTAATAATCCCTCATGCGCGTATTTTCTTCGCCCTTAGCAACCGCTATCTGAAGTTTTTCCGCAAAAATCAATTCACGCGGATAGGATAGAATCTCAAAGTCGGGACCCATCAACGGTTCGTCCTTGTACCGAATTCTTTTTAGGGAAATAGGAACCGCTTCCTGAGCGTCGCCAATCGCCAAGTCCATCTGCAAGCGGCCACGCATTTTTCCGATCAGAAAGTGGCAAACGATCCGAACGCCGGGATAATCCATGTCCGGATGGGTCAGCGGAGAGCTTTCGATCTCACCCCACTTAAGACAATCATCCAATGGAATCCGCAAAACGGATTTGATAACGTCGGCGACTTCATCCACCTGATGGCTCAAATGTTTTATCGTAAAATCGAGATCCTTCGTCTTGCGATCGGTATCGATAAGATAGGCTAGAAGCGAACCGCCCTTGAAAATGAACTTTTTAGCGAATGGAGATCGGCTGAGGCGAGCCAGGAATTGTTCCGCACCGAATCGGTTCATGAGCAGCTGAAACTCGATCCTTTCTTTGCGGGCGATATTCAATAATTTCGCATGCAAACTGGCGGCATTTTTCATCGTCACGCCTCGGATAAAAAGAAACGGACCTTGTCTTCCAAAGGTTTGCCGAGATCTTCCGCATATCGGCAAAGTTTATTCACATCTTTATCTTTCCGTTTTAAATATTCCTTCAGAGCCTTGTAAGCCACTTCCTCGGTCTGATATTTAAAAGCGGCTACAACCGTCTTTTCGATATCGTAAATCCGCACCTGTCTTTTGCCGAATTTAAACGTCTGGATGCCGAGCTCATACCAAAGTCCCTGGGATCGGATCGCTCTGTATTTCGGATTTTTTACGACCTGAGTGATGGGAATGGTGATGTAGACTTTGCGTTCCTCTTCGAGGGTCAAATCATAGTAGGTCAATGCCGAAATGCCGCTAATCACGGCTTTCGGATAGATCGTGCAGGCCGGAAGATATTTTTTAAGCGGGTCCGTCAACCAATCGAGTGTTTTGGCATAAACGCCGCGTTCCGTGCTGAAGAGTTCTTCCTTCGCGACCATGCGGGATAAGGTCATGGGTCCGATTCCACGTTTGCGCGCTTCGGATGCGGTAATAAAAAGATTTTTAGCGATAAACTTTAACACGTCGGATCGTTCATCCATGTTCGAATGTTACTAATGTTTCAACAAAATAACAAGGTGAAACATTTATAACAAAAGGATTTGCGGAAATCAGCCCTTCGGTTCGATTTAATATCGGTCTTTAAGCCAGCTCTTTCAGCATATTGCAAAACAATGCCCCTTGTTCGATGGCATCCTCCAATGCCCGATGAGAATGAGGAAGCGCGTCGAACCACCGCGCCGGCATGTTTCTCTTGGTGGCTTTTCGGTAGTCCGTTTTTAATAATGCCATCGCCAATGTTTTGATATCGAGGGCGGAATGGGAAAACGGACTCTCGCCGGTGAAGCGGATCAAGTACCAATACACGAAAAGAAAATCGTAAGCTGCGGGGTAACCCACGAACACGGGGATTCCCGGTAAAGCTTTGAGCCACGCCAAATAATCCACCATGGCCCTTTCGGGCGGCTGAGGATTTTCGCGGCAGGCCTTCCAAGCATCCGGCTGACTTTGCCACCATTCCATGGTTTTAGGATGCGCCGTTGCCTCAGGAAGAGTTTCGAGATTCGCGGTAAAGGTGCCAATCAACGTTTTATCAGCGAGATAAGCCGCCGATCCGAAACTGAGCATGGAATTCATGCCGGGGATAGGTCCATCGGCTTCCACATCGGTGCTGACGTAGATTTCGGGTTTTTGGGCCATTAAAGTAGACTCTTTCAATAGCTCAAATAAGTTAGGTTGTCTTCTGTTTGGGATCAAAATGCAAAGCCCCCAAGGGACTCAATCAGTCCCCTGAAGGCTCCACACTCAATCCCAATTTCATTCCACAATCATTCCACAACCGGAGACAAAATTGACCCAATAATGACCTCACAATGATGATTCAGACCCATTCCGGTCATCATCGAAAAGCCTATTGTACCAATGCAAAATCAACTACTTACGCAGTTTTTTGTGGAGCGATGAGAATTTTGAGGAAAACAATCAGACCGTTTGGGAAGCTCGCGCTCTACCAACTGAGCTACTCCCGCATTTGTGCTACGACATGAGCGCGGCAAGACAGCAAACCTGGTCGTTTAAATCAAGAAGTAATCCCGCGGACGTTCTTGGTTTTTTTGAATTTGAAGAAAAACATCCCCGTCGTGCGCCGGTACTCTTCGTACTCGGGAAAAGCCGCCGCGAGTTTTTTTTCTTCGATCCGCGCGCGCAGCGTCTGTCCGGCGACGAAAGCGACGTAGAGTACGACCGTCAGCGCCTGGAAATGAAGGAGCATGCAGCAAAAATAAATCACGAAGTGCGAGGCGTAGAGAGGATGGCGTACCCAACGGTACGGCCCGGTGCGGATGAAAACCCGGGCCTCGCTCATAATCGTGAACGCCTTGCGTAAATTCATGAGCCCGATCACGTTGAGAGTGCCCGCCAAGATCAGACTTACATTCAACGCGTACAAACCCGGCATGTGCATCGGCGAAGAGGCCGGAATCCAGCGGCGATACGTATAATCCGTCATGATGATTGCGAACGGAAACAGCCCCAATGTCAGCGGAAAAACCGTCTCCATGAATCCCTTCGCGGCCGACCGCGCGGCCGTGCGCGTCAGGAACGCGACGACGTACCCCACCAACACGCCCGTCTCCGTCAGCCATACGAAGAGCTGCATCGTCCAGAGGATACGGATCTGGGTCTTCGCGTATCCGAAAGCCGTGTAGTACTTCTCGAGATCATACGGCCGGGCGACCCAAGATTTTGGAATGAAATCAGGTGCCGTCAACCAGAGGCTGAAGCCTCTCACCTCTTCAATGACTCCAGGAAAACCCGGTAATTGCAAAATCCGCTTAAAGACGAAGACGCCGATCAACAAAGACCCGAAAATTTTCACGATCGTCTCGCGCGCGGGCCACCGCGAGGCATCGAAGACAGCGAGGTCATTGAAACGGCGGAATAAGCGAGGCAAACCCGCCACCGGTTTTTGTATTTCGTCTCGAGACATCAGCCAATGAGCCAAGAAGAAGTGTTTAAGAAGCCATCCGCCGCTTGCGTGCCTCGATGCCGTCGACCAATAATTGTCTGACGATGGCGGCCTTTGAATTCGCCTGAAAACGCGCCAAGCTTTCAATTTCGGCGGACACCCAGGCAGGAATGTCGAGAGGAGGAAGCTTGATGGTCTTGCTCAATCCCTGGGTAACGATACCTGAGGAAAAATTAATGGCGGCATGACCAGCATCAAATCGCTCGTCAAATCCCTTTTTGCTTTGCTTGGTTTTCTTCTTCATGTCTGGCTCTCCTCACGGAAATAATCCGGAAGCCCATAGGGGTCACCGTGAATATCCCGACATAATACTTGCTCCTAAATTTTCCTATGACGGCATGCCTTGTTTCTCCCCTGTCGTATGCAACTTCCGGAGCGAACACGTTTTTGCCCTCAAAAATGAAATCTCTCGCCTCTTCGAAGCTGATTCCATGCTTTTGTTTATTCTGACGATTCTTGTTCTCGTCCCAAACATACATATCGATTCTATATCATATTCATATTATCGAGCAACCGCGGATTCAACCTCGTCCCACTCGCGCTTGCAAATCATCCAAGATGGGCACGCAGGCGATGATCCCCAGCACCAACGCGAAGGGCAAGGTCGCCACGAAGCCTACGGTCTTAAACAACGCGGCGCCGGCGAGCCCGCCCCCGAAAAAAGAAGCTAATAAAGCGGCGTGCAGCTTCAGCTTGCCGGGATGAAACGTCACCTCGGAAGACTTCACACAACGCGAAAAACAAAAACGCCCCACTTCGATGCCGATATCGGTGACCAACCCGGTCACGTGCGTCGTCCGAATCTCCGCGCGGGAGATCTTCGTGATGATCGCGTTTTGCAATCCCATGATGAAACACAAAAGCGCGATCGTCAGATGGACCGAGAGGGCGGCGGACGCGGTAAGACTGGAAGCGACGAAGCCGAAAACCAACAGCAAACAAGCCTCGAGCATCAAAGCCAGAGAGAATTCGCTCTGAAAACGCTTCCTCCTCGCCGCATTGATCACGATCGCCGAAACGGCGGCACCGCCCATGAAACAAAAGACGTATAAAAAAGCCAAAAGCGCGGCCTGAAAACCGTGCAAAACGATATGGTCCGCGATACCCGAAACGAGCCCCGTCATGTGGGAGGTGTACTGCCCGGCCGCTAGAAAGCCTCCGGCGTTGATCGCCCCCGCGACGAACGCCAACAAAACGCCCAGCTGGGCGTCGGCCTTTTTATCGCGATTTTTTCCGGTGAGATTCCGGATGAAAGCTTTCGGCACTTGAGACCTTTGCGCCATGTCTTCCCCCAAAATCAAGAAGGAAGCCCCGCCCGCTTGACATTAAGTGTCAGAAAGGTTTTTTGACGTCATGGCCAACGGAAATTCCCGCGGAATGGAAACGATTCTCGAAGCGATTGGGCAGACGCCGTTGATCGAACTCAAGCGGTCTTTGCCCCAGGGCGGCGCACGGGTGTTCGCGAAACTGGAACGCTTCAACGCCGGCGGCTCGCTCAAAGACCGCATCGTACCAGCCTCGGTCGCGAAAGCCGAAAAGTCCGGCGCCTTGAAACCCGGCGGCACCCTCGTCGCGGCCACGACGGGAAACTTAGGCATCAGCCTGGCGCTCGTGGGGGCCGTCAAAAAATACAAAATCATCGTGACGATGCCTGAAAATTTAAGCCTCGAAAAACGCCGGACCCTGGAATCCCACGGCGTCGACGTGAGATTGACCCCGTCCGCGGAAGGCGTTCCCGGCGCGATTGACCGGGCCCGAAAAATTTCAAAAGAAGTCGGCGGATTTTTCCTGTCGCCCGCGGATGACCCCGAAACCGCAGCGGCGCACGAAAACACGACCGCGCAGGAGATCCTCGAGGATTTAAAAGATCACTTGGGAAACATCGCCGCCTTCGTCGCGGGCGTCGGCACGGGCGGGACGCTCATGGGCGTCGGCCGCGCCTTGAAAAAACACGGGGCCAAAGTCATCGCCGTCGAGCCGGCCGGATCTCCATTACTAAGCCAGGGGCGCACGGGACCGCACGAGATCGAAGCCATCGGCCGCGGCTTCGTGCCCGGCATCCTGGACCGAAACCTCATCGACGAAGTGATCACCGTGAGCGATGAAGAGGCCTTCGAAGGCGCCCGTACGGTCGCCCGGAAAGAAGGCGTCTTGGTCGGTATTTCTTGCGGCGCGGCCTTCGTCGGGGCATGGAAGACGGCTCGGAATTTAAGCCCCGAAAAAATCGTCGTGACGGTGTTCCCGGACGGCGGCGAACGGTATTTTTCAACGAATAAGCTCGGAAGTTGATTTGGAGATTAAGGGAGATAACGAAGATGTCTTACGTCAAAGGTCTTAAATGCCGCGAATGCGGGCACTACCTGCCAGTGCTCCCGACGCACGTCTGCGAGTTCTGTTTCGGACCGCTCGAAGTCGACTACAACTACGACAAGATCGCCGCCGACCTGACCAAGGAGAAAATCCAAAAACGCCCGCAGACCATGTGGCGCTACCGCGAACTCCTGCCCATCGACGGCGAACCCACGGTCGGCGTGAACTCGGGCTTCACCCCACTCATACACGCAAAAAACCTGGCGAAGGCCTTGGGTGTCAAAGACGTCTGGGTCAAGAACGACGCCGTCAGTTACCCGACGTTGTCCTTTAAAGACCGCGTGGTGTCCGTAGCCTTGTCGAAAGCCCGCGAGTTCAACTTCAAAGTCGTCGCCTGCGCCTCCACCGGAAACTTGGCGAATTCCGTCGCTGCGAACGCCGCCGCTGCCGGTCTGGAAGCCTACGTCTTCATCCCTCATGATCTCGAAGCTGGGAAAGTTTTAGGCGCTCTCGTCTTCGGGGCGAACGTCATCGGCATCCGCGGCACCTACGACGACGTGAACCGCCTCTGCAGCGAAGTCGCCGAAAGATACAAATGGGCCTTCGTGAACATCAACGTCCGTCCCTACTACGCCGAAGGCTCGAAGACGATGGGCTACGAGATCATGGAGCAGTTGGGCTGGAAAGTCCCGAATCACATCGTGGTGCCGATGGCCTCCGGATCCTTGCTCACGAAAATCCACAAGTCGGTCAAAGAGTTCACGAAACTAGGCTTCATCGATTCGGGCAACTGCCGCATCCACGGCGCCCAGGCCACCGGCTGTTCGCCGATTTCGACCGCGCTTAAAAACGACTGGGAACTTTTCAAACCCGTCAAACCCGACACGATCGCCAAATCGCTCGCGATCGGGAATCCCGCCGACGGTTTCTACGCCATGCAATCCATGAAAGAGACCGGCGGCTGGTCCGAAGACGTCAGTGACGCGGAAATCGTCGATGCGATCAAACTCCTAGCCGAAACCGAAGGCATCTTCACCGAAACCGCCGGCGGCGTGACGTTGGGCGTGGCGAAAAAACTCGTGAAGCAGGGTAAGATCAAGAAGAACGAATCCGTCGTCGTCTGTATCACGGGCAACGGCCTCAAAACCCAGGAAGCCGTTCAAGACCACATCGGAAAACCGAAAATCATCCACGCGAAGATCGACGAATTCACCGACCTTCAAGACAACCTGCGGAAAAAATAGGGGAAAATTTATGGCGAAAGCAAAAACTTCGAAGGCTTCAAAGACTTCAAAATCAGTGCGCCGCAAAGTGTACCTGACGTTCCCGGCCAGCCAAACGCGCGAAGCGATCATCTGTGATATGTATGATCGCTACAAGGTACGCTTCAACATCCGCTCGGCCTCGGTCAACGAAAGCATCGGACTGATCGCGTTGGAACTCGAAAGTCCCCTTCCCGACATGGAAAAGGCTTTCGATTACTTCCGCAAGCGCGGCGTGAAGGTAGAGCCCATTGAATTAGACGTTTTTGCAGGGTGATATTTTGCTGATTGCATCCATCTTAGACAAAATAGGAAACACTCCCCTCGTTCGCTTGCGCGAAATTGGGAATGAACTGCCTCAAGTCAAATCGGGTAAAGTCAAAATCTACGGCAAGGTCGAATATTTTAATCCGGGCGGATCGATCAAGGACCGGCCTGCTTATCGCATGATCCAAGAAGGCTTGAAGTCGGGTCAGTTGACCAAAGACAAAATCATCATGGACCCGACGTCCGGAAATACCGGCGTGGCTTACGCGATGATCGGCGCGGCCTTGGGGATCAAGGTCGAGCTCGTCATGCCGGGCAACGTCAGCCTCCAACGCAAAAACATCGTGACCGCGTTTGGCGCCTCCATCACGTATTCGTCGCCGATGGAAGGCTCCGACGGGGCGATTAGGCTCGCGCATCAGTTGAAAAAAGACCAGCCCGAGAAATATTTCATGCCGGACCAGTACAACAACGAATTCAACCCGCGCGCGCACTACGACACGACCGGCGTTGAAATCTGGAACCAGACCGAGGGTAAGGTCACGCACTTCGTAGCCGGCATCGGCACGGGCGGTACGATCATGGGCACCGGACGCCGGCTGAAAGCCTATAATCCGAAAGTCCAAATCGTCGCGGTCGAGCCGGATAATTCCTTGCATGGCCTCGAAGGCTTGAAGCATATGGCGACTTCGATCGTGCCGGGCATTTATAAGGAAATCGAACTCGACCGGAAAATCTCGATGGAAACCGAGCCCGCTTACGATATGTGCGAACGGCTCGCCCGCGAGGAAGGCTTGGTCGTCGGGCACTCCGCCGGCGGCGCCGTCGTGGGCGCTTTGAGAATCGCGGAAAAAATCAACGAAGGCGTCATCGTCGCGATCCTGTGCGACCACGGCGACCGCTATTTTACCATGATGTAATATGCTTATTCTCTGCTCTGAAATTTTAGACCAACTCGCAGCCCACGCGATTCAGCACTATCCGTTGGAAGCTTGCGGCTTCTTAATCGGCGAAAAAGGCCAAAAATCTGTTTCTGAATTTTTGCCGGTCAAAAATATTTACGACGAAATGCACGCCAAATATCCCGAGACCTACCCGCGTACGTCGAAGACGGCGTATTTGATCGACCCGAAAGAGCAGCAGAAAATTTTCGACGAAGCCGCTCACAATAACCAAGAGGTCAAGGCGATCTACCACTCGCACACCGACCACGACGCGTACTTTTCCGACGAAGACAAACTCGTCGCGGCGCCTTGGGGAGAACCGAACTTTCCGGGAGTTTCTTACATCGTGGTCTCGGTCTGGAACGGGAAATTAAAAGAAATGAATGAATTTCATTGGAATGAAACGCAAAACGGTTTTATCGAACGTAAACTGACTTAAATAGAACTTTATTTGGAGGCCTCATGGCAAAAGTACGCATCCCGACCCCGCTTCAAAAATTGACCAACAACCAAGGCGAAGTCGTAGCCATTGGCGCCACGATCAAAGACGTCCTGGCCGACTTGAACGCGCAGTTCCCCGGCATCCGCGAACGTCTCTACGACGAAAAAGGAGCCTTGCGCCGTTTCGTGAATTTTTACGTGAATAACGAAGACATCCGCTTCATCAGTGGCGAGACCACGCCTGTCAAAGACGCCGACGAAATCTCCATCGTACCCGCGATCGCCGGAGGTGCACAGTGAAAGCTCCCATCCCCGCCCACGGCGGCAAGCTCGTCAACCGCATCCTCGAAGGCGCCGAGCGCGATAAGGCCCAACGCCTGATCCCTTCGCTGCCGAAGATCACGATTTCGTCGAGCCAGAGAAGCGACCTCGAAATGATCGCCTGCGGCGCCCTCTCGCCCCTCCAGGGATTCATGGGGGAAAAAGATTACTTAAGCGTCATCAAAAACATGAGACTCGCGAACGAGCTCCCTTGGACGATACCCGTGACGCTCGCCGTGACCGAGGAACAAGCCGCGGCCTATGAAGTCGGCAAATCCGTCGCCCTCTACGACGCCGACGGCACCGCGCTCGCGATCCTGCACGTCGAAGAGAAATACAAGGCCCAGCGGGAGCTGGAAGCCGAAAAAGTCTACAAGACCACCGACGACGCGCATCCCGGAGTCGCCGCGATCAAGCGCGCCGGAAACATCCTGCTCGGCGGCAAAATCGACCTGATCAACCGCGTCGCCTACCCCGAGTTCCTGCCGTTTCGCAAAGAGCCCGCGGAACTTCGGAAGATGTTCGAGGAAAAAGGCTGGAAACGCATTGTCGCATTCCAGACGCGCAATCCGATCCATCGCGCCCATGAGTATTTGACGAAAGCCGCTTTGGAGATCTGCGACGGCCTGCTCATTCATCCGATCGTCGGCGACACGAAGGGCGACGACATCCCGGCCGACGTGCGCATGAAGTGCTACGAGACCTTGATCGACAATTATTACCCGAAAGACCGCGTCGTACTCGCGGTCAATCCCGCGGCCATGCGTTACGCCGGACCGCGCGAGGCGATCTTCCACGCGTTGATCCGCAAGAACTACGGCTGCACGCACTTCATCGTCGGCCGCGATCATGCCGGCGTAGGCAATTACTACGGGACTTTTGACGCGCATTTCATCTTCGACAACTTCACCGAAGAAGAATTAGGCATCACCCCGCTTTTCTTCGACCATACGTTCTTCTGCAAAAAGTGCGAAGGCATGGCCTCCCAGAAAACTTGCCCGCACGCGCCCGAAAACCGCATTTCTCTCTCCGGTACCAAGGTCCGCGACATGCTGTCCCAAGGCGAACTCCCGCCTCCGGAATTCTCGCGCCCCGAAGTCGCGCGCATCTTGATTGAGTCGATGAAGAAATAACGGGGAAGCGCCCGTTTGCCGCGCCCCATGCCGCCTCGCGTTATTTGCAGCGTTTATTTTTTCCAGAAATAGACTTTTTAAGAAACATTTTGGCTGCAGCGCCGATACCTGGGACGAAGACAAACGATACAAACAAGTAAGGGGAATTTTTATGGGTGATGAACTCAGTATTTCCTACAACGATCTTGTAACAGGTGGAGCCGGCTATCTTCATGAAGGCGACAAGGATCAAGGTGTGGCCACAGTCACTGCAGGCGTCGTCGCTGCAGTGGAAAAGCACGATAAAACCGCATTCGTAAAAGTCGCAGGCAGAGGCATTTTCGCCCAAGAGGGTTCTCGTGCCGGAATCAGTTTGGGAGTTTATGGAGTCCCCGGCATTATGGGCGCTTTTGCAGGGCCTCAAGCCGGTGTCGATTTCGACTTATCCAGCGGTGATGCTAAGATTCATGCCGGCGGAGAATTAGGCGCTTTTCTTCCTATCGGAGGCAGCGCTGTTTTGTTGACCTTGGGAGTCGAGGCTTCGAACATCACGGGGGCTACCAGCTTAGGCGGCGTCTCTACGCTCCTCAGCCTGGGCGGTTCCTTTTCAAAATTGTAATCTTCCCTTTTTTTGGTTCTGAAAGACCCTCTTCTAGCCTCATCCGGCTTTTAAGAGGGTCTTTTTTTATTTGTTCATTGCCAGAAGATAAGCTAGCGCTTTTCACCGCCTATGGAAAAAAATCACATTTTTCAAATCCTCTGGGGTTCTGATCCCGTCGTCAAACTCACGCTCTTGCTTCTCCTGGCCATGTCGGTGACCTGTTGGGCCATCATCGTCTATAAATACAAAGAAATCGGCCGCCTCCGGGACGCCTCCCGGCGTTTCTTGGACGGTTTCTTGAGGGCCGGCAGCGTGGAAGAAATGCTGACGAAGTCGTCTTCCGATCAACCTTTCGCCAATATCTTCCGCCAGGCAGCTGCCATTCTTTTTCATAAACCCAGCGGCCAAACGGCGCGTCCGACCGACAGTTCCCTCGACGGCATCCGCCGCCGCATCCACCGCGCCTCCGAAGCCGAAGTGGAGCGCATTGAGCGCTACCTGCCCTTTCTGGCCACGACCGGCAGCACGGCGCCTTTCATTGGCCTCTTCGGCACGGTCTGGGGGATCTTAGCGGCGTTCTGGCAAATCGGTAAGGCGGGATCTTCGAGCTTGGCCGTCGTCGGCCCCTTCATCGCGGAAGCCTTGATCGCCACCGCCTTCGGGCTCGCTGCGGCCATTCCGGCCGTCATTTTTTACAATATCTTCGTCGGTAAGACCCGCATCTTCGCGCGGGAAATCGAAACCTTCGGCGACGACCTCGCGGCGCGCATCGCGCGGGATTACTTTAAGGCTTAAACTTTTATGGCGTTTTCCTCTTCACGTTCCGGAAACGGCACCTTATCCGAGATCAACATCACGCCGTTAGTCGACGTCATGCTCGTGCTTTTGATCATCTTCATGGTGACGGCGCCCTTGCTCACCCAGGGCATCGATGTGCAGCTGCCCCAGGCGGCCGCACCAGCAATGGAACGCAAGGAAGAAGACGTCGTCATGACGATCCAGAAGAGTGGAGCCGTTTTTATTCAGGACCAGAAGACCCCTTACCGCATGGAAGAATTGGGCGACAAAATCTCGGCCGTTTTTCAACGCCGCGAGAAAAAAGAAATCCTGATCCAGGCCGACCGCGACGTGCCCTACGGTTATGTCGTCAAAGCGATCGCAATCGCGAAACAATCCGGCATCGAACGCGTCGGAATGATCACCGAAGAAGAGAAACCTTCGCAGCCGACCCGTCCGAAATAGTCCGCAAAGCCCTGAAAACGCATGACGCCTTTGAAAAAATACCTGTATTGGTCCTTGGGCCTTCATGTGGGCGTGGCTCTCGTATTGTTGTTTGTGCCCGGACTTTTTTCTGGGTTCCGTCCCAATAAAAAAGACAAAGTCGTCTGGGTCAGCGTGCCTTTAGGTACGGCGAACCAGCTCGGAAGCGCGCTTAAGAAATCGAGTGCCCTCCCGAAAAATACGATTCAACAGCAAAAAGAAGCTCTGCAAGCCCAGCGTTCCGGTCAAAAAGCGCCCACGATGACGCAGTCGCAGCCGAAACTACCCGCGCCGCCGAAGGTCCCGTCGCGTCCGGGCAATCCCGACTCGCGCATCGAAAGCGCACTGGACCGCATGAAGAAAAAAGTGGCTGCTAATAAACCCGTCGAGCAAACGGCGGCCCAAGTGCCCGAGACGCAGGCCGGAGGATTCGAATTCGGCAGCCCGAACGCAACCGGCCTGTCACCAGACGATCCAGAGTACGTGCTCTACCAAGCGAAGATCCGCCAAAAAATTATGAGCCAGTGGATCGTGCCTTTGAAATTCGTCGAAGAGGGTTCTGGGTTGATTTGCCGGATCGTTGTCCATATTAATGAAACCGGTGAAGTCACGCAGACGGAATGGGAATTGAAATCCGCAAATCCGTCGTTCGACCTCTCCGCCGAGCGCGCGGTGCAAAAGGCCTCGCCGCTGGATATTCCCCCCGAACGACTTAAAAACGAGGTGTTCCATGAAGGCTTTATCGTCGAATTCCGCCCCCAAGCAGCGGCAGGTACTAGCCCTTAAAAAACGGCTTCTTCCTCTCCTTCTATTTTCCATTTTCTATTTTCCATTTTCTCCGCAGGCCGAGGCGCGCGTCTATATCCAAATCGATCAAGCCTCCGAAAAGAAATTCCCGATCGCGGTGGCGGACTTGGCCTCGAAAGGCGAATCCGAAAGCAAGGAATGGAAGACCCGTGTTTCCGAGACGATCCGGAAAGACTTGGCCATGACCGGCGTCTTCGACTTGATCGCCGAGAGCCAATTCCCGGACGGCGAACGCGCTCCGAATCCTTCGATCACGTCTTTCCAGCCCTGGAGCTTGATCGGCGCTCAGGCCTTGGTCGTGGGTAGCTACGTAAAATCCAAAGACGGCGCGAAGATCGACATGTACCTGCTCGATCCCGTCGTCGGACAGACGATCCTGACGCGGTCTTACACCGGCAAGTCCGATGAACCCTCGGTCGTGGCCCACCACTTCGCCGACGAGATCATGCGCGAATTGACCGGCGAAGAAGGAGTCTTCTCGACGAAGATCGCCTACGTCCAGGCCGGAAAGAAGGTCAAAGAGATCGCCGTCATGGACATGAACGGCGAAAATTCGAAAACCATCACGCACGAAAAATCCACGGCCCTGTCGCCAGCCTTTTCCCCGGACGGCAGTCGCATCGCGTTTACGACCTTCGGTAAAAGCCAAAGCTACGACATCGCGGTCATCGGCAGCTCGGGCGGTTCCGTCAAGCGCATGACTAACGGTGGCGTGAACCTCTCACCCACTTGGTCTCCCTCTGGCGGTCTAACCGCCGCGTCGATCGTGGGCGGCGGCGATACGGAGATCGTCAGTATCGGCGCGGGCGGCGGTATCGGCAAAAAACTCGCGCCCAGCGCGGGCATCGACGTAAATCCGTCTTGGGCCCCCGACGGTTCGGCCTTCGTTTTCGCCTCCGAACGCGCCGGGAAGCTTCATCTCTTCCGCGCGGACGCGGGCGGCGGCAATGTCCAGCGCCTGACGTTCGTCGGCTCCCAAAACGACAATCCCGCCTGGTCGCCTAAAGGTGACAAGATCGTTTTCCAAAGCCTCTCGGGCGGCTGGGATCTTTTCCTCATGAACGCTGATGGATCGATGATCCAGCGGCTCACATCCACCGGTAATTGCGAAAGCCCGTCTTGGGCGCCGAACGGCCGCTTTATCACGGCTTCTTGCGGTGGGCGCGTCGTCGTCATGCGCGAAGACGGATCGAACCTCACGACCGTCGGTCCCGGCGGGTCGTTACAGCCCAGCTGGGGACCGCAGAGCAAATAAGTGCCCTCCCCGACTTCACCGACTCTCGCAACCCTCGACATCGGCACCAATACCGTCCTCTTGCTCGTAGCCTCATGGGACGGGAAAAACCTGAACGTCTTGAAAGAAGAAGCCCGTATCACGCGTCTGGGCGAGGGTTTGCATGCGTCCCCGTATTTCCTTCCGGCGGCCCAAGAGCGTCTGCTCGCATGCTTGAGGACTTACGCGAAAATCGCGAAAGAAGCGGGCGCGGAAAAGATTCTCGCCGTCGGCACGGCAGGGTTTCGCAAGGCCAAAAACGCATACAGTTTCGTCGAACGCATCCGCGAGGAAACTGGCATCGACGTGCGCATCATCGATGGGAACGAAGAAGCACGGCTCTCTTATCTCTCCGCAGACCATGATTTCGGTGAGACCGCGGAAAATCTTTTCGTCTTGGACATCGGCGGCGGATCGACAGAAATTATTTCCAAGACCGGCGGCGTCAGCCTCGATCTCGGCGCGGTCGTGTTAGCCGAAAAAAACGTCTCTCATGACCCCATCACGGACGAGGAATTTGAAGCCCTCACGAATAAAATCCGAAAAACACTGGCGGACACTTCCGACTTTCCCCGCGTGGACCCGAACAACCGCCCTACCTTGGTCTCGCTCGCCGGTTCGGTAACGACGCTCTCGGCAATCAAGCAGGGTTTGACGGAATGGGACGGCTCTAAAGTTCAAGGATCGATTTTGACCCTGCAGGACGTCGTCTCTTTCATCAAACTCTTCCGTCCCAAGACCAACGAAGAACGAAAAAAAATCCCCGGCATGGTCGCGGGACGCGAAGACACGGTCTTGATCGGCACTTTGATTTTAGAGGCGATCATGAAGCGACTCGGCGTTCTGGAAACCACGGTCAGCGATCGGGGCCTGCGTTACGGGCTGATTTACGAACAAAAAATTTAAGGCTTCACCCAAATTTCTTCGCCGCGAAGCTCCACGTCGAAACGGCGAATGCTCATGTTTTCCGATTCATCGCCTTCACCGCGCACACACTCTCCGGTGCGGACGTTGAACTGCCAGTTATGGGACGAACACGCGACCACTTCTCCGCGCAACGTCCCCTTCACCAGCGGATATTCCGCATGCGGGCAGGCATCCTTGATCGCGTAAAAATTCCCGTCGACGTTGAAGACCGCGACTTTAAACTTTTCCGTCATGACGGACTTGGCCGTCCCCGGAGGGATTTCGGAGACCAGACCCACGAAGACGGGCTCTCCGGGCTTTGCGCGCACGCGTTTCGCGTACGGAATATAATCGACTCCGAAAGGCTTCGGCTCTTTGATCTCTTTTTCGCGGTTTTTGGGATCGTCCGTCATTTAAGCCACCCAAACGGTCTTAATATTCACGAACTCATGGATCCCGATCTCGGAAAGCTCGCGGCCGTAGCCCGAGCGCTTCACGCCGCCGAAGGGCATGCGCGGATCGGATTTGACCATGGTATTGACGAAGACGTTGCCGGATTCGATTTCACCCGCGAGGCGTTCGGCTTTTTTTAAGTCGCGTGTCCAAAGACTCGCGCCGAGGCCGTAAACCGTTCGATTCGCGATACGGATCGCTTCGTCTTCGGAAGCGACTTTCATGGCGACAGCGACGGGACCGAAAATTTCCTGGGTCATGAGCGTATTTTCCGGCGACGTAACTTCTAAAAGGGACGGCTCGAAGAAATATCCCGCTTGCGGAAGCCTTCGGCCGCCGACGACGACGCGGGCTCCTTCCGACACGCCTTGGTTCACCTGCCGTTCGAGATTACGCAAAAGATCCCCGCGCGCGAGAGGGCCTAAATCGCTCGTGCGCAGTGTGGGATCATCGGCCTTAAGCGCGGCAACGGCTTGAGACATTTTTTCCATGAATTTTTCATAGATACCCGGAGTGACCAAAAAACGCTTGGCCGCAATGCAGCTCTGACCTGTATTCAGCATGCGCGATTTCACGGCCCAGGGAATCGTCGCCTCGAGGTCCGCGTCGTCCAATACGATGAAAGGATCCGATCCACCGAGTTCCAAGACCGTTTTGACGAGACTCCGTCCGGCGACTTCGGCGACGGCTGAACCCGCGCGGTCGCTGCCGGTGAGGGACACACCATGCACGCGGCCGGATCCGATCAAGGCCGCCGCGTCTTCGTGGGAGAGAAATAAGTTTTGAAACACGCCCTCGGGAAAACCCGCCTCGCGGTACAAAGACTCGAGCGCCTCCGCGCAACCCGGCACGTTCGGCGCATGCTTCAATAAAACAACGTTCCCGGCGGCCAAGGCCGGGAGCGAAAATCGCAACACCTGCCAAAACGGGAAATTCCACGGCATGACGCCCAAGATCACGCCCAACGGATCATAGCGCACGTAGCTCGCACGCGCCTCCGTCGTAAAAGGCTTGGAACTCAAAAACTGAGGGGCATTGTCGAGATAATAACGGCAGCCGCGTTGGCACTTATCAAGCTCAACCTCGGACTGCGCGATGGGCTTCCCCATCTCGCGGGTCATGAGTGACGCATACTCGGCTGCATGATCGCGAATAGCTTGGGAGAGTTTTTCTATTTTCGCCAAACGTTCCGATAAAGGCGTTTTCCTCCACAGGACGAAGGCGTGTTCGGCTTTTTCCAATTTTTGCCAGACCTCATCCGAAGACAGCAGGGGGTAATCCTGCATGACTTCTTCGGTGGCCGGATTTTGGCTGCGATAGATGGTGGGATGGGACTCTGGCGTACCGGTGTTTTTCATAGACGTATCCTAAAGGGATTATATACGAACCCGGACAAAGAGGTTTCCATGAAAAAATTTATTTTAGCGGTGTTGGCTTTAGGCTTTACGATCGGCTTCGCGGCGTGTTCGGAAGACAAACCGGTTTCGGACGTGAATCAAGGGGCTACGATTTCCGGCTTGGTCGACGTTTCACCCGACCTGAAGGCCAAAATCACCGGCAATGAAGTGCTCTTCATCATCGCGCGTAAAGACGTTGGTCCGCCTCTGGCCGTTAAAAAAATTCCCGCTCCGCAATTTCCCGTGGCTTACGTCTTAAGCGACCAAGACGTGATGTTCCCCGGAACTCCGTTTCAAGGTGAGGTTAAGGTCGTCGCCCGCGTCGATAAGGACGGCATGGCCGGTCCCGCCCAAGCGGGTGATTTCGAAGGCACTTCCACGAAAAACCCCGCGCGCGTCGGTGATCGTGACGTGGACGTGACGATCAATACGGTCCATTAAAAACGGCTTTTTAATTACCCGCCGACAAACCCTGAATTAAGATCGTTGCCGAGGCGGTATTCGTGGCGAGTGGGATGTTGTGCACGTCAGCCAGCCGGAGCAGCATGAAAATATCCGGTTCGTGGGGATGAATGCCCAGAGGGTCGCGCAAAAACACGACGCCGTCGATCTTATGATCCACGATCATGGCCGCGATCTGCGCATCGCCGCCGTGAGGGCCACTTTCGAGCTTCGTGACCGTAAGTCCCGCCTGTTCGACGTATTTCCCGGTCGTTCCCGTCGCAACCAGTTTGAATTTCCGGATCTGCTCGATGTGGTCTTTGACGAAGGCGACCATTTCGGCCTTCTTCCCGTCGTGCGCGATCAATGCGATGGTCTTCATGAACTCTCCTTGCTTAACGGCAGTTTGAACCAAAACGTGGCGCCCTTGCCCGGCTCGCTGTCGACACCGACGTCGCCGCCTTGGGCCTGCACCAAATGCTTAACGATCGAAAGACCCAACCCCGTACCCGAGGCTGCAGACCGCGTCCGCGCCTTATCCGCACGATAAAACCGCTCAAAGACGCGCGCCGCATCGTCCGGCGAAAGCCCAATGCCGTCGTCACGCACCCAAATCCGGCAGAAACCTTCCGCCGACTCTGCGCCGATTTCCAAAAGAGAGCCTTGGGGGGAATATTTCAGGGCGTTGTCTACGAGATTTACCAAGATACGCCGTAAGGACTCGGGCGGCACGGAGACTTTTAAGTTTGGGGGAACGGAAAGCACCACGTTCCGCGAAGCCGCCTGAGTCGAAAAATCTTCCAAAACTTCCTTCACGACTTTGAGCAGAGGCACGTCGGAAGGCGTTTGCGAAAAACCGCCCGACTCGATTTCAGAGATGCTGAGCAAGTCCTCCACCAAAGCCTGGAGCTGTGTCGCGTTTTTTTCGATCTTATCCAGAAACCGCTCCGCGGCGACGGCGTCTTGTAACGCTCCCGCTTTCAGCGTCTCAGCGTAACCACGGATGCAGGTTAGCGGTGTTTTAAGCTCATGGGAGACGTTGGCGACGAAATCCTTGCGCAAGTCTTCGAGCCTCCGGATTTCGGTCACGTTATAAAAAACAGAAACCGTACCCGATGTCAGCGGCGACGACGACATCACGATGGATTTTTCCTCGCCGGCGACGAAGACCGAGATTTCTTTTTGGCGCGTCTTTTTTTCCTTCAAGACGTGCGTGACTGTTTCGTGGATTTCGGGATTGCGGGAAAATTCCAGCAAACCACGGCCCAAAACTTCCATCGATAAGGACAGCATCGAGACTAAGGCACGGTTCACTAAGACCACGCGGCCCGAAGCGTCCGTCACCAAGACGCCTTCGACCATGCCGTCCAGTACGGCTTGGAGACGATGCTGCTCCGACGATAGTTTTTCATCGTGAAGCCTGGTCGCGTCTGAGGCCGATTTTTCGGTTTTTCGGGAAAGTTCGTGGAGAAAAACACGTTGGCGGCGTGAAAAGATCCAAAGAGCGGGGATCAAAAGCGAAGCGCCCAAGAGAAAAGAAGCGGGGGAAAAATCATTCATGAGGGTTTAAGGTTTTCTTTGAACCGGTAACCGATCCCGCGGATCGTTTCAATGTAATCGCCGGCTTTCCCCAATTTCTCGCGCAGGCGCTTGATGTGCGTATCCACCGTACGCGTGGTCAAAGCAGCGTCGTAGCCCCAAACGCGATCGAGCAGCATATCGCGGGTCGCCACCCGCCCTCGGTTCGTCATGAGGAATTGCAGGAGCTTGAACTCGATTGCCGTCAGCCGGACGTCTTCGCGGCCGACGGTCACCGAAAACCGCGCCGGATCGACGGCTAAGTTGCCAAAAGAAAGCGGCTGGGCGTTCTCCAAAAACTCCCTTTCCTTCATACGCTTCAAAATCGCCTTCACGCGTAGGACCAACTCCCGCGGGCTGAACGGCTTCGTCATGTAATCATCGGCGCCGACCTCGAACCCGACGATGCGATCGACTTCTTCGCCTTTTGCGGTCAGCATGAGCACAGGCGTGGCCTTGGTCTTCGCATCCGACTTGAGGCTCCGGCAGATTTCGAGTCCGGTCATGTCGGGAAGCATGAGGTCCAAGATGATCAAATCCGGCGCCAGACGCCGCGCTTTGTGCAACCCGTCCGCCCCGCTCTTCGCAGTTTCCACGCCGAACTTTTCCTGGCGCAAATTATACTCCACGAGTTCGGCGATGTCGGAGTCGTCTTCGATGATGAGGATTTTCATAAAGCTACTATTACTGACGGAAGATCGTGACGTTTCTGTGTCGTTCCGGAAAATTCCAAGGTTCTTTTTAAGCTTTTTTAGGGAACGTCATCAGCAGCCGACAGCCCCCGTTCGGCAGGTTTTCCGCCGAAATCTGGCCTTCATGGGCATCCACAAGACGCTTGGCGAGCATAAGGTCCAGCCCCGAAGGACCGAAGGCCTCCGCTTGCGGGGTTGCCGGGTCCCGGTCCGCGAATTTCGGAAACGCCTCGAATACGTCCGGCAAATCTTCGGCTGGAATCCCCTCTCCCGATTTGAAAACCGCGATCCGCGTCCAAGCCTCACCGTCGCCGATGATGATTTTATACGTATCGCCGTTTTGACAGAGAGGCTGCAAACCCGTCAGGAGGTTCATGAGGATTTTTTTGACCGCATCGGGGTCGGCGAAGAGTGAAAAGCCTTCGGCCAAGTCGACGGTCATGCCGATGTTCTTGGAGGCGCGCAAGGCACGCGACTCTTCCTCCAATTCACTCAAGAGAGGTTTCAGGAAGAAAACATGGGGGTTGAGACGTAAGTCTTTTTTCGAGACATCGGTAGCTTTTTGGAAATCCCCCAACACGCGCCGCAAAATCTCCGGATCGCGGCCACGGATCACGTCTTCCACGCGGAGCGACAAGCCCCGGATCACGCGCTCGAAATATTTCCGAAGCGATGCTTCTTTTTTCTCGAAGGCCTCCTGGGCGCGGGCGAGCTCGGTTTGCTGCGCCTGGATTTTTTCGGAGAATAAACGCCGCTCGGATTCGACGGCCTGCAGGCGCAGTGTCAGGCTCTGGACGTGGTCTTCGGGCTCAGCCTCGTGGCGGAATGACCGCGACCTCCCGCGGCGCGTATTGCGATAGGCGCGCACCAGCAGGAGCGATTTCACGATGATCACGATCACGAGAATCAAAACGATCGGCTTCCAGACGGAGATCATGGGAGTTCGTTACCCTCAAAACCCGCGTGAAGTAAACCGACATTCCTGGGTTAAGTGTTTGATAATCCTTGCGTTCTTTTTCGAAGAAATTATTGAAGAAGGACTTCGCAAAGGGAGGGGACCATGTACATCGCCATGAACCGTTTCTGGATCAAGCCCGGCAAGGAAGACGAATTCGAGAAAGCGTGGAAGAACCGCGAGAGTTTTTTGAAAGGCGTCGCGGGATTCAAGGACTTCAAACTTCTGAAAGGCACCAACGGCGTTTATATTTCGCACTCCACCTGGGAAAACGAAGACGCCTTCGGGGCCTGGATGGATTCGGAGGCGTTCGCAAAAGCCCACGCTCAAGGAGCGAGCAAAGGTCTGACGCAAGGCCCGCCGGAGTTCAGCGGGTATGATGTCATTCTTTAAGCCTTTTCGATGTAATCGCCGGTCTCGGTATCGACAACTACCTTCTCGCCGGGACGGATGAAGAGCGGCACTTTCGCCATCAGGCCGTTGTCCATCTTCGCATCTTTCAAGGCGCCGGCCATGCCTTTGGTCGCCGGATCGCATTCGACGACTTCGAACGTCATTTTCTGCGGCAGGCTGACACTGATCGGTCTTTCGTCGTAATTCAGGATGGTGAGCTTGGCTTCGGGTTTGAGATAAGGAATCGCGTCTTCCAAGATCGACTTCGACAGCTCGAATTGCTCGTAATCTTTCGGATCCATGAAGTGATAGATATCGCCCTCTTGGTAGAGAAACGTCACCGTGCGTTCGTCGACGACGACCTTGTCGACGGAGTCCATCGAACGGAAACGCATGTTGTTTTTGATGCCGGTCTTCAGGTTTCGAATATCGACCTGCACCTGGGCATTCCCTTTTCCAGGCGTAATGTGCTGGGCCTTCAGCACGCGGAAAAGCGTGCCTTCTAAATTCAAAATATCTCCGGCTCGGATTTGGGTGGCGTTGATCATGGGGTGGTGGTGCCACGTTTCTTTAAGAGAAGTCAATTTTGCAGAGACTTCATTCTTTTGGTCACTAATTTTCCATACTCATGGCAAATCGCCTCGCAGAGCCGGCCCACTTCGCGATCTTCGATGCGGTAGAACACCTGCAAACCACGTTTTTCGGAACGCACCAAAAGTGCCTGTGTCAGCAACGACAAATGTTTGGAAATATTCGCCTGCGAAGAACCTACCTCTTCGATGATCTCGCTGACACAACGCTCACCATCATGAAGAAATTGTAAAATTTTTAGACGTGTCGGGTCCGATAAGATTTTAAGCATTTCGGAAATCTTTTTCATCATTTCCGGCGTCACATCGTTGAGCCTCATAAAGCTCTCACCTCTCGAAACATCAAAAAAAATCCCAATCCGACCAGCCCCCAGGCAAAAACTTTTTGTAGCACATCCGTCGGAAGCCGCTTCGCCAAACGCGCACCGACAAAACTGGCCGGAACAGAAAGCCCGACCACGCCTAAAAGCGGCACCCAAGGAATCGTCACATATCCGAAATAACCTACAAATCCGGCGACGGCATTAGCGGCGATCAAGACCAACGAAGTCCCCCGCGCCATTTTGACGCCGACACCACCCAAGATCACAAGAGCCGGCACAATCAAAAATCCGCCGCCCACTCCCAAAAGCCCGGTCAGAAAACCCACGATCGCGCCGGAAAGAAAAAGCGGCATGAGTTTGGGATTACATAAATTCGCCCGCTGAGGCACTTGCCAGAGCAACAATCTCAAGCCTGCCAGTCCCGCCAAAATCGCAAAAGCGAGACTCTGCCAATGAGCATCCATCATACGTCCGACCACAGCGCCGCCGAAACCCGCGGGGAGACTGGCCACGAGAAAAGCCGCCGCATTTTTGATGCAAACTTCATCGCGCCTCACCGCCGTCACGGCCCCGAAAGCCGCCGTGACACCGACCACGACGAGACTTCCGACGACTCCTTGCTTGATATCGAAACCCAGTCCGTAGGTTAAGGCAGGAAGTGCCAATAGCGATCCACCACTACCGAAAAGCCCTAAGGCCAATCCGAATCCTAGACTCCCCACGATCAAAGCAATGAGGGAGATAGCGCTCATAATCCCAGCTTAAAACAGTGTTGCCTGTTGGCCGTCAGCGATTCTTTCAGGCGTTTGGGCAGGTCGAGATTCCAAGACGCGAGATAATCCACGAACTCCTTCTCCGTCCGATACTGGAGAGCCGGATTTGTTTTCTTCACTTCTCCCAAGGTCATAACCGTACGATCCTCGTAGTCATGCCCCGCAGCAATGATCGTCGGATCTGGAAATTTTAAAATTCTTTGCAGGGTGTGGTACATCAAGCGAGAATCGCCTCCCGGAAAATCCGTTCGCCCGCAATCGTCGAGCAAAAGCGAGTCCCCCGTCATCAGATAAGGGCCGATCGAGACCGACACGGCATCCGGCGTATGACCGGGTGTCTCAATAAAATTCAAACTTTGCTCGCCAAGCTTAAGTGAACTCCCCTCATGCACAGGCAACTGCAGCCGTTCGCTCACGGTCTTCTCCGACATCACGACTGTCGCGTCAGTCGCTTGGGCGATTTCGCAGGAGCCAGAGACGTGATCCGCGTGCGTGTGCGTATCGATTATGTATTTTAGTTTTAGATTTTTCTCGCGAAGCTTCGCTAAATATTTTTCCTGATCTTCCTTTTTAGCGTCAATCAAGGCAGCTTCCCCGGACGCGGCATCGGCTACGAGATAAGACAGGCAGCCTTCATGACGTATTTGTTCGAAGATTAACTCGGACATGACATGCCTCCTCTCGAGTGTGCGCCTGCAACGCGGTTCCATGGCATTTTTTGTAAAAGCCGGGCCATCCCGCAAAATCCAGTGACACCGGCGATTGTTTGTCCAATGCCTACGATCGGCACCAAGATCCATAAGGGCTTGAAGAAAAATCCGACCAAGATAAAAATCCCAGCCACGATCTGTACTTGCCTCATGAGAGGAATCATCCGAGAACGGACCGTCACCGGTCCTCCAAGCTTCTCCCACGCCAAAATACCGCCCTCGACACTTTTTGCCTGAGGCATGAGAGAAAACACCTGCTCGCAAGCCATGCGGCTACGCGAGCCCGAGCGGCAAAGAAAATAAATCTCCTGATTTTTCGGGATCTGGCTCAAACGAGCGGTCACTTGATCTAGAGGAATATGCAAAGCACCAGGCACCGAGACGGCGGAGACTTCATCCGGCTCCCGGACATCGACCAACACCGCATCCCCTGATTGAAACCGTCGTCGAGCCTCCTGAACACCGATCGTCGCCATAAGCCTCTCCTCCATAAGCTTAACTATATAGCCATTCAGTTATATGTCAAGAGGGGTTACAGCGGCGCGGGCGATCGAGAATCTATTTTAATATTTTACGGAACAACCGTACGGAGTCGTTGCGGGCGTGGTGACAGGTTTGGCGGCTAAGGATTCGTCGAGAGCCGTTTTGACATAATTTTTGGACGTTTTAATGTCGGCATGGTCCGCGGAGGATTTATCGTCGATCGCGCCCATATAGACGATATTGCCTTCGGGATTGATCACGAACATATGCGGCGTGGTCTTGGCTTCGTAGAGTCTGCCGACGGTCCCATTCACGTCCAGAAGCGTCGCGGTCGAAGCGAGCTTCCAATTCTTACGCGTATCTTTGACTTGGGCGGGCGTGCCGAAACCCTGCTTGCCGGGAGCGGACGAAATCACGGTGAGCCACACGACGCCTTTTTTGGTCGCCTCTTTCTGCAGGGACTGCATGTTGTTCGACTCATAATGCTTCTTCACGAACGGACAGCCTTCGTTGAACCACTCCAGCACGACGTATTTGCCTTTATACCCCGAAAGCGTCTGCGTCGTCCCTTCGCTATCGACGGCGCTGAAATCGGGAGCGGGCGCACCGGGCTTCAGCGACGCGGCTTCCGAGCCCGTGGCTAACAACAACGTGAAAGTTAAGGCTAAAAGAGTACGGATAGGTTTCATGGTTTCTCCTTATAAAAATCAGTTCTCAGAAGTAATCTCTAGAAGCGCCTAGGGACAACACTTTTTTGATTTATTCGAGTAGGAGCCGTTCGCGCCCGTTCTTTCAACGTTGAAATCCGATCTTACGATTTTTACCGGGATCGGGCGCCATGAGTTGGCGGATGGCCTCAAAGAGAGTTTGAATATGGCCGTCGTGGCCTCGGACATGCCTCTCCAGTTCCTCGAGTTTCAGTGCCAGATCTTTATGGGCAGACAGCATCTCGCGAAGCCGAATAAAGGCGCGAACGACGAAGAGACTTAACTCGACGGCCCGCGGAGAATTGAGGACGCTGGCCAACATTAAAGCCCCGTGTTCCGTGAATGCATAAGGTAACGTATTGGAATATTTTATCTTTTTGAGGTGGTCACAGATTGTGACCACCTCTTTCTTCTCTTTCTCAGAAAGCAGAAACATGAAATCCGGGGGAAATCTGTCTAGGTTTCGCTTTACTGCTTGATTGAGTGCCTTTGTGGGAACGCCATACAAGTCTGCCAAATCCGCATCGAGCATGACTCGTTGACCACGGATCAGAAAAATTCTTTGATCGATGAGATCGTCGGTTAAAATGAGATTCGTATTTTCGTACATAATCGCTCCCTCAGCGCTGAAATCCGATCTTACGATTTTTACCAGGATCAGGCGTCATGAGTTGGCGAATGGCCTCAAAGAGAGTTTGAATATGGCCATCGTGATCGTGAACGTGTTTCTCTAACTCCTCCAGTTTACGGGCTAGGTCTTTGTGAGTTCCCAACAACTCCCGCAATCGAACAAAGGCTCTCATCACAAAAATACTCATCTCGACCGCCTTCTCGGAATTCAGGACATTGGCGAGCATCAGAGCTCCATGCTCAGTAAAAGCATACGGCAAGATGCTGGAATGTTTCATGTTTTTGAACTGGCCGCAATTTGCGGCCAGTTCATCTCTCTCCTGTTCCGTCAGTTGAAACATAAAATCATCGGGAAAACGGCTGATGAAGACCAAGGCTCTTCGCACGGAATTATTTGAAAATGCTATTTCATAGATTTAAGGCGTTTGAAAAACGGACGGTAGGATTTGAATTTCGGACAATGAGCGTCTTTGAGGATTTCAGATTATCTTTCTTATCTTCAAACTTTCTAAACTTTCCTTAGCTCTTTCTGCCAAGAAAGGGGCGCTATAAACGTATTCCAAGATTGCGATGCAAAGTTGATCGAGGATTGGGATTTCCATTTCAGTGATTTCTCCTAGAGATGGATGTGCCCCAACATTTCCTAAATCTTTTAGTCTCTTGGCAATCTCAACAAGATTTCTTGGGATTTCACCTTTTGCAGAGAGATTTTCAATTCTCTTAGCCAAAAATTCACCATCTGCACCTCTATCAAGACAAACCATTTCAAGAACTCGTCTAAGAAGAATGCTATATGCATTTGCGTCAATATTTCTCACACGCAATGCGGCTTCATGAGCATGCTCAATCTTAGGCGGAAGCCCAAGTGGCTTGCGATTGTCAGAAGGGTAAAGCGTTTGAATCGGGCTGCTGCATTCCGGATCATCTCCATCCCATTGGTAATTTCGAAGAGTGATTCCCGAACAGGCGGGGCACAATAACAAATCATACACATCATAATACTCGTAGCTATAATCCCCACTTTCCCGAAGCATTCGAGAGTGTTTTGCTACGATTTCCATCGGAGCATTATGGCTGCAATGAGCACACTTAAGTACGCTGGTAAAATCCTTTTCTTGAGTCATATCAAGTTCTCCAAGTTGATTTGAAAATGTAGCGAGATTTTAGGAGGACTTTCTTTATGGCCCGCTCAAAGCCTCCAACACAATCGCCTTCGTCAGTAGTGCCGGCAGAATCTTTGGCTCTCCGTGAGGGGGATAATACACGTAAAGCGGCACACCCTGGCGGCCGAAGCTCTCCAAAGCTTTAGAAATTTGCGGATCGCGATTCGTCCAATCGGCCTTCAGCAACGCCACATTTTTCGCAGCGAAGACCTGTCGGATCCCATCGCGCTCCAACACCCTCTTTTTGTTGATCTGACACGTAATGCACCAAGCGGCGGTGAAATCCACGAACACCGGCCGGCCTTCGGCGCGCAGAGCGGCGAGTTTTTGTTCGGAGAAGACCGCCCACTCGCCATCTTCTTGGGTTTGGACTAAAGCCACACCTTCCGACTTGGAAACGCGATGACCCTCCCGGATATCATGAATCGCCCACGCCATCGCGGCGACGCCGATCAGTAAAGCCAGGGGGCGCGCGCGCTTCACGCGGTGGCCAAGCCAAGCGCCGAAACCGATACCTAGTAACCCTAAGAGAGACGTAACGATGGCTTGAGGCGCTTGTTGGTTCAGTACCCACACGAGCCACAAAACCGTCGAGAACAACGGGAACGCCATGGCTTGCTGGAACGTTTCCATCCATGCGCCAGGTTTTGGCAGTCGTTTCAGCAGAAACGGCGCATAGGATAACAACAAATAAGGCGCCGCCATGCCTAAGCCTAATGCGAGAAAAACCGTCATCGCGATTATGGCAGGTTGTCCCAATGCGAAACCAATCGCCGGCCCCATGAAGGGCGCGGTGCACGGCGTCGCGACGATTGTGGCCAAGACGCCGGTGAAGAAAGATCCTGACAATCCGCCTCGCGCCGCGAGACGCGAGCCCAAGCCCATCCAAGATCCGCCGATTTCAAAAACGCCGAGCAGGCTTAAAGCGAGTAGGAACAGTAAAAAAATTATGAGCAAAACGAAGATGGGCGACTGGAGTTGGAAACCCCAGCCCAGTCCCTCTCCGCTCCACCGCAGGAAAATCAGAAGCGCCGCAAGCGCCGTAAAGGAGACGAGGACGCCGGAGGCATAAGCCCAGCCGTGCATGCGGATTTTTTTCGGATGCTCGCCGCTCTTTTTGACGAAGCTTAAAATCTTAACCGAAAGCACCGGAAACACGCACGGCATGAGGTTTAAAAGTAAACCGCCTAAAAATGCTAACAAGAGTACATTTAGGCTGGGCGCTGTCGCGGCTTGAGTTAGATAGGTGAAAGACGCTTGAGACTCGGATTCACCGATGGCGTAACTTTTGTCACCAACGACCAGAAGGCCGGAGATTTTTTTCGGCAATTCCGTGAGAGTCGAAGCGGACGTTAAAAGCAGGACTTTATTTTTCAAAAGCGTTTGCGGCGCTGCGTTTTCAATCAATCCCTGCGCTTCGGGAAAGAAGAACGGGGCCGTCCCTTCCGGAATCACAACCTCTTCGGGAATCTTAAAATCCACTCCACGCTCGGAGAGATGAAAAGCGATCTCCGGCAATTTTTTCGGCGATTGGAGACGCGCCTTTTCAAAAAGCCCGTAGTTTTGCGAATGAGTGACCGCAGCGGCGACCGGAATCTTGATTTCGAAACTCCCCTTTTCAGGAATGCACGTCTCTTCGCAAACGAGCCACGTCGCTTCCGCGCGGATCGTCACGTCCTGGCCCGCTTTCAAAAGATTCGACGCCGTCATTTCGGAAAAAACCAGAACTTCATTTTCAAGTCCGAAATTCGCGAGCGGCGGCAATTCGATGCGATGAGGCGCTGGATAGATTAAAGCAGAAGGCGTCAGGCCCGGAGAGATAGCCCAGCGCACTTTGATCGGCTCTCCGGAGTCACCAGGATTTTTCCAGTACGTATGCCAGCCTTTTTTGATTTCGAAATGAAGGCCGACACCCATTGTCTCTCCCGGGGAGACGGTGGAAAATTCAGAAACGAGCTTCGCGGTCACGTGCGGCGTCGTCACTGTATCTCCCGCCTTGGCCGCGAAGGCGAAAAGTAGGACGGCGAAAAATGTGAAGATGCGGGTTATGCGCATTCGGCCTCGTAGGCGATCAAGTTCGAGAAGAACTTCACCTTGGGCTGATTTTTCTGGATGTAGTCGCGTTCCCATTCGGTCTTGAAGAGGATCATCGGATAACCGCGCACGTCGTAGACGATGTGGGCGCGGTAGTAATCGGCAAAATCCTCCATCACCTTTTTATCCTCCGAATGATACCAACAGGACAATGTGTACGGCAATGGCGTGAAAACGGCATCCGCCCCGTATTCGTGCAGGAGACGAAATTTCACCACCTCGAATTGCAGCTGGCCGACCACGCCCATGATGGCGTCGGAATTATATTTCCGGCGGAAGATTTGAGACGTGCCCTCTTCGGCTAATTGTTCCAAACCTTTTTGGAGCTGCTTATTCTTGATCGGATTTTTCAAGTCCACGCGCGCGAAGAGATCCGGGGAGAACTGCGGAACGCCGGTAAATCGTAAATGTTCGCCTTCGGTGATGGCATCGCCGATGGTGAGGTTCTTGTCGTTGATACCGATGATGTCGCCCGCGTAGGCACGGTCGACGTTCTTGCGTTCTTTACTCATGAACTGCAGCGCGTTGTTGATGCGGAATTCGCGCTCCTGACGCACGTGATAGGCCGTCATGCCTTGCACGAATTCTCCGGAACAGATGCGCAAGAAAGCCGTCCGGTCGCGATGCTTGGGGTCCATGTTGGCTTGAATCTTAAAAACAAGGCCGGTGAATGTCGCTTCATTGGGCTGGACATCGCGTGTTTCGGCGGGCCGAGCCCGAGGCGACGGGGCGAAGTCGATGAAGGCGTCGAGCAATTCCTGAATTCCGAAATTATTAACCGCCGACCCGAAAAAAACGGGGCTTAAGTTTCCCGCCAAGTAACGCTCTTTGTCGAAATCATGCCCGGCGCCCGAGAGCAGTTCGACGTCGTCCTTTAATTGCGCCAACAGTTCGTCGCCGATTTTCGCCGCCAGCGCCGGGTCGTTTAAATCCGTGAAAAATTCCTGCTCGAAATTCCGCGTCTTCTGGCCCGCGTCGAACATACGGATGCGTTTCGCCGCCAGATCATAAACGCCGCGGAACCGCTTCCCCTGCCCGATCGGCCACGTCATCGTGAAGCACGGGAGCTGCAGGACTTTTTCTACTTCGTCGACGAGTTCGAACGGATCGCGGCTCTCCAGATCCATCTTATTCATGAATGTAATGATCGGCAGCTTCCGGTCGCGGCAGACTTGGAAGAGTTTTTTGGTCTGCGTCTCGATACCCTTCGACGCGTCGATGATCATGAGGGCGCTGTCGACCGCTGTGAGCACGCGGTACGTGTCTTCGGAGAAATCCTGGTGGCCCGGCGTGTCGAGCAGATTGATTTCTTTTCCGCCGTATTGGAACTGCATAACGGAGGACGCGACCGAAATCCCACGTTGCTTCTCGATCTCCATCCAGTCCGACCGTGCGAACTGCTTCGAGCGCTTGGCTTTCACGACGCCAGCCATATGGATCGCGTTTCCGAAGAGCAGCAGCTTTTCCGTCACCGTGGTCTTGCCGGCATCGGGGTGTGAAATGATGGCGAATGTTTTGCGTCGCGCGATTTCATCGACGACTTGCGGGAGAGCGGATTCCATAAGGAGGGAGGAACTAGCCTAAGTTTTTCGGAAAATCGAGGAGGAATCTGCAAAAAGTCCTACCATTATTTCCAAGCTAGACCTAACTTTCGATGCGACAGAGCGCAGTCCCGCAGGTAGAGATTAATGAGATTCTGATAAGGCATACCAAGATCAGTGGCCAAATCTTTGAAATAAGCCACGGTATTCTTATCCAAACGGATGGTGATGGGTTGTTTGAGATCCTTAATGTAAGGATTTCGAGTCCCTTTCATTTTCGAAAAATCATAATGTGATCTCATAAATTCACCTCATATTCTTTTTCTTCCTGCTTATCGGCCTTACGCGCGGAAATAATCCTAATGGTCGCGTCATTTTCACGATAGCAGTGGCAGACGACCAGAACCTTTAACTGACCGCTAAGCCCCAGCATAATGAACCGGTCCTCATCATCGGAATGATCCGGATCAAAATATCGGATGGCATGTTCATCAAGAAAAACGGTCTGCGCCTCTTCAAATGAAACTTTATGCTTTCTTTTGTTCTCACGGCTTTTCGCCTCATCCCATTCGAAGCTGATCCCTGACATATTTACAGTGTACTTATATATTTTAATGGGGTCAAATAATTAACAATGAGTAAATCAAATGGGAGTTGAATCATCCTAAGGGTTACGCTACCAACTTCTGCTTCCGGGCCGTCGCTTTTGACGTCCTTCGCGCCCGTAGCTCAGGGGATAGAGCAACAGCCTTCTAAGCTGTGGGTCGTAGGTTCGATTCCTACCGGGCGCACAAGATTTCTCTTAAAAATCCTATTTAGAAATTTTTTCAGGAATTTGAAGCATTGCGACCGCGGCGACTCCCAGAGAACCCCATAGTCCGAGATAGTAACCCACATGGACCACCGGTTCTCCAATTCCTTGGGCGGACACATAATGAAACATCGCTAAAAAAACGGCGCCTAAGATCAGCCAGAGCTGAGTCGATACCGAGCCTCGGCGAAGGAAGAAAAAAGGAAGAGGCCAGAAAAGCAGGCCTAGCAGAAAAGATGCGTCGTAATGGCCGCCCTGGGAAAAACGGCTCATCGGCAACGGAAGAGAAGCCAGGGCCACGGCCGCGGCGGCGATTTTTCGGACCGACGGAAATTTATTCCAAGCATCGATTCCGGAAACCACGGCAAAACCCAAGACTACCAACAAAGCGTAGGCTCCGCCGGTTTGAAACGCCGTGAATGCTCCGAAGTTAGGATCTTCCCGCCCCGGAAGAAAAAACCCGAGCGTCGCTACGAGCGTCGCCAGAAGTTGAAGCCACCGCAGGGAAATCTGAATTTTCGTATTTTGCATTTGTGTCTCTCTTAATATCCGATTCCCGGTCTTTTCTCTAACAATTAAGAATAATTGATAATTCCATGGGCTTCTGGAACAAGAAGCGCCTGAACAAGAGCCGCGGGGGCGGTCATCTTCATGTCGCGAACAAAAATAGGCTGGGCGCTCCTTCTCTTTCTTTTGTGGCCGAGTTTTGGTCAGGCAACAACGCAACGATTTGCCGCTTTCGCTCTCTGGTCTCGCTCCTCCGAAAAATATTATTTTTTCACGTCTTCCAGCGAGGGGCTCTCTCGATTCCAATACAATTTCGGCGTTTCCAATGATTTCGCCTATCACCCTCTCCGGCAGCGATTTCTTCCCGATGGGGAGATGCGGTCCGTCATTGCTTACAACCTAGGGCATTTTATTTCCGCCGACGTAGGCCTCACCAACTCTTGGCAGATCGGCTTTGTCTTGCCGGTTTTCAGCCTCGCTCGATTTCAAGCCCCGTCTTCCGTGTCGCCCGGACCGGGATTTCAAAACGTTTCACGGTTGGGGGACCTTCGCCTGACCACAAAAATTCGGCTGAAGGAGATCTCTAAAAATTTTCCCGGAATTGCTTTCGAACCTTTCCTGACTGTTCCTCTAGGCTCCCACGACGTCTATTTAGGAGAGTCGTCGGTGACTGGCGGATTCAAAGCGGTCGGCGACTATCCCCTCACCTCACGGCTTCGTCTCGCCCTGAATCTAGGCCTCGAGTTCCGGGAACGCGTTCGAATCAACAATGTGGATTTTCAGCATCTCTTCTTGAGCGGTCTCGGACTCTCGGCGGATTTGCCTCAGGGACTGACCGCGTCGGTGGAGATTCAGTCGAGCACGCCGCTAACTCATTTTTTTTCCGAAAGAGAGGCGACTCCAGTGGAAGTGATCGGCGGGGTTCAGTGGGAAATAGGACAAACGGGCTTTAGGCTCGGCGGAGGCGGCGGCACTTGCGTCGTTTGCGGAGTCCGAGGAGCGGCTGCTCGCGCTTTCTTCAATGTGAGCTATCGGAATGCATTCAAAAAAGGACTCGCTCCCGCTCTCCCAAGTATTTTATTCGATACGGGAAGGACCACCCCCGCTTCCCAATCGATGCCTGCCCTGACACGGACTGCGGAAACGATCCGTCGTTTCCGCAAACAAAAAGTTTTCATCGAAGGACATACGGACAGCGTCGGGTCGGCGAAATACAATCAGCGCTTATCGGCCGCTCGAGCAAAATCCGTTTATCGATTCCTGGTCGATCACGGAGTTATGGCGAAATTTCTGACTTATACGGGATACGGCGAGAAGCTCCCCGTTGCCGAAAATCGGACCCGAAAGGGTCGACGACAAAATCGACGAGTAGAACTCTTGATGAAAAAGGCAAAGCGTTAAACGTCTCTTGATAGGATAGTTTTTTTCTGCGCCATCGCCTTAAAATCACAAGTTTTAAGCCTATAATTTAAATATAAATATTTAATAAATAAAAGTAATTACAGATATTGGCTATATTTATTATTATTTAGGTAAAAAAACTTGCCTATTGTTCTTATTTAGGTTAAATTTAGTTCTGTTAGAAGACATTATTATCAAAACTACCATAGTGGTCATATTTATATCCCCATGGCCGCTTCTTTACAGAAATAATATAAAATATGAAAAAACTAAGCTCCTTCATGGCTTTTGGATTGTTGTTGTTCACCTGGATCAGCACTTCTTCTGCAGAGGGAGTCCTGGTTCGCTACCGTCAAGAGACCTCCCTGTCGGCCTTAAGCCTTTCACCAAAAAGCACCGTCGTCCGATGGGAAACAGGTCCCGGAGAATCGCAACAACTCGCTGACTCTTTGAATGCCGACCCGGACGTCGCCTTTGCCGAACCGGACTATAAAATCGATTTCTCTTCGTTGCCGAACGATCCTCTTTTCAGTCACGAGCCTTTTACGAATTACGAGATCAGCCATATTTTCGAAGCGTGGGACGTTTCCAGCCATTGCGACGGAGTCGTCATCGCGGTTCTGGACACGGGCGTCGACACTCAGCATCCCGACCTTCAGGAAAATCTTTGGCGGAATACAGAAGAAATCGCCGGCAATGGAAAAGACGACGACGGCGATTCTTATATCGATGACAGTGACGGTTATAATTTCGCGGACGACAATGGAGACGTCACCGACAACGCCGGTCACGGAACCGCCATGGCCGGAATTATCGGCGCCGTCGGCGGCAACTCGGTCGGGATGTCGGGAGTGTGTCAAAAGGCCCGGATCATGCCTTTGAAAATTGTCGATAATGGATCGACCGACACCTCGAACGCGATCCGGGCGATCGACTACGCCGTCGATCACGGAGCACGCATCATCAATATGAGCTGGGGGATCGCAGGGGGAGAGCGGTCGGCTTTTCTGGAAGAAGCGATTGGAAGGGCTTTGGACAAGGGCGCGGTGGTGGTCGTGGCGTCCGGGAATAAAGGCGTCAATCTTTCCGTCGATCCCGTTTATCCCGCAGCCTCACCGCTCGCCAACATCATAACCGTCGGGGCTCATGACGACAACGGGCGGCTTGCCTCATTTTCGAACTATGGCTCCGGAATCATCGACGTCTTGGCACCCGGAGTCGACATCCTTACGACGAGAACGAAAGGCGGTTATTTTCACGAAACCGGCACCAGCGCCGCTGCCGCCCATGTGAGCGGAGTCGCGGCCCTTCTTCTTTCAAACAATACGCAACTGACCCCGGTGCAAATTTCCAATATTTTAAGCGAAACGGCCCGCGCCGACTCCTCTTCGTCCTCGGCCCTTTCTTCTTCGGGTGTCTCTGGGATTATGGACGCTTTTCAAGCCGTCTCTTCCGCGCAGGAAGTTGTGCCGCATGTAAAAACCTTCGAAACTCAGGCCGCCGGCGGATGTTCTCTTATCCTTCAATAAAAGATAGAAACCACGGGAAATCCCAGAGGCACCGAAGGTACTTTGAGGGGGTCCGCCGAAGGCGGATTGCCAACGGAGGGGGCGACGCGAGCCCCTATCATTGGAACACCACGACGTTGAACGTCCCCGATGCGGGATCAACCAAGACCGTGGTACTGCAGTGGCGCACGGCCACCGTATCCGCGGCCGAGACCCAAGCCGTAAATTGAGAAGCCGTCCCTACGCTCCCGTTCGGCACGCCCAGAAAAACGGGATTGCCGAGAGCGGCATTCGTCACCGCAATGGTCAAATCCGCACTGCATCCCGGAAGGGCGCCGGTGGAGGCGAAATTCAAGGCCGCGCTGCCCGTCAGTATTCGGGAAATGCTGTTTCCGGTGCTTCCCGAGCCGACGGTTAAACTCGTAAATGCGCCGGTCGACCGCGTGGTGGCCCCGACGGGCGTGTTATTGACAGTGCCGCCGCTGATCGTGAGATCACCATTGACCTGGGCGTCGGTGATTCCGGCGGAATTGCTGATGTCCGTCGTGGTGATGGTCGCATCCAGAATTTTTCCCGACGTGACTTTTCCCGTCCCGATCGTCGTCGCTCCCGCGTTATCGATCGTCACGTCGCCGGACATGGACACGGCGGCGGCTTGAGAGGATCCGTTTCCGACCAAGATTGTGCCGTCGGCCAAAGAGACCTTCGTGGATGTAATCGCCGCCGAAGAAGAGACGTCGGCATCGACAATCGTACCGTCCGCGATTTCCGTCGTCGTAACGCCTCCGGATTTGATGGAGACGGCTCCACTGGAAACGGAAAAATTCGAAGCGCTGAAAGACGCCGCACCCTTTGCCGCCGTGGTTGCATCACTGATGGAAAGAGTCGGGGTGTTGCCTCCCGAAGATATGATGGGAGCGCTGCCGCTGACGCTCGTGACGGTCCCGGTCGTCGCCGTCGTGCATCCTTCCACGCTCCCCGAAGCGTCCACTCCCAGCGGATATTGTCCCGCGCTGCAGTTAGTACCGTTCGCTGCGAGCGCCGTTGCCGTACTTGCATTTCCCGAAAGGGTTCCCGTAATCGTCCCCGAAGCGTTCATATCATGAGCCGAAACATCGCCTTCTTTATCCACGCTGAAGACTCCCGACCCATTATCTTCAATCGCGAAAAATTTCTCATTGGCGGCCGATGTTGCCGGATTGATGAGGACAGAGGCGTTGGGAGCCGTGGTGTCCGTCGGGTCTCTAGTGAAAACGGCCTGATGGGAAAAAGTCTGAAGACCCGTCCAGGTGGGGCTGAAACTTTGATCGATCGAAAGAGAACCCGTGCCTGTAATGGGCCCGCCGGTGAGTCCTGTGCCGGAACCCACACTGGTGACCGTCCCCGTCGTTGGCGCGGTACATCCTTCGGCATTTCCGGAGGCATCCACTCCCAGCGGATATTGTCCGGCGCCGCAGTTGGTGCCGTTCGCGGCCAGGGCCGTTGCGGCGGAGGCTAAATCGATCGTTATATTATTGGGCACGTCGGCGTCGGCGAGAGCGCTTACGGTCAAGGCGCCGCCGGAAGAGGATTGTCTGACGAATTGGTTCGCCCCTCCCGTCGCCGAGAGATCCGCTCCCGTTCCTCCTTTAGAGACGGTTAGTATCCCTGCGACTTCGGCGGTCCCTAAATCGACGGCGTTGGTGGAAGAGCCCGATCCGACAAAAAGACTCGAGGTCAGTGTATTTGAAACTTGCGCATCGGTAATGCCCGCGGAACCGCTGATGTCCGTGCTCGTAATCGTACCATCGGTAATTTCTGAGCTGTCGATCGAGGATCCCAATAAAGAAACGTTCGCGGACAAGGCGGTATCGGCGACTTTGCCGGCCGTGGAAATAGTCGCCAACTTTGAATCGGCGATGGCAGCGGCCGCATTAATTTGAGTGTTGGTAATCGTTCCGTTGGCGATATCGACAGCGGCGATGGTTCCGTCCGCAATCATGGCAGACGTGACCGCATTCGTGTCGATGGCGACCGTCACGGTTCCGGACAACCCGCCGCCCGTCAGACCGCTTCCGGCGGTGACCCCTGTGATGGTTCCCGTTCCTCCTACGGAAACCCAGAAGAGACCCCCGACCCCGTCGGTCGCTAAGATCTGTCCATTATCTCCGTCGGCATCGGGAAAGGTCCAAACTTGATTGGCCGTGATGGCATCGGGCGCTTTGAAACCCACATAATTCACGCCGTTCGTTCCGGGCGCGGAATCCAATTCATAAAATCTCATTTCGGCGGTTTGCCCCGCCCCCGTCCCAACGGCATCCAAGACAAGCGCATCCGCACTGGATCCATCGACTATCAGATTCGTAAACCGTCCCAAACCACTGGCAGTGAGATCGCCAGCAATCGCAACATCCCCTTCGGCATCGACGGTCATCTGCGACGCCCCGTTATTTTGAACGGCCAGCAGCACCGAGTCGGGATCCGCCGTCGGATTGATGCGAACGGTCGCATGGGAAGGGTCCGTGTCCGCAGGCGCATTCGAAAATAATTGTTGGTTGGACCATTGATTGGAAGATCCCAGCTGAGGAACGGAAGCCGTATCGATGGTGATGATACCACCGGCGTTCACAAGTCCGGAACCAAGACCTCCGGAGGCAAGCGTCAAGGCGACGTCCGCCACATCCGCTTGCAGGGCCCGATCGGCCAGACGACTGGAAATGGACCAGAGACTCGCCCCGATTTCCAAAGGAGACAGCTCCTCTTCTCCGATATCGATCCAGAGGAAAGCCGATTCGGGAATTTGCTCGGGGTTCAGAGACTCAAGACCGATCAGCCCCTGATAAAAACCTTCTTCAAAAAAAGCGTCTTGTTCCGACTCCAGTACGCATTGTCTTTCCGAAGCGCTGGAAGAGAGGCAATACGTGACGTGGAAATCTCCGGAGAGCGTGTTGCCGTCCTGATCCACGGCGAATAAATCGACGGCCATGTCCGTATTGGACGCGTAAAGAAGACTTGCGTGAGCAAGGAGCGTCCCGACAATAAAAAGACCGAAGGCTTTGCGCATGTTATCGTTCCAAAACTTTCGTTCCTTGCATCACCGATTGGGCGGCCGCTTCAAAAGACGGGTCTTGTAATTTCGTCGTCGTTCCCCGCGAAGAATTCTTGAAAGAAATCGGAGAAAGCTTGGCCACGACGGTTAAGTTTCGGGAGGAAAGAATTTTGGCGCCGGAAGTCACCTGAGACGTAATCGTGGCGGCAGGAAGACCGAAAGTTTCTATCCCCGTGCCCCCTTCCGAAGATCGCTCGAACTCAATAGCTTCCGAACATCCGCACAGAAGTGCAGCCATAAAAACCAAACTCGTCAGTCTTCGTTTTTCCATTTTTGATTTGGTTAGATTTTTTACCAGCAGAGATTCAGGAACGGCCCGCGCGGATGGAATAAAGGAATATGAGCAATATCCTCGCCAAAAAATGAGACTCGCGCGTCGCAAAGAAATGTTTTTTTAACATCCTGATAATGAATGATTATTTTAAAAAAATTTCCGCGGTGCCTACAAAACGGACAAAAACATTCTATCGGAATAATTTGCCTTTCTTTGACCACCGAACGGTACTATTTGCCGTTGGTTAAGGAGTTCTCCTGTGATGAATATGACCCAAAAATTTCACCATGTTTCCGTCGACGCCAAAGCCAACGTCTATTTCGACGGCCGCGTCGTGAGCCATACCGTGTATGATCGCGACGGGGAAAAATTTACCTTAGGACTGATTTATCCCGGCACTTATACGTTTAACACCGGCGCGCCGGAGCGCATGGTGATTACGGCGGGAAACTGCCATGTCGTTCAAGCGAGCGGCGTGCAACGCACTCATGAAACAGGCGAACAGTTTTTCATCCCGGGCAATTCTTCTTTTACGATTTCGGTCAAAGACGGGATTTGCGAATACGTTTGTTATTTCGAATGAGTCTTTCGATCTAGCGACGCCCCTGCCTTTTAGCGGGAGCGCGGCGAGCCGGCGACGGCGATTCTTTATCATGATAGGCCCCGATCACTTCTCGGGTGCCGGGAATAAAAGAAACCGCACCTTCTAAGGTAAACAGCGACATACCCCATGTTTGAATTTCTCTTTCATGAGATTGCGGCTCAACAGCGCTATATTCCCGCGCCCCAATCCGATCTAAAGTCTGCATGGGTAAGAATCCATCTCCCACCAAGCTCAAAAGCACTGCGAGTCGAGCGGCCCCATAACCGTCCAAAAGCATACGTCGCCCCTCTTTGAGCTGGCTGACTTCGATCGGGAAGAATTCAAACATCGCCAACATCATGTCTTCGGTCGGCACATCCCCCGGTTTCCATCCGGACAAAACGAGCCTGTAAAGAGCGATCCAACGATCATCATTGAATTCACGCTCTCTCAACCGAACCGAATCTTCCTTCTCGGGAAGCAGCCAGTCAGGACGGACAGCAGAAGAGATCTCTCTTAAAGAAAAAGAAACAGGCACTGCTGGGGGTTTAAGACAATGTTTCCAATGTTTTTGCGCGTCCTTTTGCTGCTTTATCTTCCATGAATACGGTTGCTCGAAATTTTCGCAGACCTTGTCCTTAATACCTAAAGCGGCCATGCCATGTCTCGCGAGCTGCGCTTCGGTCCTTCGTATAGCGTGCCAGAGGTGAGCATTACTGGATCCCTCATCCACAAAAAAAGAACGGCGCCCTTCTCTCGCTTCTTCCAGACATTTTCCCGCCTCTTCATACTCCGAGAAAGAGAGCAGAAAAAAAGCTGCCACCAATGGAATATAGACGCTTCCCGGAAGGAAATCATAGGATCGCGTCTCGGTCAGCAGGGGATAATTGCGCCTTTCTTTCAGACCTTTTTTCATTTCCCGGTACCGTTGAAGAGAATCTGCCATTTTCGGTGGAATCTTCGTGAGGACGGGGGTGGCGATTTCTCCTCTCAACGCACACAAAAAGCGTCGGCAAAACTCGAGCCGCTCTCCCGTTTCCAACGGCAATGTTTCCAGGCCTTTCAGCGTTTCCTCGAGAGAAAAGCGATAGTGATTCTTGTCGTCGAATTGAGTCAATCGCGACGTCAGATCGGCCAACTCATAGGAGTGCCGCGTTGTAAACCCACAAGTCATATAAAAAGCATGGATTCTCTCTGAAATATATTTTGCTCCGAACTCTCCCGTCAATCTGACGAACCCCGCCGGAGGCGGACGGACTTGATCCAGAAATTCGCGTGAACGGGTGAGATCTTTTAGCTCGGGCCCCAAATAACCATCCAGGCCGGACAGGACGCATAAAGATTCTACTTTGCCGTAGAGATCCGGATCTTCCGCCAACCTGGCTATCATCGCGGGAGAAGGAAGCTCATTCAAAGAAGAGAGGCCGAGACCCGTGAGTTGGTTCAATTGCGTGAGGAACAGCCCGCCGCTACTGCCACCATTCACGGCAGCGACGATGCGGGTCAAAGCTTGGGAAAAAATTCCCGGATTTATGGAAACGATACTCATCGGGAAATTATCGGCGAGAAGAAACCGAAGTTGCTGTAAAATCTCGATTTTTCTTGTCCGTATGGAAGTTTTAACCGTAGTGGGACCGAATGAAAATCCTCATCATCGGCGCGGGTGCGGTGGGCGGTTACTACGGAGCGAAACTCACGCTCGCAGGTGAAGACGTGACCTTTCTCGCGCGCGGAACGGCTCTCGAGGCCCTATGTGCGCGCGGACTGGTCATTCAGAGTTACCGAGGTGATTTTCAAACGCAGGTGAACGTCGTACCCAGCCTTGAAGGTTATTCCGACCCCGACGTGATTATCATCTGCGTCAAATCCTTCGACACCGACAAAGTCATCGAACAAATCCGTCCCGTCGTCGGCCCCAATACCCTCTTACTTTCGTTTCAAAACGGCGTCGAAAATGAAATCAAGCTCACTGCGGCTTTCGGAGCGAACAAAGTCTTGGGCTGCGTCTGTTACATCGGTTCTGAAGTCGTCTCGCCGGGGGTAATCCACCACAGCGCACGCGGAACGGTCTCGACCGGCGAAATGGCGGGAGGTACGAGCGAGCGCGTGGATCATATCGTCAGCGCCTTCGCGCACGCCGGCATCGACATCCACGCGTCTTCGGACATTAAGAGAGACCTCTGGACCAAGCTCTGCTGGAATGCGGCTTTCAACCAAGTCTGCACCATCGCCCACACCTCCGTCGGAGACGTCCTGGATTCCGCCGTCTTAAAAAAACTCCTGGCGGACATTATGGAAGAAGTCAGCCGCATCGCCGAACGCCATGGGGTCGCCGTCACCCCGGACATGATCCAGAAAAGTCTCGCCTCCTCTGATCGAGACCTTCGTGCGGTCCGGCCATCGATGCTACAGGACTTCGAACGCGGACACAGACTCGAGCATGAGACATTCTCCGGCTTCTTAGTCCGGGAAGGAAAAAAATACGACGTGCCGATGCCGATCAATACCCTGCTCTATGAGCTCCTTAAATTTCACGACTCTCACCCCCATGACAAATGACCTTCGCTACATGCAGGCGGCTCTCGCGGAAGCGCGCAAGGCCTTTAAAAAAAACGAATGCCCGATCGGCGCCGTCGCGGTCAAAGACGGCAAGATCCTCGCGCGCGCACACAATTTGCGCGAATCCAAAAACGATCCCCTGGGACACGCAGAAATTTACCTCATTCATAAGCTTTCCAAAAAATTAAAAACTTGGCGCCTGACCGGCGTCTCCATCTATGTGACGCTCGAACCTTGTCTGATGTGCATGGGCGCGCTACTACAAGCCCGCATTTCCCGGCTCGTCTTCGGAGCTATGGATCCAAAGGCCGGGGCTTGCGGGTCTTTGTATGATCTTTCGCAAGATTTACGACTCAATCACCGCCTCCCAGCGATTCCAGGAATTCTTGGGGAAGAATGCTCTGCGATTCTCTCCGATTTTTTCCGTCGTATCCGCAGGGGTAAAAAGAAAGGTCTCTCATGCGATTCTTCGGAATAACCTTCGCTTTGCTCATGGCCTTAGGAACCACGGCCTTCGGGCTTTCTCTGAGTCTGCCGGAGAAAAACCTGCAATCGATCGTTTCCCGGCTGGATCCCTTAAGCCTCAATCCTCTGGTCACTTTAAAATCCTGGGAGTTCCTTCGGGAAATCGCACCCTCGAAGGGTCAAAAAAACCTCGCACGGGAATACGTTCTCGAGATGACCGGAGCCCTGCCTCATTACGAAAAAGGATGGCAATCGCGCTATCCTCAAATCGCCTCCCGAGGCTTTACCCTCACCCTTTTCCAAGCCCCATCCACACAGGGCAAGCCAGATCATGTCGAGTCGTTGGCCTTGAATTACCAGGCTGATTTGGAAAGGGCCGATTTCGGCAACGTACCTGATTTATTCCTCCCCACACTGCAGACCCTGTCCCGCACCTGTTTCGGACTGGGAGACGCGGATTGGCAAGCGCTCTCCCAAGACGTGCAATCCGCAAAAAAAGAAGCGGCCCAAAACGGGAAAAAGATCGTGCTGAGCTCCAAACCTTTGGTGCCTGTCTTCTGGAAGATCACCTCCAGCTCGGACCACGCCGAAATGCTGGAAGTGCACGTCGGTTCTTCGGATTTCGACATCAAAAATTACTGTAGCCTGGCACCAACCTCCGAGAAGCGTCCTTAAAAAGTAGCTAGCAACGTTTTCACCCGCCGATCGAGGTGTTTTCATCTTATGAGTTATCGAGTCATGGGGCCCGTGGAGTCCCCCAGTCGTTGCCTGTTGATCGCCAATGGGTCACCCCAAAAATTTCAAGGTGCTCTCTTTGCTGCAACCCTGGCAAACGCCATCGAAAGAGAGACGGGCGATCCTAGGGCCACCTCCCTGTACCTGACCCATCCCGACCCTACGATACGACATGCCGAAATTGCCGACCGACTCAAACACCTCAAGACCGAAAGCGGGGACCGACCCGTACGAATCATCGTTCTCGGCGGGGATGGAAGCCTCTATACGGCTGAGATGGGTCTGCTGAATTTTTTAGTCCCGGACACCTCGGATATCTTCTCCGCACTTCAATCAGGCTTTTCACCTGCAAATGCGATGTTGGAAGGAGGCATTCAAGTCGTCGGATTACCCTTTGGGTCGGCTAACGATACGACCCGGTGTTTCGGAACAACGGCCAAGACAATACCAGATGCTCTCAAGCTACTAAAAAATCTTGTCCCTCTTCGCTTAAACCTCGGTGTCGCAACCCCTAACCAGGGGGATCCTGTCTTGATCACCCACAGTTTCGGTGTAGGCTCCGCAACCCGCGTCTTTCGCTGGACGGAAAAATGGCGCAGCCGGTTCTGGAGTTTGTATGGACGACAATTCCTGGCGTTGATCAGCACAACCTTTCCACAACCGCTCGAAGCGCAGTGGCAAAAAAATGGTCAGGCCTATCGTCAGAAAATCGTGGAAGTCGTAGGCCACACAATACCGATCCTCGGCGGCAGCGTCGGATTTCCGGGTACTCCCCGAGAAGGCCTGGGTTATAAAATTCTCAGGAATACGGGGATTGGCGGGGTATTCAGACCAACGGCTTTAAGGACTTTTTGGGAAATGCATCGTTTAGGAAAAATTCAAGACGATCCGAAACGCTTATTGCCCGGCACCACGCTAAACAACTTACCACCTCACCTCCAAGGCTCTCTCGATGTCGGTAAAAGCATGACTTTCACCTTTTATAATCCTGGAACAGAAAAGGCGACGCACGCGTCTTTCCTCTGCAACGGAGACTTCATCGTTCAAACCGATGGCCTTACCGTAGCTTCAGTGCCCTCTGGGTTATTGTTAGGAACACCCGATTCCCTCATGGCACAAATCCAAGAGCACACGACGGTTGGCGGCATGAATTTGCTCCCGCTCGCTTCTTGAAAAAGGTCTGCCGCGGACTTTTTCCGTTGCCTCCCTCAGGCCAACCAGAAATAGTCAGCTCCTCAAGGATGAATCATCATGAAATCTCTCTTTATCACATTTCTCATCGCTGTAGCGACCTGCCCCATTTCTAATATGGCCTTTTCCTCCGAGAAGCATGAAAACAACGAGCAGCAACAAAGGACGTTGACCTACGGCGCGTTGAATACAAAGCAGGTCAACTTGATGAGGACCCTGTTGCAGGAAAAAGGCTATTCCGAAAAAGAATTTTCCTTCGAACCGGACGGCAAGGTCGGCACAACCTCCCAAGGCTCAGCCTACAAACTGACGATCACAGAAACCACCGACCGCCCGATCCGGAAAGCCCTCGAGGACATTCTCCCCAAGACCCAACTGGTGCGTACCAAAAACGATATCGAAAGATTGAACGGACAGACCGTCAAAGTCGTCGGCACTTATCGCCGTACATATTTGCCCGTCTCCGCTCGTCCAAACGCCAAAACCATACCGACGGAGAAAGCGACGATCGTATTGGAAGATAAGACCGAAATTTTTATCTACCCCCTCTGGGACGAACGCTCGGACCGTAACGCAGAGGAGCTTGAGAAAAACGAAGGCAAAAAAGTCGAAATTTTAGGTAAAATTCTTGCTGAACAAGGCAACGATCCCATCACCCCTCAAGCCGCGCGCATTGTCGGCCCTTGCGTGATCCCTGACAAAAACGAAATCGATGGTGATATGGATTCTTTGCCTAAAGTTCGCAATCACCAGGATCTAGAACGTTTCGTCGGCAAGAAAATCAGACTTCTCGGTCGTTACGAAACCGATCCACAAGACATCAAAAACCCTCCTGCCTTATCCAACACCCTCAGAGCCCCCTCAGATGATTCCCATGCACGGCCGGAGAGATTTTTTCTACGGGCGATTATCGTATTGGAAGACGGCACCCCGGTGTCGCTGCACGACCCGATGAACAAACAGTCTTTACGATCCCCCGAAGAGCAAGATGCGCATCGGCAAAAGAACGTAGAAGTTATAGGCAAAGTGGGACGGCGCGAACAAAAAGACGTTTATTTTTTCATCTCTCCCGAGCAGTTAAAATAGGAACTTTATGACGATCCCTTCTCTCTCCCAAAAATTCTTAACCTTAGCGGCACTTCTCTTCGTCTTCGGATCCGGTTCCACGGCAGGAGCCTTTCCCATGCCTCATCAGGATTTGAAAACACTCGTCTCTTCAAGCTCCGAAATACTCGAAGGTAAAATCGTCGAACGAAAGGATGTTGGAGACGAAATAGTCGCAAAAGTCCTGATTGAGCGGGTTCACCGGGGAGACTTGAAAGAAGGAAAAACCGTATTCGTCGGCGGGCTGCAGACCTATCGAAAACCCGGCGCGGAAAAAGGCACGAATACTTATTTCGAGGCCGGAGATCGTCTTTTTCTTTTCCTGGAAAAACCAAAAATCTGCCGCGGCTTGTGTCCGCTCTCGATTCCTTTATCCGGTGTCAAATGGATCACGTCTTTAGAGGGCGAAAAAGACAAAGATCGCGTCGTCGATTCCGTTCAATACAGCAATCCCGGCCCTTATGTGGCTGATCCTTCTCAGTTCAAGAAGAAGGACCTCCCGATGGTTGAAGCGCAGAGAAAGCTTATTTTGGAAAGCGTTCGGGATTAAAAACTACACTCCGTGGCATTTTTTGAATTTCTTACCGGAACCGCAAGGACACGGATCGTTGCGTCCCGTGGTCGGCGCGGAAGCGGCGGGCGCCGTCGGCCGCGGAGGCGGACCCACGGGAGCCGGACCGTTAAATCCAGCAGGTGACGGCGGCGTTCTTTGGGGCGGCGGAGCGGAACGCGTCGGGACGCGCGCGGGCGAGAGCTCTTTTCTTTCCTGCGCCATGCGCGCTTGTCGCACTTGGGCTACCTGTCGTTCTTCGGCGATCTGCACGTGGAAGATTTTTTCGAGCGCGTCCTCGCAAAGCTGGAAGAGCATGGCTTGGAATAGGACGTAGCCTTCGCGCTTATATTCGAGCAGAGGGTCTTTTTGGCCATAACCGCGCAGTCCGATGCCCTCGCGCAGATGGTCCATCGACAGCAAATGGTCCTTCCAGAGCTGATCCACCGTGGAAAGCAAGATCATGCGAGACGCTTCTTGGAGGATTTCCGCGGTGAATTTCTGTTCGCGCGCTTCAAACACCTTTTCCAAAGTCCGATAGAGCGCAAGCCCCACATCGTCCTTCTCGCGGCTTCCCGCGCCCAACTCGGCGGGATCCATTTGGATTTCGAAAACCTTGAAGATGCGTTCGGCGAAAGCGGGATCGACTTCGGCTTTTTTCTCGGAGAGAAATTCATCGACCAAAACCGTGACCCATTGGTCGACCAGATCCAGGATCTTATGTCGTATCGTCTCGCCGGCCAGGATTTCGCGGCGCAGGCCGTAGACGGTCTTGCGCTGCTGGTTCATGACGTCATCGTAGTCGAGCAGGTGTTTGCGCAGGTCGAAGTTATGCCCTTCCACGCGCTTCTGCGCGTTCGCGATGGCCTTGCTGATCCACGGGTGCGTGATGGGTTCGTTTTCTTCGATGCCCAAACGGTCCATCATCGCGCTGATGCGATGCGATCCGAAAATACGCAGCAAATCGTCTTCAAGCGAAAGGTAAAAATGGGACGAACCCGGATCGCCTTGGCGGCCGGCGCGGCCGCGCAGCTGATTGTCGATGCGGCGCGATTCATGGCGTTCGGTGCCCAAGATATGTAGGCCCCCCAAGGCAACGACTTTTTGTTTTTCCTCTTCGCATTTCTTACGGAATTCTTCGAGCGTCCGCGAGTAACCCTCCGGATCCTGTTCCGGGTCGGCTTTCGCGCGCGCGAGAAACTCCGGGTTGCCGCCCAGGAGAATGTCGGTGCCGCGGCCGGCCATGTTGGTCGAAATCGTGACCGCTCCGTAACGGCCGGCTTGGGCCACGATCTCAGCTTCGCGCTCGTGCTGCTTGGCGTTCAAGACGTGGTGCGGAACGCCCTCGCGTTTCAGGAGCGAAGAAAGCTTTTCTGATTTTTCGATCGAAATGGTGCCCACCAAGACCGGACGGCCCTTTTGATGCAATTCTTTGATCTCTTTGATCGCTTCATGGAATTTTTCGCGCTCGGTCTTGTAAATCACGTCGGCTTGGTCCTGACGGACCATGGGACGGTTGGGCGGCATGACCAAGACTTCGAGGTTGTAGATCTTGGCGAATTCCTGGGCTTCCGTGTCGGCCGTGCCCGTCATGCCCGCGAGCTTGTTGTACATGCGGAAATAGTTCTGGAACGTGATCGTCGCGAGCGTTTGGTTTTCGTTTTCGATCGTGACTTTTTCCTTGGCTTCCACGGCCTGGTGCAGACCGTCGCTCCAGCGGCGGCCCGGCATGAGGCGTCCGGTGAATTCGTCGACGATGGTGACCTTGTCGTCCTTCACGACATAGTCCACGTCGCGCCTGTAAAGGCTGTGTGCGCGTAAGGCTTGATTCACGTGATGCAGGATTTCGATGTTGGCGGGATCGTAAAGATTCCCGATGCCCAACATTTTCTCGACTTTTTCGACGCCCTGTTCGGTCAAGACGACCGTGCGACTCTTCTCATCGGTGACGTAATCCTCCGTCATCGTTTTTTTGTCGCGCTCTTCTTTCAATACGCCTTGAGTTAGGTTCGGGATGATAACGTCGATGCGGTAATATTTGTCGGTTGATTCCTCGGAAGGTCCCGAGATGATCAAAGGCGTGCGCGATTCGTCGATAAGGATCGAGTCGACTTCGTCCACGATGGCGAAATTGAGCTCGCGCTGGACGTAACGCTCGAGCGCGTACTTCATGTTGTCTCGCAGGTAGTCGAAGCCGAATTCGTTGTTCGTGCCGTAGGTGATGTCCGCGCGGTAGGCGGCTTGACGCTCGGCATCGCTCAATCCGTGCACGATGACGCCGACCGAAAGACCCAGCATCCGGTAGAGGCGTCCCATCCATTCGGAGTCGCGCTTGGCCAGGTAATCGTTGACCGTAATGACGTGCACGCCTCTGCCCTCGAGGGCGTTCAAATAAACCGGCAAAGTCGCGACCAAGGTCTTGCCTGCGCCGGTCTTCATTTCCGCGATGCGTCCGCGATGTAAGGCCGCGCCGCCGATCAGCTGCACGTCGAAATGCCTCATGTTCAGCACACGCCGGGAAGCCTCTCGGCAAACGGCAAACGCTTCTGGGAGGAGCTGATCCAAGGTTTCGCCCTTGGACAGGCGTTCGCGGAATTCATTCGTCTTCGCGCTTAAATCCGCGTCGTTTAAAGGCGTCAGGGAGGCTTCGAGGGAATTGATCTTGGCAACGATCGGAGCGATATCACGCAAAACGCGGTCATTGTTGGTCTTGAAAACCTTCCGGGCCAGTCGCAGAAACATAAGGGCGGCGACTATAGGCAGTCCTCAAAAAAGAAATCTATTAAATTTTAAGAAGCTTTCAACGCACGAGACTAGCGCAGGATGTATTTCATCGGATCGACCGGCACGCCGTCGGCGTGGATCTCATAATGAAGATGCGGACCGGTGGAATGCCCGGTATTTCCGACTAACGCGATACGGGTACCGCGTTTGATTTTTTGACCTTCCGTAACCAAAAGCTGCGAGGCATGTCCGTACTTCGTCACGATGCCGAAACCGTGATCGATGACGACCGAGTTCCCGTAACCGCCTTTTTGACCGGAGAACGTTACGACGCCGTCGGCAGGCGCCATGACCGGCGTGCCCCAAGCGGCCGCGATGTCGATGCCACCGTGGAAATCGGATTTGAGCGTGAACGGAGACCGCCGGAAACCGAAGTCGCTGGTGACCCAACCTTTGACCGGCCACAAGGACGGCGTCGAGGCGATGTAGAGCAGTTTGTCGTTCTGGATCTTCGTTAATTCCTTCACCTTCGCACGAAGCGTGTCGACTTGCTGGCCGACGTTGTTGATGCGCGGATCCAACGCTTCGATCGACGCCAAGGATTCAAGGTCGATGGGGGCGGTCTTCTTCTGGATATCAAAACGATTCGCATCCGCAGACGGGAGTGGGCCGATACCCTTGCCCAGATCCACTCTCTGGCTTCCGACCAGGGCGGCTAAGTTGCCCGTGAGCGCTTGCGCGTCCCGGACGGAGGATTCCAGCATGGCGACTTTTGCTAAAACTTCTTTTCTCTCTTTTTCGTAGGAAGCCAGGGTGCTTTTCTTCTGCTCGAGCGAGGCATAAACGGAGCGGTAATAAAAAACGCTTCCGACGGAAGCGCATACGATGAAAACCGCCGCGACGAAAGACACCATCAACCAACGGGCCCGGTGACGCGACAGATGGAAAAATTCATCCGCGGCGCAGGACTCCATCTCAAAGAAAATCTTCATTAATTTCAAAATAAACCCCTTGGTTTTTGATTTAAGAGACTTAACCGCAAACTGTGTCGTGTCTCTACGAAGGAACGCTGTCTGGCCCCAGAGGTATCAATCGCCGGAAAGAAGTGTCAACCCCAAATCGGCAAAAAGACGGGAGGGTGCGTCAAAAGAAGTTTTAAGAAAACTACAGGATTGAAACGATCACGACGGTGATGTTGTCGTCGCCGCCCTTTAGGTTTGCGGCTTCGATCAGGCGCTTGCAGGCGTTTTTCGGGGAAGAACCGCAGAGGACGCGCTTGAGCTCCGCTTCGTCGACCAAGTTGCTGAGTCCGTCCGAACATAATAAAAAGCGGTCGCCTTTCTTGGTTTCCCACTGATTCAAGTCTACCTCGACATCACCCTGGAACCCCACCGAGCGCGTGATGATGTTTTTGTATTTGTGGTTCTTGATTTCGTCTCGCGTGATGAATCCGGCCCGAAGCTGCTCCGCGACCAACGAATGATCCGCAGTGATCTGCTTCATCTCGCCGTCGCGAGCGAGATAAGCCCGGCTGTCTCCCGCATGCGCCACGAAACCTTTACCGTCTTTCACGTAAAGCGAAACGACGGTCGTCCCCATACCTTTGAGGTGGGGCGTATTGCAGGCTTCGTCGTAAATTTTTCCAGAGGCCACGCGGATGGCGTATTTCAGGAGCTCGCCGGGATGGGAACGATCGAACGCCATGTCAGTCGCGATCGTCGCTTCGGGATCGCGCACGACTTGTGAGATGGTGTCCTCTACCGTCTTAACCGCGATGCGGCTGGCGATCTCCCCCCCCTGGTGCCCACCCATACCGTCGGCCACGACGAAAACGCCCAGGTCGCCGTTCACGAGCAGGCTGTCTTCGTTCTTATCCCGCTTGCGACCCACGTCCGTCATGCCGAAATACTCGATCTTCATAGTCCGCCGATCTCCAGCTCCTTGATTACCAACGGGGGAGAGCCCAAACCATGATACCAGGTTACTTCGCCGCCGACACGCGTAACTTTCGACAATAATTGATGAATGTTTCCGGAGACGGTGACGCCGCGGACGGCTTGGGAAGGTTTTCCGTTCTCCACCCACAGACCGCTCGCGCCCAAGGAAAAGTCTCCCGACACCGCGTCCGCCGTATGGACGCCGATCATGTCCCGGACCCAAAAACCCGTGCCCATGTCTTTCAGCATTTCTTCCAAAGATCCCGAACCAGGAGCAATGAAGAAGTTGGACGTCCCGATGCGCGGGGGTTCTTTATAATGAGGCCGCACTGCGCTGCCGGTAGACGAAACATTCTCCTGCTGCGCTGTGGCCAAATCATAGAGGAAATTCTTCAAAACGCCTTTTTCCACCAGTACATTCCGGCGCGTTTGCACGCCTTCGGCGTCGAAAGGTTTGGAGGCGTACCCGCCTTTCAGTGTCGCGTCGTCCAGGATCGTGATCAGATCGCCGTGGACTTTTTCACCCACGCGTCCACGTAGAGCGGAACGGTTTTTACGGACCTGATCGCCCAAAAACGACGATGATAAAACGCCCAAAAACGACGTGACTACGGAGGCATCCAAGAGCGCCGGGGATTTACGAGTGGCGATCGTCGTGGCGCCCAGTTGTTTTAAGGCTTTATCAGCTGTGCGGCGGGCTAAAGCCACGGGGTCAAGCTTACCAAAATCCTCTTCGTAACGAGATTCCCAGGCCATTTCTTGCTGGCCGTTTTCTTCGGCCACGACCATGAGCGAGAGATCGAATCCAGTCTTCGTATAAGAAGCGTCGAAGCCTTTCGAATTCTTGAGCGTGATGGTCTTGGTTTCCTCCGAGTATCCCGCGTCCCGCACGCGGCGGATGCGCGTGTCGTAATCACGCACGGCCTTTTCGAGGGCGAGGGCGATTTGGAACTTAGCTTCGGGCGACGGAGCGAAAGCCGGAGACGAAACAGCCGGAGACGATGATAAGTTCAAACCTTTCGAAGACGGCAGGTCTCCGCGGACTTCTTCTTCGACCAACTCCAGGCTCTCATGGGCGGCGGCCAAGGCCCGGTCCAAAAAAGCCGGAGACCAATCGCTGGAAGAAGCAAAACCGGTTCTAAGTCCACGGAACAGCCGGATCGCGACGCCGCGCTCGATGGAATCCTCCAACGCGTCGATACGCTGGTCCTTGGCCTCGACCGAAAGCCTCCTCGACTCGACTGCGTAGATCTCATAATCGTCGACTTTCAGGCCGCTTATTTTTTTTTCCAGCTCTGAGATGGGGTTTGTCATGAAGTCTCTTTTAAGTTCGGTTGGTTTAAGCGTTGATCAAGGTTTCAAGCCCTGGCGGTTTTCAGCATTTCCCTCGCGTGCGCCTTCGCTTGGTCCGTGATCGCCACACCCGACAACATGCGCGCGATTTCATTTTCCCTCTGGTCGGTATCGAGAAGCGTCACGCGGGTGACCGTCCTCCCCTTCGCCGTTTCCTTGCGGATCACGAAATGCCGGTCTGCGTAACAAGCGACCTGCGGCAGATGCGTGACGCAAAGGATCTGTTTCTCGCCCGCCGCGCCATTATCGTGCGCCATCTCCGACAAGTTACGTCCGATCACGTCCGCGACGCGCCCACCAATGCCGACGTCGACTTCGTCGAAAATGCAGGTCTCGGCGGAACGATGGACGCCTAAAACTTTTTTAATCGCCAAAAACACGCGGGAGACATATTTTGCATGAAGTTTCTTCTTTATTTAATAATCCATTAGCAGGGTTGCAAATAGGCGAGTCAATTTCTAC
>JBPOJN010000044.1:0-2287 GCA_052033505.1 Myxococcota bacterium | reverse complement strand
ATTCGAGAGAGGTTTTTGAAGTTCTTCGAAAGCCTTCGCCATAAACGCGTTGCCTCCGCTTCGTTGATACCCGTCGACGATCCGACGCTCTATTTCACGAACGCGGGCATGGTGCCGTTCAAAAACTATTTCACCGGTGCGCAGAAGGCCCCGTTCCCTCGCGCAACGACGTCGCAAAAGTGCCTGCGCGTTTCCGGCAAGCACAACGACCTGGAGAACGTCGGCCGCACGGCGCGGCACCACACGTTTTTTGAGATGCTCGGGAATTTCTCGTTCGGCGACTATTTCAAAAGGGAAGCGATCCGCTACGCCTGGGACTTCCTGACGCTCGAGATGAAGATCCCGAAGGATAAGCTCTGGATCACGGTCTACGAGAAAGACGACGAGGCCGAAAAACTCTGGATGGAAGAGGTCGGGATCCCGCAAGAGCGTATCAAGCGCCTGGGCGAAAAAGATAATTTCTGGTCGATGGGTGACACGGGTCCCTGCGGACCTTGCTCCGAAATTCATTTCGATCACGGGAAAGAATTCGGCTGCGGGAAGCCTACGTGTGCGATCGGTTGCGACTGCGACCGTTTTATGGAGATTTGGAACCTGGTCTTCATGCAGTTCGAGCGTGACGCCGACGGCCACATGAAACCCCTGCCAAAGCCTTCGATCGATACCGGTATGGGGCTGGAACGGCTCTCCGCGGTCGTCCAAGGCGTGCATGCAAATTATGACAGCGACCTTTTTACGCCTCTGATCCGCGAAGTCGAAAAATTGACCGGCAAGAAATACAGCGGCGACGTGCCGGGCAAGGGCGGGGAGTACGAAGAAACCAATGTTTCCATACGCGTGCTCTGCGACCATATCCGTTCGGCGTGTTTCCTGATCGCCGACGGCGTGCAACCGTCGAACGAAGGCCGCGGCTACGTTCTACGGCGTATCCTGCGCCGCGCGATCCGCCACGGAAAATTGCTCGGTCAGAGTGAGCCTTTCTTTTACCGACTCGCGGACGTCGTCTTCGACCAAATGGGCGAGGTTTACCCGGAGCTTAAAAGAAACGCGGAGCTCATCCAAAAAGTCGTGCGTTCGGAAGAAGAGAAATTCCTGGAGACGTTGGACAAAGGCCTCGCGATCATCCGCGAGGAGCTGGAGAAAGCCAGGCACGCCAAGGAAAAAGTCCTTTCGGGCGAAATCGTTTTCAAACTCTACGACACTTATGGATTTCCGATCGATTTGACCGAAATTATTTCGCAGGAAAACGGCCTCGACATCGACATGGCCGGATTTGAAGAATTGATGGAAGAGCAAAAAGGCCGTGGCCGCCGCGCGTGGAAGGGCGCCGCCGCCTCCAAACTCAAAGACGTCTATCAGGAGATTTCCGAATTCGTGAAATCCGAATTCACCGGCTATGAGTCGTTGGAAGCGAACTCACCAGTCGCCGCGATGATCCGTCTCGCGGACGAAAAACGAGTGTCGAAAGCCGGAGCCGGGGACGAAATTGAAATCGTGACGCCGAAGACGCCGTTTTATCCCGAAGGCGGCGGTCAAGTTGGCGACCAAGGTATCATCTCCCGTAAAGGTTTACGCGCCGAAGTGCTCGAAACGCACAAAGGCGGAGACTTGATCGTGCATCGCGTGAAGATCTTGGAAGGCGAGCTTCAGGAAGGCGACGCGATCGACCTGCAAGTGGACGCGCCGCGCCGCGAGGGTTCGATGAGTCATCACTCGGCGACGCATCTCCTACACGCTGCGCTTCGTAACGTTCTCGGCACGCACGTGCGTCAGGCCGGATCCTTGGTGACGCCGGAAAAATTACGTTTTGACTTTTCGCATTTCGAGTCCGTTTCGAGAGACCGTTTGTCTGAAATCGAAGACATCGTGAACCGCCAAATCCGCCGCAACCTGGAAGTCTCAAAAATCGTCATGGGCTATGAAGACGCGATCAAGGCGGGGGCTTTAGCGTTTTTCGGCGATAAATATGGCGACCGCGTACGCGTCTGCAAAATGGGCGATTTCTCGACCGAGCTCTGCGGCGGTACGCACGTCTCCGCGACCGGGCAGATAGGTTTGCTCAAGATTACTTCCGAAGGTTCGGTCGCTGCGGGCGTCCGGCGCATCGAGGCGGTCGTCGGCAATCAAGGCCTGAACTATTTGAGGAAAATGGAATCCGATGTCGACCGTTTGGCGTTGATGTTGAAGACCACGCCGCATGAAGTGATTGAACGCGTCGAAAAGCTCATGGATCAGGTCAAAAAGCTCGAAAAAGATCTGCAAAAAGCCAAGACGCGGGGCGCGGAAT
>JBPOJN010000048.1:0-36494 GCA_052033505.1 Myxococcota bacterium | reverse complement strand
GCGAAAGACCTGCTGCATTTGGTCGGTCTCTCGGGCCTTGAAAAACGTTTTCCCTCGCAGCTCTCCGGAGGCCAGCGCCAGCGCGTGGCCCTGGCGCGCGCCTTGGCGCCGGAGCCGGAGCTATTGTTGTTGGACGAACCTTTCGGGGCTTTGGACGCGCGCTTGCGCAAAGAACTGCGCGCTTGGTTGAGGGAGCTGCACGACCGCATCAAGCTGACCTCGCTGCTCGTCACGCACGACCAGGAAGAAGCGTTCGAGCTTTCGGATCGCGTGTTGGTCGTGAACCGCGGCAAGATCGAACAAGACGCCCCGCCGCAGGTGTTGTTCGACCGTCCCGCGACGGAATTCGTAGCGTCGTTCGTGGGCGAAACCAACCGGATCGAAGGCGACGTCTGGAACCGCGAAGTGAAATGGGGCGCCTTGAATTTCGGCCCCTATGATCTTCCGGACGGCACGCCTGCCTCGATTTTGTTTCGTCCTAGTGACGTCTACGTCTCGTCGAAGCCCGAAGAAGGTCAGGTCCCGGCGAAGATCAAAAGTGTCCAATATCTGGGAACGATTGAATCTTTAGAAATAGAAGTTGGTGCCCGCCGCCCGCTCATCGCCCACGTCCCGAAAGGGGTCGCGGTTCAAAGCGGCTTTAAAACCGGCAAGCCCGTCTTCGTGCAGGTCACGGCGTCGCACGTGTTTTTCTCGCTGGGATCGGTTTAGTCAGAAGAGATAAGTTTGCTCATTGTCATTTTGTCTTCTTTTTGTTATACATAAGAATAACAAAAAGAGGTCTTTATGAACTTCATTACAGCTCGCGAACTTCGTCTCAATACTTCGGACCTATGGACCATGCTCGATAAAGAGCGTGAGGTCGTGGTGACCCTCAATGGCCGGCCCGTCGCTCTCATGACAGGAATCAACGGCGAAACGCTGGAGAACACGCTCAATGCGATCCGGAAGGCTCGAGGCGCTTGGGCTATCGATAAACTGAGGCAGGAAGCTAGAGACCACGGCTTGGATCAAATGTCCGAGAAGGACATCGAAGAGGAGATTCGCAAAACCCGCAAGGAACGCCGCGGATGAGGGTCGTGATCGATACCAATATCTTGGTTTCGGCCTTTCTCAAACCCCACGGAGATCCGGCTCGCATCTTGGATTGGGTCAAAAAAGGCGATCTTCGGGTGCTTTTCGACAGCCGGATTTTGTACGAATACCGCGAAGTGCTGCATCGGGAGAAATTCAGTTTTTCTCCATCCGTCGCCGATGAGTTCCTCGCTTTTTTGGATCGTTTTGGGGAATCCGTAACGTCGGCGCCCCTCTCTTGGGCGATCCCCGACCCGGACGACATGCCTTTTTTGGAAGTCGCTCTCTCGGGCGAAGCGGATGCTTTGATTACCGGGAATAAAAAAGACTACGGAAAGCCGCCCAAAAATTTAAAAATCGTTTCTCCATCTGAATTCTTAAATGTGTTTTTCTCGTTGGGGTCGGGGTGATCCGATTTTTACTCGTCGTATTCTTTCTAAGCCTCTTTTGCTCCTTCGCCGAAGCCACGCCCGCATGCTTTCCCGACTTTCCGCGCTCTTTGGATGCCATGATCGCAAAAGCGGATCTCGTGATTGTCGGCCGCCGGATCGATTTCACGACGCCGAAAGGCGATCGATCCCGGATAGACGTTCAAATCGAACGCGAATTGAAGGGCGACACGAAATGGAATCAAATCGTCGTCTTAAATCCCGTAGGCGGTGATTTGCCGTATCAGAAACCTTATGTGTTTCTGCTGAAAGCCACGGGCCGAGTGCAAACGCGCGGCGAGGTGCGTAACGACGTCTACGAATCGGTTTTGGGGGAATGCGGAATAAGGCGCGTTTCGAACGAGGACATCCCGGCAGTGATCTGGGACGAAGCCGCCAAACGGGAAATGTTGCTCGATGATTTTGTGCGCGACTATGCCGTTCCGTCTGAATTTAAACGAGTGGTCGCATTTCTTCAGTACATGAAAAACGGTCTCCGTGAAAACCGTTGGGAAGAGAGCCGCTTATTGACCTTCGTTTCCCGCGATGGCCTTAAGTTTTATGACGTCAATCATGACGATTCCTTCAGGGGAAGGCCAGCAGAGGTCGGGCGCAGGACGTACCGGGAACTCTCGCTTCTCCTGAGACAAAAAAACTGGTGGGACAAAGATAGAGTCTCCGGGATGCTGGTGGGCTTGGGAAGCGTTTACGCCCAGCCGTATCCGCAATATTCCACGCTTCACTACCAACCCATGACCGACGGTACGGCCGTCACAGTGACCGTCGGCAGCGCCTACCGGCTCATTTTTTACCGCGAAGACGGCGACTTGAAATTGGCCAAACTAGAATATCTGACCGAAGAAAATGAGTGAACCCGTGTCGTGACGCAAAAGCGTCAGACGTATTTCTCGAAATGCACCCGCTTCTTGTCGAAGCCGATTTCCTCGGCGGCTTTTTGCACCGCTTCGATCATGGGGATCAATCCGCAGACGTAGATTTGTTTTCCGGCTGGGTCGGGCACGTGTTTTTTGAGGACGTCCTGGACGTAGGCTGTTTCTCCGGCCCAAGTTTTCGGAGTTTGAGGGCGGGAGACGGTGGGGATAAATTTGAAATTCGGATGCTGCTTTTCGAGGGAATGGAATTCGTCGGCGTAGAGGATTTCGTCCTCGTAACGCACGCCGAAGATCAACGTCATGGGACGATCGCAGCCGTTTTTGACCAGCGTCTTCAGCATGCTGCGCAAGGGTGCAAGCCCCGTACCGGTCGCCACGAAAACGGGATCGGCGTCCAAAGGTTCTTTGAGCATGAAGCCGCCGTAGGGCAGGGTGAGCGTGACGGCATCGCCTTCTTTCAGCGTCCAAAACCATCCGGTCGCGTGACCGCCCTCGACTTTTTTGATGCAAAGATCCAGATAGCCTTCCTCGAACGGCGCGGAGCAGATCGAATAGGCTTTTTTAACGATCTTGTCGTCTTTCGGCACTTGTACCATGCAGAATTGGCCGGCCTGGAACGGGATCCATTTTCCTTCGGGAAAACGAAAACGGAAGGTGCGTACGGTGGGGCTTAAGTAAAAAATTTTTTCGAGAATGACCGTGACGGGTTCGAGTGGCATAGAAAAAGACTCCGTCGCTTGAGGTAGGATAAGGAAAATTCATTGTCGATGGGAAAAGCGGAAAAAATTAAAAAGTTCGCCCAAGGGTTGGGTTTCGAATTGGTCGGCGTTACCGCTGCACATCCGTCACCCGACCACGATTTTTTCCGGTGGTGGTTGGACCAAGGGTACGGCGCGACCATGGCTTATTTGAACCGCCAATCCGAACGCCGCGGAGATCCCGAAAAAGTCCTGCCGGGCGTGAAATCCGTAATTTGCGTCGGGCTCAATTATTTCACGGGCGCCTCCGGAGATACGATCGCACGCTATGCCCACGGGCAGGATTATCATCGTGTCATCGATGAAAAATTGAAAGCGCTCGAAACTTTCATCCTGTCATCGATCGACGCTTCGGCGCAAATGAAGCGCTACGTCGATACGGGACCTGTCTTGGAGCGCAGTTACGCCGCGCGCGCCGGTTTGGGATGGATCGGTAAAAATACCATGCTGATCAACAACGGCCTCGGTTCTTTTTTCTTTCTCGCCGAAATCCTGACGACGATCGCTTTCGACGAGCCGGACTACGACCGTCCCGCGCTGGATCAGTGCGGAACTTGCACGAAATGCCTGGAAGCCTGTCCGACGGACGCCTTACCCGAACCCGGTGTCTTGGACGCGACGAAGTGCATTTCTTACTTAACGATCGAATACCGCGGCGAATTTACCGAGTCCCAATCGCGCGGCGTCGGTACGCATCTCTACGGCTGCGACGTCTGCCAGGACGTCTGCCCTTACAATGATCGCATCCCCGCGACCTATCTGCCGGAATTCCAGCCCCGTCCCGAAGTCTTGGCCAGGACCGCTTCGCAAGCATGGGACATGACGGAAGACGAATTTCAAAAATTCAGAGAGGGTTCGGCAATGGATCGTATTCGTTATGCGCAATGGCAGAGAAATTTAAGCGCTGTCCGGAAAAATAAGGCTTAGTGTCATCATCACAGTCACCAAAACGGGTTGATTTCATAGTAGAGGGTAAGTGCATAAAATAGACACTTACTCTGCACTATGAATCATACTATGCAAAAAGGGTCAATTTGTGATACTTAGTGTGTATTATGAAAAAGAAGCTGTCGGTCGCGATATTGTGGGAAAGGCTTCAAAAGCTAGGCGCGGATTTGGGCGGCGTGTTTTCTTTCGCGGATCTTTGCAATTTGATCGGTACAGGCTCCCAGCAGCAAAATAAAAGGATTATTAAACGACTGATCCGGGACGGGCTTCTTTCAAAGGTGCAGAGAGGATACTACATCACAAAAGCACCGGATCTTTGGCAACTGGGAGTCCGGCTGAGGGGAAACGCCTACGTATCGATGGATTCGATCTTAGCGAAAAACCTGTTGATCGGGACCACGCCTCAGCGTTCCGTGTCTTTTGTTTATGTCGGGATAGGGAGAAAAATTTTGGAAACGCCGGCAGGAACTTTGCAGTTTTTTTCCATCCGTAAAGATCTGACTTTCGGAACAAACCGACTGAGTAACGGCGTTGCCGTGGCGGATTCGGAAAAGGCATACCTCGACCTGCTTTATTTTTACGCGAAGGGAGCCCGTTTTGCGATCGATCCGCTGAGCGAAGTGAACGTGTCCAAGCTGGACCACGCGAAACTACGCCGGTATTTGAAGAAATACCGTAATCCTCGTTTCCGAACCTTTGTCGAAGGGAGACTGAAAAATGTCGGCTGAAAAAATTTTAATCGAGATCTTAAATCATCTCGCCGAGCGCCTGAAGGACGACTTGATCCTGAGAGGGGGGATGTTGTTACGGCTGCTCGACAGCCCACGCTACACGCAGGATCTGGATTTCGTACTGCTCTCGAAGGAGTCTAAAAAGACCCTCGTCCGGCGTGTCGTGACGGCTTTAGAGGAAATTCCCGATCTTAAGATCACGCGGAAGGATTTGAATTCGCGCGGCATTTTTATCGACGTCATCGACCAGAAGAACAAAGTTCAAGCGACATTAGAAATTTCGGTCGTGCCGTCTCTCCATTTGCCGCCAGAACCGGTTTCCACCGCGAAAATTTCAAACCTCTATGCATTGAGTGGCCGCGTGGTCCGAGTGATGGCCCCCGCGGAGGCGTTCGCCAATAAAATTGCCGCGTGCTTGGAAAGAAAAGTCAGTCGCGATTTGTACGACCTCTCCCTTTTCGAACCCTTGACGCCCTTTGATATAGCGACCCTTCAAGGCCGTCTGTCCCGACTGGAAATCATGCGTGCAAAGCCCAAAAAAGTGACGATGGCGGAATCGGCGGAGCTTTTAAAGGGAAGATTGAACGAGTTGACCGAAGAAAAATTGAAACAAGAGGTTTTTTCGTTGATCCCTCCGGCTCATCAACCAGGACTTCTCCTGGTGATCCGAGCCTCCGTCTCGAGGATCATTCAGCGTCTGCAAGTAAAAGACTCCACTTCTGCCTTGCGTCCATGATTGTAGGGAAAAGCAGAGGCTTATTTCAGAGCCTCAAGTGAGGCCCCAAAATTAATGTGATAAGGTTTCCCCTCGATGACCAAAGCGGGAACGGACTTGACTCCATTCTTCTCGGCTTCTGAAATGCGATTTTTGGATTGACCCAGATGAACGATCTCCACCTCGTATTGAGTTGGGTTCAATGAGAGAGCCAAAACTTGTTCTGCGTCTACGCAAACTGGACATCCTGCATGGTAGAAGGTAGCTTTCGTTGTCATAAAATCTCCTTGTTTCTGCCTACGTAAGGAAGATCCGTGTTTGTTGCAAGTAGGTACTTGTAGGTAAGGCAGGAACCAAATGGTACAACTTATGAAAGTCGTAGAGAAATGTTCACCTCCAAGAAGTGTTTTGGAAATTTTTAGCGATATCGCCGGATGTAAATGGTCTTTAGCCGTGCTCAAAGCCATTGATTCGGGATACCGAAGGCCAGGAGTTTTGCAAAAATGTATCCGAGGTATCTCAACGAAAGTGTTAAATCAGAGGCTTGCCAAACTTTGTCGGTATCACTTGGTGACGAAGACAGTTTATCCGGTCATCCCGCCTAAGGTAGAATATAGGCTCTCGAGTTCAGGTGAAAAATTCATTGGCTTATTGCGCCGGATTGAAAAGTTTCGATTGTCGTGATTTCACCTCGAAATACTTCCTCCTTGCGCCACTGGAGAAGAACGAACTATATTAGAAGAAAATTAAGGAGATGGTTATGGAGTCAACCCAAGAAGTTACGACGTCTGTGCCACATGCGATTGGTGATTTCGGTCTGGTGATGAATTTGACCGAGAATGCCGTTCAAAAAGTGAGAAGTTTTACGGCGAATAATAAGGATCAGAAAGCGACTCATTTTCGGGTTTATGTGCAGGGTGGAGGTTGTTCAGGATTTCAATACGGCTTTACCCTCGATGAAATGCGAGACGACGATCAAACTTCCGAAGTGAATGGCGTCAAAGTGGTCTTGGATCCGGTGAGCCTGCCCTACCTCAAAGGCGCCACGATCGACTGGGTGGAAGACTTCCGCGGCTCCGGCTTCGTGGTCCAAAACCCGAACGCCAGCGGGTCGTGTGGATGCGGCCATTCATTCTCTGTTTGATTTCCCCAAAAAATTAAGTGAAAGAAGGTCCCCGTCGGTACCGGGGCTGTAGCTCAGCTGGGAGAGCGCGTCGTTCGCAACGACGAGGTCAGGGGTTCGATCCCCCTCAGCTCCACACAATTTAAATTGAGAGAGAGATGCCTCCGCCCCTGGCGGACTCTCCCCGTTGGCCCTTCATCTGATGTACTCATGAAAATACCGTTTCTCGCCGCCATACTTTTATTTTTCATGGGTTGTACCTACATGTTGCCCGTCGTGACGGAAGAAGTTCTGGAGCCGGACTCGGTTTCGAAAAAAGTCGCCGCCCATCAGATTAAGCGCTGGACCTCGAAGCCGATCGGCAAATTCGAGAAGCAGTTCGATCTCAATAAAAACGGCCGGCTGGACGCCGAAGAGCGCGTCCGGCTCCAAATGGCGCGCGGGTATTATCAAGGCATGGGCAACGTCTGGAAATACGATAAAAATCACGACTACCGTTTGGACGCCGACGAATATTACGATTACAACCCCAGAGATTAAAATGTCCCTTGCGCCCGATAAAACTTCGCAGATTTTAGAACTAATGTCCCGCCGCATCCTCGTGCTCGACGGCGCGATGGGTACGATGCTGCAGCAACGCGATCTGACGGCTAAGGATTTCGGCGGCGTAGATCTCGAAGGATGCAACGAAAACTTAGTCCTCACGCGTCCCGACGTGATTCTCGACATTCACCGCAAATATTTCGAAGCCGGCGCCGACATCGTCGAGACGAATACGTTCGGGGCGACCCCGTTGGTATTGGCCGAATACGGATTGGGCGATAAGGCGCACGAGATCAATAAAAAGGCCGCGGAGCTTGCGGCACAGGCGGCTAAAGAATTTTCGACGTCTGAAAAACCCAGGTTCGTAGCCGGTTCGATGGGGCCGACGACCAAGTCGATCACGGTGACCGGTGGCGTGACTTTCGATCAATTGATCGAGAATTTCCGGGTGCAGACGGTGGGCTTGCTCGAGGGTGGCGTCGATCTCCTGCTGATCGAAACTTCACAAGACACACGCAATATCAAAGCCGCGACGATCGGTATTCGGAAAGCTTTTGATGAATTAAAAGTCACGCGGCCGATCATTGTCTCCGGCACCATCGAACCCATGGGTACGATGCTCGCGGGTCAGGCGGCCGATGCCTTGGTCGTTTCCCTCGCGCATTTGCCGCTGCTCGCCATAGGGCTCAATTGCGCGACCGGCCCGGAATTCATGACGGATCACGTCCGTACGATCCATGAAATGACGGATTTCGCGGTGTCGTGTTATCCGAACGCCGGCCTGCCGAACGAAGAAGGCGAGTATTTGGAAACTCCTGAGTCGTTGGCGCGCCAACTTGCGAGGTTTGCCGACAACGGCTGGCTCAACATCGTCGGCGGGTGCTGTGGCACGACCGAAAAACACATCGCGGCGATCGCGCAAATGGTCGTTGGAAAGCAACCAAGAAAACTCCCTCTCCTTACGAAGGAGAGTCCGCCTAAGGCGGATGGGGTGAGGTCTTTTTACAGCGGCATCGAAGTCGTTGAAGCGACGGACGACAACCGCCCCTTGATCGTCGGCGAACGCACGAACGTGATCGGGTCGCGGCTGTTCAAAGACTTGGTCAATTCCGAAAAATGGGAAGAAGCGACCGAGATCGCGCGCCGCCAGGTCAAAAACGGCGCCCACATCATCGACGTCTGTCTCCAGTCGACCGATCGCGACGAACTTCCCGACATCGATCCCTTTTACGACAAGCTCATCCGCAAGATCAAAGCGCCGCTGATGATCGACACGACCGACCCGAAGGCGATCGAGAAATCGCTGACCTACAGCCAGGGCAAGGCGATCATAAACTCGATCAATCTCGAGGATGGCGAAGAAAAATTCGAAAGAATCTGCCCGCTTTTGCGTACGTACGGCGCCGCGGTGGTAGTGGGCTGTATCGATGAAGATCCTCTTCAAGCCCAGGCGTTTACGCGCGAGCGGAAACTCGCAGTCGCCGAACGTTCGTTTAAATTGCTCACAGAGAAATACGGCGTGCGTGCGGAAGACATCGTTTTCGACCCATTGGTATTTCCGACCGCGACGGGCGACGCGAATTATATCGGCGGCGCGGTCGAGACGATTGAGGGTATTCGGCTCATCAAAGAAAAAATTCCCGGCGTCAAAACCGTCTTGGGGATCTCGAATATTTCGTTCGGCCTGCCCCCCGCCGCGCGCGAAGTGATCAATTCCGTCTTTCTCTACCATTGCACGAAAGCCGGCCTCGATCTCGCGATCGTGAACGCGGAAAAGCTCGAAAGGTTCGCGGGCATTCCTGAGGAAGAGAAGAGGCTGGCGGAAAAATTATTGTTCAATTGGGCCGATAAAAAAGACGATTGGCGCCATCAATCTCCCGAGGAGCGCATCGCCATCAATCAGGCTAATATCGCCTCCGTCGCCGAGTTTTACCGCACCGCCGTCAAAAAAGAAAAGGCCGCCTCGAAATCCCTGCCGCTCGACGAACGTCTCGCCCAATACATCATCCAAGGCACGAAAGACGGACTCGTTCCTGACTTGGATCTCAAACGCGCCGAAGGCGCGAGGCCCTTGGACATCATCAATGGTCCTCTCATGACGGGCATGGCCGAGGTCGGACGGCTCTTCAATAACAACGAACTTATCGTCGCTGAAGTTTTACAGTCGGCCGAAGCCATGAAAGCCGCGGTCGGGCACCTCGAACAATTCATGGAAAAATCCGAGACCGCGACGAAGGGAAAGATCCTGCTCGCGACGGTCAAGGGTGACGTGCATGACATCGGGAAGAACTTGGTCGAAATTATTTTGAACAATAACGGCTACGAAGTCGTGAATCTCGGCATCAAGGTCCCGCCGGAAGAGCTCATCAATGCGTATCATCAACACAAGCCGGACATCATTGGTCTCTCGGGACTTCTGGTGAAATCCGCGCAGCAAATGGTGATCACCGCCGGCGACTTGAAAGCCGCCGGCATCCAAGTGCCGATGCTCGTTGGAGGTGCTGCGCTCTCCGATAAATTCACGCGCTCGAAAATAGCGCCGAGTTACGAAGACCTTGTGCTCTACGCCAAAGACGCCATGACGGGTTTGAGGCTCGCGAACGATTTGATGAAAGAGGATTCCAAAAAGATCCTTCTCGAAGGCTATAAAACTCTGCCGACTTCAGCGGTCAGCGACCGCCCGGCTGTGGAGCTTCCGCCCGAGACGGAAATCCGCAGCGCGCGCGTTTCCACGGAAATTCCGATTCCCCCGGCGCCGTATACGGACCGCAAGCTTCGCGACATCCCGCAGTTGAAGGAGATCTGGTCCTACATCAATCCGCAAATGCTGTATGCGAAGCACCTGGGCTTCAAAGGCAATTTCGAACAGAAGCTCGCCGACCGCGATCCGAAGGCGATCGAGCTGAACGAGCGCATGGAAGAGATCAAGGTCGAAGCCGCGAAGATTATTAAGCCCAAAGCCGTCTGGCGTTTTTTCGAGGCTGAGAGCGAAGGGAATCGCATCCATTTATTCGAACCCAACGGCAAGAGCCCGATCCACACGTTCCGTTTCCCGAGGCAGCGTAAAGCCGACGGTTTGTGCCTCGCGGATTATGTCTTGCCGCCGAAAGACGGGCGACGCGATCATATTGCGCTTTTCGTCGTCGGAGCAGGGCAGGGGATTCGCGAACGTTCGGAAGCTTACAAGTCCGCTGGTGAATATTTAAAATCGCACGCGCTTCAAGCTTTAGGGTTGGAGACCGCCGAAGCTTCCGCCGAGTGGCTGCATCGCCGTTTACGCGAAGACTGGGGCTTCCCCGATCCCTCCGACCTGACAATGGCGCAGAGACTTACCGCGAAATATCGAGGCAAACGCTACAGCTTCGGTTACCCCGCCTGTCCGAACTTGGACGATCAAGCCGGCATCTGGAAATTGATTCGCCCCGAAGACATCGGGGTTGAGCTCACCGAAGGTATGATGATGGAGCCCGAAGCGAGCGTGTCGGCGATCGTGTTTCGTCACCCGGATGCCAAGTATTTCAGTGTAGGAGATATCAGCGAGGAGACTGCCGACTAACGCATTCTCCGAAGGCCGGTCCTTTAAGATCACGGCAGAGGAGTGCCGGTGGTAATGAACTCGAGATAGAGACGGCAAAGGGTTTGGACTCCTGAGTTAAGCAAATCGCAAAGCCCTGGCCTTTGAGTTGTCCCGATAGAAACTGATCCTGACAGGAAGCTGGTTTCGGAGGCGGAGGAGGGTTCAGGCTTAATCTCACCTGTGTATCGATGCAATTTTCGATGACGAGGGGCTTGTCTCCCCTGTGTGTTTCACGACAACCTTTTTCAATCGCAGCCAAACGAGCCGGATCCTTTGCGCGCAATGTCTCTTGTGGCAGCGGCCCGCATCCGGATCCTACGAGGACTCCGAGAGTGATGGCGAGGCTACGAGGAATCTGTGTTGACGACGTGTTTAGGCTCATAATTTTCTCCTGTGTTAGTAGGTTCACTCTGCAAAAGGTTTGCCAATTCAGAAAAAGCTAGGCCCGCTTGATATTGCTGCGAAGATTGAGAAAGACCTGCCTAAAAAAGAGTCTCGGCTTGCAAAGAAGGCAGTGATTCTACAAATCGCGAAACGACCCTTAAAAGATTTTTCCCGCAGAGAGCGTTCATGAGAGCGTAGCGGGGAATTTTCAGGATGATTTTAGGATTCCTCAAAAGATAAGCGATCGGATGCGCTTCGTCGAAGGGTTCCTCCGACATGAGGGGCTCTTCTAAGGAATCAAAAATCATGCGCAGAGAAACTAGGGGGATGCCGGCCTTCTCCGCGATCGCCGCGACGGCTGCCGTCTCCATGTCCACGGCGACGGCGCCTTTATGTCCCGCCGCTTCTTTTTCAGGTTTTCCCGCTATGTTCCAAAGCGTCATCAGAGCGCCGGTGCGATGGGGGATTTTTTCTTCCGCTGCGATTTTTTCTAAGAAAGCTCTGTGACTCGTCAAAAAGCGATCGGTCGGCGTCTCTGAGAGGATTGTATCGGGTAATATCAAATCGCCCGTCCGTAGATCGGGAAGAGAAGCGCCCGCGCAACCGAGTGAGATCAGGATCTCCGGCCGTGTGTATTCGAGAAGTTTTTCGGCGGCTTCGTGCGCGCGCGCGATGCCGATTCCCGTGCGGCAGAAAGCGACCTGTATTTTTTCAAAAGTCGCGAATTGAATCGTGATCTTTTCCCCTGCGAGGATGAGGTCGATTCTTCGATGAAGGGACGATTTTCGAAGCAGGGGACGCACTTCGGCGGTCAACGCATATACGAAAGCCGCCTTTACAGAGACTGCGTCGGAATTCATGTCGCCGGTCCCGTGAGTTTTTGGAATAAGTTTAAGATCTGTTCTTTGCGTTCCACGACCGCTCCGGCCGACAAGGGATCTTTGTGAAAAATATCCACCATCGTATGCGCGTGCGAAAAGTAAAAGGCGATCGCGCCCATGAAGCTGATGATGAGGTGACCCGCCTTCAGGTCTTTGGGCACCAAACCGTCCTTTTGAGCCGCGACAACCAAGGATTCGAGTTGCCGGTAAATCGGTCCGCGCATGTCCGTCCATAAGGCCCGTGAGGCCTTGCCGCCTTCCAGTCCGTCCCACATCAGCAAGCGCACGAAGATCTGGCGCGACGCGATGAAATCATGAAAAACGCCCAATGCCTCGAGGAGGAGATTATTTTTCGTATCTGTGCCGGCGAGTTTTTCCACAAACCAAGCGCCCAGCTCTTCCCATCCGCGGCGATGCACGGCCAGGTAAAGGGCCTCTTTGTCGCCGAAATAATGATAGATCATGCGTTTGTTGATGCGGGCCTTCTTGCAGATGTCGTTCAATCCGGCGCCGTGGAACCCGCTCGCGGCGAAGAGGGCTTGGGCGGCTTCGAGTATGGATTCTCGCGTCTTTAAAGGATTGCGGGAAGGGTTCCGAGGAGCGTTTTTGGGCTTGGTTTTCTTCTTCATATTTTGAAAGTAACCATAAGGTTACTTTGATCTTGACGTAACCGCCGCGATTTCCTATTTTGTAACCATACGGTTACATGAGGAGGTCTCCCATGCAAAACGAAAAAATCCCGTTTCTGATCCGGCGCTTTTTCAGTCATCCGTGGATGCCGATGGCCGTTTTTCTTCCGTTGAGCGTCCTCCTAACCTATCTCTCTTTGCATTTCCATCCCCGTTCCGGATTTTCCGCCGCAGTTTGGGTTTTTGCCGGGCTCATCGCCACGAGCCTGGTCGAATACTTGGTGCATCGTTATGTTTTCCATTGGACAGAAACCTCGGAGCGTTGGCGCGCTTGGTCGAACGCGGCTTCCGGATTCCATACGAAGCATCACACAAGCAGCGACCAGGAGGATTTGATCGTGGCGCCTCCGGTCTTGACCTTAGCGTTCGCCCTGGTTCTCTATTTTTTCTTTTCGCTCCTGACTTGGAGTTTTTCCGCGGCGGCGTTGATAGTCGCAGGGCTTTTCGTTGGATTCATCGCCTATGAATGGGCCCATTACGGGGCGCATCGTTTTATACCGAAATCTAAAATCGGCAAATACCTGCGCAAATACCATCTCCAGCATCATTTCCGGAATCCTGACCGGCAGTACGGAGTGACGAATCCATTTTGGGATATTGTCTTCCGGACTCGATAGTACGATAGTTCTTACGTGGAAAATCCGAAAAGAGACCTTAAGTCGCATCTTTTGCAATGGCTGGTCGACATGCCCGCTATTTTTTTGCATCAAGAAATCCAGCACGGGATCCGCTTGGTCGAAATCGACACGAAAAAACAAAAAGACATTATCTTCGCCGAAGTCCTGCAGTGGCGTGAGACACCGCATCCGGAAGGCATGGGTCGCTATTTGAATCTGGTCTTTGAGGACGAACGGGAGTTGGTGTTGTGCTACATGGGATTCGCTTTTTCACCGTCGCTGCAAAGCACGGGACCGATTCCCGATGTGCCGCCGGTGGTTTGTTTCTACGATCTTGATCGTCTCTTAGGTCATGCCGAGCATCTATCAAAAACTTTGAAAGCGGACGAAAAGCCGGAAGCGGTCAAGACGCTCATGATTTGCCTGGCGACGCTGGAAGGCGCGCGTTTGTTGGGATTTGAAGTCGGTGAAGAAGAGCGGAAAGCCGAGGGGATCTTGGAAGTGCTGGAAAAGGCTTAAATCTTACTGACAAGCCCCCAGTTTAGGCTACACATTGGACTTGTCTGCACAACAGGGCCGCAGTGAAAGTCCTCTCGGACAGTCGTCTAAACTACAGCCCTGTTAGTAAGTCCAATGACCGTGTTGGGAAATCCGTCCGACCGCCGCGATCAGTAGGGCCCACTTGGCTTGAGAGGTTTGAAACTGCAGGTGGTATTGCTCGATCTTCAGCTTCCAGATCTCGCGGGCCTTTTTAGAACTCAAAACCGCCGTTTTTTTCATGCGCGCATAATTGGTCTTAGTCTTTTCCCAGCGTGCCACCGCGGTTTGCAGTTGTTCGCGAGCTTCTAAGAGACGTTTGTCGAGTCGCTCCGAAACGCGCCCGGGGATGCCGGTCATCTGTCGGCGGAGACGCGCCAGATCGGTTTCGGTTTGCGCCTTGATCAAGTGCTCTTTGCGGTAGCGTGTCATGCGTCCGACCAATCCCAGCCACTTCATCGTATTGACCCACCACTTCGTCGGGTCCCATTGGTACCAGCGGTAGCTGTTGCGGTAGTCGGCCGCGAAGCGGTGGTGGAAATTGTGATAGCCCTCGCCGTAGGTCAGAAACGCGAGCCACCACGAATCGCGCGCGGAAAAATCCTCGGTGAACGGCCGTTTGCCCACGATGTGTGCCAGCGAATTGATGAAGAACGTCAGGTGATGCACGACGACGGTGCGCACGAAACCACCCCAAAAAAGCCCCGCCAGTGGGCGGCCGAAGGCCCAGCCGATCATGGTGGGAACGACGAAGCCGACGGCGATCGCCAGAGGCAGATAGTAACGGTGCTGGAACATCACGAGCTTATTTTTCAGCAGGTCGGGCACGCAGGTGAAGTCGTTATCTTTCGGGCTCTTGTAGAAAATCCAGCCCATGTGCGCGTGGAAGGCGCCCTTCCTAATGTTGTAAGGGTCTTCATCCTTGTCGATGTGCTGGTGATGAATGCGGTGATTACGTGCCCAATGTAACGCGGAATTCTGCAGCGAAGCCGCGCCGCCGATCAGATAGAGTAATTGAAGGCTCCAGTGGCAGTCATAGCTGCGATGCGCGAAATGCCGGTGATAACCGGCGGAAATGCCCATACCCGCGGTGAGGACATAAAAGATCAGGAAGACCAGGGCATCCGACCAGTGAAATCCGTAGTGCCACGTGTACCAAGTCGTCCCGACGATCGCGACGATGGGTGAGAGGACGAGGAAGAGGATGCTCGTCCAGTCGAGTCGGCTTGCGTTATTATTTTGCATCATGGACTGATTTTATCCAAGCGGTGAGGATTTTACCAGGGGGCATTAACGACGCAAGCCGGCGTTATTTTCCGCTACGCGTCATTACTGAATCACGACGCTGAATCACGACCAATTCAACTCTTGCAGCAATGAAATCTGCTCCCGGATGCCCTGCACGAATTCCTCCCAGTAACGCCGCTCTTGAAAGTAGGGGAACGCGCGTTGAAAGGCCGGTTCTTCATAACGTTGCCCCACCCACGCGGCATAACGGATCATGCGTAAAGTACGCAAAGGTTCAGAAAGGATCAGCGTGCCTAGATCGAAATGGCGGAACGTCTCGTAGCCCTCGAAAAATGCCTCGCGTTGCTCCCGTTTGTCCTCTGCCGATCCGTTGAACAGCATCCAGACGTCCTGCACCGGAGGTGCTACGATCATGTCGTCGAAGTCCACGAGGTGGAGACCGTCTTTATTCCACAGGATGTTTCCGGTGTGGCAGTCGCCGTGCGTGAGGATGGTTTTGAGTGACGGTTTGAAATAGGGGCGCAAGAGCTCGATGGCCTTGCGCAGGTGAAGCTCGATATTTTGCACGAGGTCCGGCGGCAGGAATTTTTGGCTCAAGATAAAGTTGATGCTCGCGTCGCCATAACTCTCAGGCGTGAGCGTCATGCGATGCTTGGTAACAAAATTTTCGCCGACGTTATGAAGGCGCGCCAACGTACGTCCCAGCCATTTACGATCGTCGTTTAAAATCTCGGAGTGTTCGCGTCCGCGGAATTTCGGGAAGAGCGTATAGAAAATCCCTTCGTCCGTTTTGGAGAGTGAGGTCATTTTAGGTAAATGACTTTTAAGCGCCAAGGGACCCACGACCGGGATTTCCGCCGCCATCAAGGCCGCGACGAAACGGTGCTCTTCGTCGATCGCCTCCGCCGTCCAACGTCCGGGACGGTAGAATTTCGCAATGAGGCTCGTGGGTTTCCCCGTCTCTTCGTCTTCGATGCCGACTTCGTAGACGCGGTTTTCGTAGCTATTGAGCGGGAACAACGTGCCCGTGGGGCGAGAACCTTGCCGCGAGACTTCGTTGAAAATGACTTCGGGCACCAAATGATCGAAACGCATAGCTTTCCGGAGTCGCCTCATGGCTTCAGGAACGCAATCGAATTCTTGCAAAGCGTGTTGATTCCTCTAAGGAGGTCTCATGCAAGACGAAACGAACGTGTTACTGGGCCAACATCCCGTGGAAACGACCGAAAAGGATTTCGCGTCCCTGGGCCTCTCGGAAGTGATCCTCAAATCCATCGAAGGCGTGGGCTTCAAGAATCCTACGCCGATCCAACTGGCCGTGATTCCGGTCGCCCTCGAAGGAAAAGATTTGATCGGTCTCGCGCAGACGGGTTCAGGCAAGACCGCCGCCTTCTGTATTCCTTTGGGCGAGAAGCTCGTCCACCGCGGCACCGCCCACAAAAACCACACGCCGACGGGCTTGATCCTATGTCCCACGCGCGAAATCGCTTTGCAGACGAAGGCCTTTCTCGATCTTTTCGGGAAGCCGCACCATTTAAAGACCGCGTGTTTGATCGGTGGCGTGAGTATCAATCCCCAGATTACAGAATTAAAACAGTCTCCCGACATCATCGTCGCGACGCCGGGCCGTCTCGTGGATCACATGGAGCGCCGCACGATTTCGCTCGCGGGCATCCGTGAGCTCGTGCTCGACGAAGCTGATCACATGCTCGACATGGGGTTTTTGCCGCAGGTCGAGAGGATACTGCAGGGATTGCCGCGGCAGCGCCACACGCTGATGTTTTCCGCCACGATGCCGGGACCGATCGAGCGGCTCACCACGCGTTATTTGAAAGATCCGGTTCGCGTCGACATCACGCCGAAAGGCCAGGCCGCCGAAGGTATCGAGCATCGCGTGTATCTGGTGAAGAACGACAATAAAAAAGCCTGCCTTTTGTCATTGCTCAATTCGGAGCTGGTCAGCACCTTGGTTTTCACAAAAACGAAAGTCGACGCCGAGTGGCTCTCCCGAGCGCTCGAGAAGGAAAATCAGCCTGTCACGCGCATTCATTCCGACCGCTCCCAAAAAGAACGCACCGACGCGTTACAGGGTTTCCGCGAAGGCGCGCACCGCATCCTGATCGCGACCGACATCGCTTCGCGCGGCATCGACGTCCCCGACATCCAGCACGTCGTAAACTTCGACGCGCCCGACACGGTCGAGGATTACATTCACCGCGCCGGCCGCACCGCCCGCGCCGGAAAAAAAGGTTTGGTTTCGACGATCGGAACTTGGCTCGATAAACCGATGATCCGCGAGATCGAGAAGACGATCGGCAAAGAAATTCCCCGCTGCACGGCGCCCGGTGTCGAGCCTTATGCGGAAATCAAAGTGAAGAGACCGTTCGGGCGCCGCCGGTGATTTATTACGGAGGACTGGTCAGTAAAGCCCTTGGAGTCCTTCGGATCTGGCAGCTTCGTTTAATTCTTCATCGAAGCATACGAATCGAAATGAAGTTTGATATTTCTCTTTCGCATGAAGAGCCGTCGCTAATTGAATGGCGTCAGGCGATCGCAGCCGTCTTTGTTTGATGACCCTTTTGGCCTCTCGCATGATCGGATCCGAAATCGCGATCAGATTGACGGTGCTTTTTCTGAGGTCTTTTTCCAAGTTTCCCACGATCAGACGGTAGGTGGGCGAATCCATGTTGCCGCCTTTTTTCGATCTTTCGATCCAGGAAGTCATTTCTAGCTCGGTGAAAGCTGAGGTCAGGATGAGATGCGATTCTTCGATGGCGGATCGAACTTTGTCTGAGTGAGTTTCCTCGGAATATTTCTTCACCAGTGCGGAAGTATCGAAATAATGGATCATAAGTCTTCATCCCGCATTTTCCGGATCATTTCGGAGGCCGAAACTTTTCCTTTGAGCTTGATCGGTTTAAAAGGCGTCATCTTCACCCCGACGCCGCCGCTGATCAAAAATCCTTCTGCTTTTAATTGTTCCACTTTTTTCTTGAGCTGATCGAGCGACATTTCCTTCGGCTTTTTCTTTTCCGCCTTCATGTTGGTCAAAAAACCGATGACGCGGCCACGCATGCGGATGGCGACAACTTCACCGGCGTCCATGAGACGCAGATAATGACTTAAACGGCTTTTAAGTTCACGGACTCCGACTTCGACCATACGGCGCTCCTTGTGGTCACTTTAGGTTAAATGTGACTACAAATCAAGAGGCGTTGCACATCCCATCCCTGACGTAACTGCGGACTCTTTATAAGGTCATTTCGTGACTTCTTGGACTTGACCCTTTAAAAACGCGGCTACAACCTTCAAAAAGGAAAGCCCATGAGCGATTGTTGTCATTCTCCTTCTCAAAGCCAGCCGAAAACACATGTAGCCGCGAGCGGTATTTTTCTGTGCCCCATGCATCCGGAGATCCGGCAAGTCGGTCCCGGATCTTGTCCGAAATGCGGCATGGACCTGGAGCCCGAGCAGCCGGTCGGCGGTCAAGAAGAGAGAGCGGATCATGATCGGATGAGTCTGCGTTTTTGGATCTCTTTGGTCTTTACGGTTCCTGTTTTCGTACTAGCGATGGGGATGATGTGGTTGCCGATTCCTCATCGGCTTTCACTAGTTGTCCAAGCGATCCTTGCGACTCCCGTCGTGTTCTGGTGCGGTTGGCCGATTTTCAAACGCGCCTTCGACTCTTTCCGGCATTTGAGCCCCAATATGTTCACGTTGATCGCGATCGGTACGGGCGCGTCTTATCTTTATAGCGTCGCGGCAATGCTTTGGGGACGTCACGATATTTATTTCGAATCTGCAGCGGTCATTACGACGTTGGTGTTGCTGGGCCAGGTGTTGGAAGGCAAAGCGCGGAGCCGCACGTCCGGAGCGATTCGCGCGCTTTTGGAACTGGCTCCGAAGACGGCGCGGCGTTTGAACGCGGACGGTTCGGAGGAAGACGTTTCGTTGGAGCAAGTGCGGATCGGGGACCGGTTGCGCGTACGTCCCGGCGAAAACATCCCGGTCGACGGCGTCTTGCTCGAAGGCTCGGGTAGCGTGGACGAATCGATGCTCTCGGGAGAACCGATTCCCGTGGAAAAAGTGCCCGGTACGCACGTCAGCGCTGGTACCATCAACGGAAACGGCAGTTTTTTGATGCGGGCCGAGAAGGTCGGCGGCGAAACGGTTCTCGCGCAAATCGTGAGCATGGTCTCCGAAGCGCAGCGTAGCCGCGCGCCGATCCAACGTTTGGCGGATTTGGTGGCCGGTTGGTTCGTGCCCATTGTTCTGTTGATCGCAATCGCGACTTTTTTTCTGTGGGGATTTTTAGGACCAGAGCCGCATTGGGTTTATGCGCTCATCAATGCCGTCGCCGTCCTCATCATCGCGTGTCCCTGTGCTTTGGGGCTTGCGACGCCGATGTCCATCATGGTGGGCATGGGACGGGGCGCCGGCTTCGGAGTGTTGATCAAAAACGCCGAAGCCCTCGAGACTTTGGAAAAAATCGATACGGTCGTCTTGGACAAAACCGGCACGCTGACGGAAGGCCGGCCTCGTCTCGATGCGATTTTACCGAGCCCGGATATTACCGAAGATCAAGTACTGCAAATCGCCGCTTCGCTTGAAGCCGGCAGCGAGCATCCTTTGGCATCCGCGATTTTAGAGGCCTCCCAATGCCGCCATCTCCCGCTTTTTAAAGTCGAAAACTTCTGCTCCTACACCGGACAGGGCGTGAGTGGGGTTATCGAAGGAAAAATGTGCGCGTTGGGAAACGACCGCATGCTTTCGACCCTGAAAATCGATTTTTTCTCGAACGAAAAACTTCAAAAGTCCCTGCAAGGTTTGCGCGAGGACGGACAGACCGCGGTTTATGTCATCCGGGAAAATAAGGTCATCGGACTTTTAGGGATTAAGGATCCTGTGAAAACGGGGGCTGCGGAAGCCGTTCAGTCCTTGAAGAAAATGAATCTGCGCGTCGTGATGCTGACCGGTGACAATGCGACGACGGCCAGAGCCGTAGCGGCCGCTTTGGGAACGGGAATCATCGACGAAGTGATCGCTGGCGTACTGCCCGACCAAAAAGGCGCAACGATCCGGCGTTTGAAGTTAGAAGGCCGCAAAGTTGCGATGGCCGGCGACGGCATCAACGAGGCCCCGGCGCTGGCCGAAGCCGACGTCGGGATCGCGATGGGGACGGGTACCGACATCGCGATGGAATCCGCCGACGTGACGCTGCTCACAGGCGATCTCAAAGGTCTCGTACGGGCGATCAACTTAAGTCACGCCGTCATGAAAAATATCCGGCAGAATCTTTTCTTCGCTTTTCTCTACAATGCCCTGGGAATACCCATCGCCGCGGGCGGGTTGTATCCCGTTTTCGGCATCCTGCTCTCGCCGATGATCGCCGCGGCCGCGATGAGCTTAAGTTCGGTTTCGGTGATCGGGAATGCGCTGAGGTTACGGAAAAAAAGGATGTAACGTCGTCCCGTAACGGTCTGGAGCTTCCAGGTTCTTGCAACTTTGCGTTACGGAGATGATTTTCTCGCGGATGGCGTCATATTTGGCGCGGCATTCTTTTTGGGGATCCGCACTTTCGTCGATATTGGACTCGTCGTAGTAGAGATAGGTCTTGCCGTTCACCTCGACCTGGAACCGGCACGACACGTGGTATCCCGAATGGGCATAGCGCTGAATTTCTCCGCTATCTTTCGTCGTCGTGAGAACGTCCTCCAAATGAGCCATGCCCCGCATGCTGAAGGCTTGCAGTGTCTTGACCACTTTGACGTCGCAGACCGCCGGAACCTTCGCGTCGGCGGAAGTCATAGAGCCAAGGCCCAGCAGGCCGAAAAACAAGACGGCCGGAAAAATAAGTAAAAATTTTCGAGTTTTCATATTATGAGAGTCATAGCGTACCCATGAAATACATCAAATTATTCTTGGTCGCCGCTTGCTTGGTTAGCGCTTACGGATTGATTCGGGATTATTTCGACGCCCCCAAAAGACGTCAAACCGCCGCGCAAGTTGCGAATTTCGAAAAGCTGGAAAAAGTCGGCGTCAAAACCCACGCGATCTTGAATACCTCGTACCGCGAAAGCCACATCCGCGTCCGCGGTTTCTGGAAGTCCAAAATTTACTGGGTGAAATATTTCTTTACGGTCCAAGGCTTTTCTTACGACGGCATCTATAAAACGAAGGAAATTCCCGAGGAGAGGGCCATCGTCATCTACTATCTGCCCGAAAATCCGAAGATCAACGCGGTCAATCCCGTCGACGTCCTGCGCGAATTGAAATCCACGGAGAGGCGGTTTTACGCGGGTATTTTCGTGTTGGTCCTCGCGGTGCAATTGTTTTACAGCGCTATGCGCCCCTCGAAGAAACCTCAACCGGCCCGATGAAAGGGATGATGACGGAAAGTTTCTTAAAATTCCCGAGCGATTTCCCGATCAAGATCATGGGCCGTCGCAGCGACGATTTTTCGCAGGCGATTCTGGCGATCGTCCTCAAACACGCCCCGGACTTCGATCCGAAAACCGTCGAAATGAGAGCGAGCGAACAGGCGAATTACTTAAGTCTCACCTGCACGGTCCGAGCGGCGTCCCGTGAACAACTCGACGCGCTGTATCGCGAACTGACGGCGCATCCGGACGTGAAAATCGTATTGTAGAGGGCAAAATGCAAAAGTCTGAAAAAATCATCCGCGCCGTCGCCGCCGTCATCGAGCGCGACGGAAAATATCTGATCACGAAGCGGTTGGAAACCTCTCCCATGGGGCATTGTTGGGAGTTTCCGGGCGGCAAGATCGAAGCGGGGGAGTCGATCGAAGACTGCGCGGTCCGTGAATGCCGGGAAGAAATCGACGTCGAGATCGCACCGGTCAGGAGATTGCAGGAAGAGACCTACAACTATCCACATGGGTGCGTGCATTTGTGGTTTGTGCTCTGCCGGCTTGTTTCGGGCGAACCCAGACCGGTGCAATGTCGGGAGGCGAAATGGATAGAGCCGCATGAATTCGGAGACTATGAATTCCCTCCGGCGGACGTGAACGTGATCGCGGGGTTGGACAAAAAAGAAACCGCCTAATCTCTTGAAATTTCGGGAAAATCCGGGGAAATTTTTCTGGAAATGCGTTGACACGGCGGGGTGATTTCCATACTTACGCCCTCTTTCTAAATTTCTTAGTTAAGGAAGGTGATTTTCATGTCAGGTGTTCGTATTCGTGAAGGGGAGTCTTTCGAAAGCGCCGTTCGCCGCTTCAAGCGGTCGTGCGAAAAAGCCGGCATTTTGTCCGAGCTGCGCAAACGCGAGCATTATGAGAAGCCTTCGATCCGCCGGAAACGCAAGTCCATGGCGGCCCGCAAGCGCTCCCTCAAAAAAGGTACGCGTCGGGAATTCGCTTAAGCCACCCCAATTCAATCCCGTAGGAGGTCCGTCCATGCCTCTCAGAGAAGATTTCAAACGAGAGATGATCGAAGCCGCGAAGGCCAAGGACCAGCTGCGCCTGGATACTATCCGGGCCATCCAATCGGCGGTCCGTTACAAGGAAATCGAAAAACGCGGTGAGTTTTCGGACGCGGAGATCGTCTCTGTCATCGGCACGCTTTGCAAGCAGAGGCGTGAATCGATCGAGCAGTTCACCAAAGGTGGTCGCGACGACCTGGCCCAAAAAGAAGCGCGCGAATTGGAGATCCTGCAGCGATACCTGCCGGCCCAGCTCCCGCGCGCCGAAATCGAGTCCAAAGTTGCGGCCGTGATCCAAGAACTCGGTATTACCAGTCCGGCCGACATGGGCCGCGCCATGAAAGAAGCGATGAAGCGCCTGGCCGGCCAAGCCGACGGAAAAGTCGTCAGCGAAGTCGTCTCCGCGTTGTTGAAAAAATAACATGTCCTTCATCTCCGACGCCCAGCTCGAAGAAGTCCGCTCCCGCGCGGATGTGGTCCAAATCATCGGAGAAAGACTGCCCCTCAAAAAAGCCGGACGGCACTTCAAAGGCCTCTGTCCCTTTCACCAGGAAAAAAGTCCGTCCTTCATGGTGAACCCGGAAAAGCAGATCTATCATTGCTTCGGCTGCGGCGAGGGCGGCGACGTCTTTTCTTTTTTGATGAAACAAGACGGCCTGAATTTTGGCGAGGCCGTCAGGCTCTTGGCCGACCGTTACCGGATCACGATCGCCGAAACCGGGGGTGAAAAACCCTCCGCGGAACGTTCCGAAAAGGAATTATTGTACCGTATCAACCGCCTCGCGACGCGCTTCTTCTACGATCATCTGGAAAGCCCCGCCGGAGCGCGCGGCCAGGCCTATCTCGAGAAGCGCAGCATCCACCGTGAGATGTGGAAAGAGGCGTATCTGGGATACGCCCCGAACGACGGCACGGCTTTCGTGAGGAAGTTGAACGAGAAAAAAGTCCCGCTCCCGCTCGCTGAAAAACTAGGTTTGGTACGCCGGGGCCAGGGTGGATATTTCGACTTTTTTCGCGACCGGTTGATTTTTTCGATCGTTTCGGCGGACGGGAAGTTCTTGGGTTTCAGCGGCCGCGCCTTAAGCGACGAGGCTCAGCCCAAATACTTGAACTCGCCCGAAAGTCCGATTTACCACAAAAGCGATACCCTCCTCGGTATCCATCTCGCGAAGTCCGCAATCCGCGAAAATAATTTTGTCATCTTGGTCGAAGGCAATTTCGACCTGATCCGTCTCCACCAAGAAGGCTTGCGCTGTGTCGTGGCGCCCTTGGGTACAGCTTTGACCGAACGCCAAGTGCGATACCTCAGGCGTTTCACCGAAAAATTCATCCTGCTCTTCGATGCCGACGCCGCGGGCTGGAAGGCGGCGCAGAGGGCCCTCGATATTTTTCTGCCGATGGGACTCTCGCCGCGCGTTTTGTCGCTACCGCAGGGGGAAGATCCCGACAGCTTCGTCAAATCCAAGGGCATCGAGGCGCTGCGGGCCTTGATCGCTCCGGCGCCGTTGTTATTGGAAGTCCAAGTCGAGAAAATCCTTCAGGCCGAAAGCCGGGATACTTCGGGGCGTATTCGGGCGATTCAGAAGATCACCGAGCTCTTGGAAAAGCTCCCGGGAGAAGTCGAAAAAAGCATGTATCTTCAAGGGGTTGCGGATAAATTTGGTCTTCCGGTCGAGGCCTTGGCCACCGAAATGTCCAAAAAAAGTTCGAGAAAAAGATCTTCCGGCCCTATGCCGAGCAACTTTTCCGGCCAGCCAGGCGAACAGGCAAAGACTTCCAGTGCGAAGCCCCGTAAGTTTCCTCCGCTCGAGCGTACGATCTTGGAGGTGTTGTTGTCGGGGCATGCGGATCCGGCGTTGCTCTTCCGCGAAATCCGTGCCGAGGATTTTTCCGATAAGGCGTTGGGGCGCATCTGGGATTTGGCCCAGGAATGTCATCGTCAGGGAGGCGTCCTCGAAGTGACGACGTTGGTCAGCCGGGCCGGGGGCGAAGAAGAAAAAAAACTTCTGGCCGAATTGGCCTTCGCCGGGGGACGATGGAGCGCCGAAGGCGGACGCGTGGCCGAGGACTGCATGAAGCAGCTTCGCACCTCGCGACTGCGCGGGCGGCTTCAGGATTTATCGCAGGAAATTCGCAGGGCCCAAGAAAGCAGGGACGTGCTAAAGGTGAAGGACCTGATCGATGAGAAAAATCGTTTGATTAAGCAGATGAGCGCGTTGCATTAGAATCCCGCAAAGCGGACGAATAAGAGAGAGCGAAAGTTTCTATGGAAAAAAAGGACTCGAAGGAAATTCAGCAGCTGATTCACTTGGGCAAAGAAAAAGGCTTCCTGACCTATGAGGAAGTCAACGACGTCCTGCCCAACGATCTGACGTCGCCGGAGCAATTGGACGACGTGCTTTCGATGTTCGACCAAATGGACATCGAAGTCGTCAGCGACGAAGAGTCGCGCATCACGGTCCCACCCGCCCCGAACAGCAAAAAGAAAACGGCATCGGCTCCCGCGCCGGTCGCGGAAGAAAAGCCTGTTCCGGATGACGATGACGCTGCCGATGATGATGCCGACGACGGGGATGAACCCGCGTCGCCGACGCCCGCCGTGGTCGAAGCGGTGGACGCGACCGAAATGGCCGGAAAATCCACCGACCCGGTCCGTTTATACCTACGCAAGATGGGTTCCATCGCCTTACTCACGCGCGAAGGTGAAGTGGAAATCGCGAAGAAGATCGAACAGGGCGAGGACGAAGTCCTGCGTATTTTGCTCAGGACCCAGGTCGGTCTCGAAACTTTCCTCGACATGGGCGAGAAGCTCTCGAAGAACAAGATCCGGGTCGCCGAGATCGTGAAAGACTTCGACGACATCGAAGAAGGTGGAGGTCTCGACGAATCCGAGTACCGCCAAAAAGTCATGAAACTCATGACCCGCGTGCGTCAGGTCGCCCCGAAATTTAAGGACACGTTCCAAAAGTCCACCAGCGACCGCCTGAAAAAAGAGACGCGCGACAAGGCGCATCAGGACGCCGTCAAATATTGCGACGAAATCCTCGCGTGCTTGAAAGACGTCCGGTTGAATAAGAAAACCATCGACGGCTTGATCGGTCTTTTCACCGGCGCCATCAGCGCGATCGAAGAGCAGGGCCGCGTCCTCTCCATGTGCCGCCGCAAGCTCGACATGGACCAGGAGGAGATGGAAGAGACCGCCGAAAACTTCCGCAAGAGTCCCTACATGCGCAAGAAGATCGCGCAGAAACTCAAAAAAGAAGTCGAAGAAGTCGAGCCGGTCATCGAGCAATGCCGCGCGTCCGTGAAGATTCTCAAGGACATCGAAAAGAACTTGGGCATGGGCGAGAAAGACATCCGCCAGGTTGTGCGCAACATCCGCCACGCTGAGGATTTTGCCGAGCGCGCGAAGAACGAACTCGTCGAAGCGAACCTGCGTTTGGTCGTCAGCATCGCGAAAAAATACACAAACCGCGGTTTACAGTTTTTGGACTTGATCCAAGAAGGCAACATCGGCCTCATGAAGGCCGTCGATAAATTCGAATACAAGCGCGGTTATAAATTTAGCACCTACGCGACGTGGTGGATCCGCCAGGCCATCACGCGCGCGATCGCCGACCAGGCCCGCACGATCCGCATCCCCGTGCACATGATCGAGACGATCAACAAACTCGTGCGCACGTCGCGTTACCTGATCCAGGAATTGGGACGCGAGCCGTCGCCCGAGGAAATCGCCGAGAAGATGGAATTGCCGCTCGAGAAAGTGCGCAAAGTTTTGAGGATCGCGAAAGAGCCGATTTCCCTCGAGACCCCGATCGGCGAGGAAGAAGACAGCCATTTGGGCGATTTCATCGAAGACAAATCGATCCCGACGCCCGGCGACGCGGTGACGAATTTGAACCTCGCCGAGCAAACTCAAAGAATTTTGACGACGCTCACGCCTCGTGAAGAAAAAGTGTTACGCATGCGCTTCGGCATCGGTGAAAAGTCAGACCACACGCTGGAAGAAGTCGGCCGCAATTTCTCGGTCACCCGCGAACGCATCCGCCAGATCGAGGCAAAAGCGCTGCGGAAGCTGAGACACCCGAGCCGTGCAAAGCGTTTAAAGAGTTTTGTAGATTAGGGCCTATAGCTCAATGGTAGAGCCCCCGGCTCATAACCGGATCGTTCCAGGTTCGAGTCCTGGTGGGCCCAAGTAAAAAAAGAATGGAAGAGGGTCATTTGAAAGAACAAATTGGGCTTTTGCTGGAACTTCACGAATTAGACCTCCAGATCCACAAGCTCCAAGCCGCCATCGACAAGGCCGCCCCGGAGATCGAAGAATTACGCGCCTTAGTTTCCAATCATGAAGCAACTTTATCCGCGCAAACGGCGAAAATAGTGGAAATCGAATCAGGTAAGCGCTCCCGTGAGCGTGACGTCGAGGCGGCGGAATTTCGGCTCAAGAACTTCCAAGAGAAGCTCTCGATGATCAAGACGAACAAAGAGTATCAAGCGGCCTTGAAAGAGATCTCCGAGACGAAGAAGAACAATAAACTTCTCGAAGATCAGATCGTCGAAGCGATGACCCAGCTGGAGACGTTGAACGCCGGTAAAAAAGAGACCGAAGAGCATCTGGCCGCCGCCGCCGCCAACTTCGCGAAAAGACAAGGCGAAGTCGACGCCGAAATCGGGGAATGGAAGGCGAAAAAGTCCCGCATCGAGGCCGAGAAGCTGGATAAAGAAGGTAGGGTCCACCGGGACGTGATCATGTTATACCGCCGCGTGCGCAAAGGCCGCGCCGAAGCGGTGGCCGCCGCGGTGGGCGGGTCGTGCCAGGGATGCCGGATGAAGGTGCCGCCCCAGCTTATGATCGAGATATTGAAGCTGCAGAAAGTCCACGCGTGTCCGAACTGTCAGCGTATTTTGTACTTAACCGAATGGATCGAGACGAAAGAAAACAAAGAAGGAGTCTCCTTATGAACCTGAAATCATTGCCCAAAGAATTGCTGGCCGAAATTTTGAACTACATCGCCGACTATGAAGCTCTGTCGGGCTTGGAAGAAGTCCTGAACGCCGATCACACCCTGGTCGAAGTGCGCGGGGCGCTCCGCGAAGTCGCCACCTTCCTGCGCCGCGAAGCCCAGGAACAGAGAGGCGATAAGAGCCTCATGGAAATCCGCAAAGACGAACGCCTTTCTCAAAAAGTCCGTCATCTCCTGTCCGCCTTGTCTCCGACCGACGAGAAGAAACTCTTGCTGCAGTTCGGCCTCTTGGACGCTTAAGTGTCCCATTATCTTCTCTATACGGACGGAGCCGCGCGCGGAAATCCCGGTCCGGCCGGTGCTGGCGCCTACATCTGCTTGCCATCGGGAGAGATGGTTGCGGAGCTGACCGAATATCTCGGAGAAACCACCAATAACGTCGCCGAATACCAGGGTTTATTGATTGGTTTGCGCAAATTGATCACGTTGGGTGCGCTCTTCGTCGAAGTCCGGGCCGACTCGGAGCTCATGGTCAAACAATTGAACGGCCAGTACCGCGTGAAGCATCCGAACTTGATTCCTTTGTATCGCGAGGCTCAAGAGTTGTTGAAGAAGATCCCTTCCTATAAGATCATGCACGTACGCCGTGAGATGAATAAAGACGCCGACCGCTTGTCGAATCTCGCGATCGACGAGCACGGTTAGAAGTTCTTTGAAAATTTGCGGGAGCTAAGCCGGGCGATTGCCCTGTACCGTATGGTACAGGGAGGAAAGTCCGGACGCCAAAGGATGAGGTGCAGGCTAACGGCCTGGCGGAGCGATCCGACGGAAAGTGCCACAGAGACGAGTCTTCGCACGCCTTTAAAAAGCGCGCGGAGGGTGAAACGCGGTAAACCCCACCCGGCGCAAGATCAAGTAAGTCCTTCTCTCCCTCGGCGACGAGGGACGAAACTGATCCGGTTAAGCTCTTAGGATCGTGATTCGGATATCCGTACGATCTTAGGGAGAAGGACGGGTAGATCGCTTGAGGCTTAAGGTAACTTAAGTCCCAGAGAAATGATCGCACAAACACAGAATCCGGCTTACAGGCTTCGCTCCCGCAATTTTCCTTTTCGTTTGACTTCCCTCCGACCTCCGACCTAGAAAATGAATGAGTATTCATTCGGTACATTCATCTTAAGGAGAATTTTATGAAAGAAGCCGTCATCGTCGCCGCCGTCCGCAGTGCCATGGGCAAGGCGAACAAAGGCCTGCTCGCAAACATGCGCATCGACGACCTGGCCGCCTTGATCGTCCAGGCCGCCTTGGCCCGCGTGCCGCAATTGAACCCCGAAGACATTGAAGATTTGATCTTAGGAAACGCGATGCCGGAAGGTGAGCAGGGCATGAACCTGGCTCGTAACGTCGGTTTGCTCGCCGGACTCCCGCGCAGCGTCGCAGCCGTCACGACCAACCGCTTCTGTGCATCCGGTCTCGAGACCATCAACACCGCCGCCCTTCACGTCATGGCCGGTAACGGCGACGTGTACTTGGCCGGCGGCGCCGAATCCATGAGCCACATCCCGATGGGCGGATTCAACCCGTCGCTCAATGAGAAATTTTTCCAGCCTGGTATGCCCGAAGCTTACATATCGATGGGTTTAACCGCTGAAAACGTCGCCGCGAAATACGGCGTCAGCGCGAAGGACCAGAACGAATTCGCCGTCCTCTCGCACCAGAAAGCGGCCAAAGCGACGGAGACCGGCGCGTTTAAAGACGAACTGATTCCCGTCGAAGTGAAATTGCCCGACGGTAAAAAAGCCATCGCGGACAAGGACGAAAACATCCGTCCCGATGCGTCTTACGATAAACTGTCGACACTGAAGCCCGTCTTCAAGGACGGCGGCAGCGTGACGGCCGGCAATTCCTCTCCGCTCACCGACGGCGCCGCGATTGTTGTCGTGATGTCGGCGGATAAAGCCAAACAATTGGGTCTGAAGCCGCTCGCGAAGATCCGCGCGATGGCCGTGGCCGGATGCGATCCCGAGACGATGGGCATGGGCCCCGTGCCCGCGGTCACGAAGGTCCTGAAACGCGCCGGTATGACGATCAAAGACATCGACATCATGGAGTTGAACGAAGCCTTCGCCGCTCAGGCGCTCGCGGTGTGCCGCGAATTGAAAGTCGACATGGACAAGGTCAATCCGAACGGCGGCGCGATTGCGATCGGTCACCCGCTCGGATGCAGCGGCGGTCGCATCATGGCGACGCTCATCAACGGTTTGCGCGCCCGCAACAAGACTATCGGCATTGAAACGATGTGCGTGGGCGGCGGTCAAGGTGCGGCGACCATCATCGAACGTTTGAACTAACCGACTCTTTAAGCATCACCCGAGGTCATCATCATGGCACGAGACATCAAAAAAGTCGCAGTCCTAGGTTCGGGCGTCATGGGCGCCGGCATCGCGGCCCACGTCGCGGGCGCGGGCATCCCGTGTTTGCTCCTGGACATAGTACCTAAGGATCTGAAGCCGGGAGAAAGCCGCAATAAACTCTCCGAAACGGCGGTCCAGAACCTGCTCGCTTCGAAACCCGCCCTCATTTTTTCCAAGAGGGACGCGAAGCTCATCACGCCCGGCAACTTCGATGACGATTTCGAGAAATTGAAAGATTGCGACTGGATCGTCGAAGTCGTCGTCGAGCGTCTCGACATCAAGCGCTCCGTTTTCGAGCGCATCGACAAGATCATGCGTCCGGAGACGATCGTGAGCTCGAACACCTCCGGCTTACCGCTCAAGGACATGGCCGAAGGCCGCTCCGACGCGTTCAAGAAAAACTTCATCATCACGCACTTCTTCAATCCCGTGCGCTACATGAAGCTGGTCGAAATCGTGACCGGACCGGACACGAATCCCGAAGTGGCCTGCTTCATCGCCGGCTTCCTGGACAAGCGCTTGGGCAAGGGCGTGGTCTACGCAAAAGACACGCCGAACTTCATCGCGAACCGCATCGGCGTCTACGGCTGGTTCGCCGCCATGAAGGACGTCTTGGCCGGCGACTATAAAGTCGAAGAAGTCGACAAGATCTTGGGCACCGCGACCGCGCGTCCGAAGAGCGCTATGTTCCGCACGACCGACATGGTCGGTTTGGACACGCTCGCCCACGTCGCGCGCAATACCTACGAAGCCTGCCCTCAAGACGAAGAGCGCGAAGTTTTTAAACTCCCCTCCGTCGTCGAATCCATGCTCGAGAAAAAACTATTGGGCGACAAAGTTGGCTCGGGATTTTTCAAGAAAGACAAATCTTCCGGTAAAAAAGAAATCTTGGCCTTGGACCTGAAGACCTTGGACTATCGTCCCCAAGAAAAGGTCAAATTCGAATCCGTCGCGAACGTCAAAGACATCGAATCTCCCGGCGAGCGCCTGAAATCGATGGTCGCCGCGAAAGACCGCGCCGGAGAGCTCGCCTGGAAGGCGACGCGCAGCGTTCTTGTCTACGCCGCGAACCGCATCCCCGAGATCGCCGACGACGTGGTCAACATCGACAACGCCATGAAGTGGGGCTTCAATTGGGACTTGGGTCCCTTCGAAGCCTGGGACGTCTTGGGCGTCAAAGAAACAGCTGAACGCTTGAAGGCGGAGGGATTCAAGATCCCGCAGATCGTCTCCGACGTCCTGACCAAGGGCGAAGGTAAATTCTACAAACGCGACAAAGGCCATACGTCTTATTTCGACGCGAAGACGGCTTCTTACAAACCCCTGCCGGACCGCCCCGGTGTCTTACTTTTGAAAGACATCAAAGAGCGTACACAAGTTATCCGCAAAAACGAAGGTGCTGCCCTCTGGGATGCCGGCGACGGCGTGGCCGTGTTGGAATTCCGTACCAAGATGAACGCGATCGATGGCGACGTGGGTCAGATGATGAACGACGCGGTCGAGGAAGTGGAAAAGAATTTCCAAGGCCTTTTGATTTTCAATGAAGGCCAGAATTTCTCGGTCGGCGCGAACATCATGCTGCTCTTCTTGGAAGCCCAGCAGAAGAACTGGAAGGGCATCGAAGACATGATCCGCGGCTTCCAGGCCGCTTGCATGCGCCTACGCTATTCGAAGAAACCCGTCGTCGCGGCCCCGCACCAGATGGCCTTGGGCGGCGGATGCGAAGTCTCCATGGGCGCCGACGCGATCCACGCGCACGCCGAGCTTTACATGGGCTTGGTCGAAGCGGGCGTGGGGTTGATCCCGGCCGGCGGTGGCTGCAAAGAGTTGTTGCTGCGCAATCAAGACCGTATGGCCGATAAATTCGCCAAAATCCCCGCGAGCAACCGCTGGGCCGCACGCATCGACGGTGGTCCGTTCCCGAAGACGCAAATGTCCTTCGAAGCGATCGCGTTCGCAAAAGTTTCCATGTCCGCCAAAGAAGCCATTGAAAATGGTCATCTCCGGAAATCCGATAAAATCAGCCTCTCGCGCGACCATCATTTGACGGAAGCCAAAGAGACGGTTCTCGCCCTCGCGAAGAATTACCAACAGCCCAAACAACGCGAAGACATCTGGGTGGGCGGTCGGGGCTCCTATTTCGCTCTGAAGAGCGCGGTCGACGGATTCTTAGCCCAGAAAAAAGTCTCCGAGCACGACGCGGTGCTGGCAATGAAACTCGCGAACATCCTGACCGGCGGCGACGTGGCGAACGCGACCTTCGTGAATGAACAACGCATCCTAGACCTCGAATGCGAAGCCTTCCTGCAACTCTGCGGTATGGAAAAGACACAAGAGCGCATCCAGGCGATGCTGATGACGGGCAAGCCGCTACGCAATTAATCTTAAGTCTTAGGGACAAACCTCTTCACCACAAGCATTCGATCTCCGTATATTGATGGATCAAACGATCCGGCGTGACGACGGTCATGCGGTATTCCAGGGCTGTGGCGATGATCAGGCGGTCGTAGGGATCTTTGTGATGCGCGGGCAATTCTCCGGATTGACCGGAGATCTGAAAATTGACGGGGACTTGGGAGATTCCGTGATGAGTCAATACCTCCCGGAACCACGTGACGGCATCTTTCAGCGGCAGGCGTAAGTGTCCCTTGGCTGTCTTGATGGCGAACTCGAGCGCCGAAATCGCGGAGACGAATAAATCATTCGGATTTTCCTGGATCGCATTCCGGGCTTGTTTCGAAAGACCGTTCGGTTCCGAGCTCAACCAAAACAAAGTGCAGGTATCGAGCAATAACGGCACTACCAACCCTCCGGTTCCGTCGGGAGAGACGGATCTTTCAACATAACGGCTTTTAAGCGGGGATTAAGGACGAGAGGATTCTTGCCGCTTTGTAAAGGCCGCAGTTCAACGACGGGTTTTCCATCGCGTGCAATACGAACGATCTCGCCATCCTCGACGACGGCTTTGACCAATTTGGACAAAGTCGATTTGGCTTCATGCATGTTGACGACAATCATTAGCTAATATTAGCTAGTTATTATTCTAGAGTCAATTTCGATTTCCATAAAAACCTTTCCCATTGCTCTCCCGGACTTCCGCTGTTACTGCCTAAAAAACAAGCATCGATCCGGAAGTCGACGGAACCGGAAGAAACTATGGGACAAACCGAGCGCGTGTCCAAGGCGATCGCAAAGACTTTTTCCAAGATCGGTTTCAAGAAAAAATCGAAGAAGATCCCGAAGGTAAAGCCTAAGTGGGAGGAGATTTTTTCCTCCTTCGGTGACGGGCTCATCATTGTGGATCCGACGTTGACCATCATCGGCATGAATCCTTCTGCGGAAACTATTACCGATGCGTCGGCGGAAACGTGCGTGGGCCACGTGCTTGAAGACGCGTTTCCGGCGAATAGCGATCTTTTTGTCCAGGCCTACGCCGCTTTCGGAAAAGGCATTCCCGTGACGTTCCGCGAGATGCCTTGGCACCATCGCGGGCGGGAAAACGCGACGCTGGATCTGTCCATCACGCCGCTTTTGTCGGACGAAGGACGGCATGACGGCTGGATCTTGGTCTTGCGCGACGTGACGCCGGTCAAGAAACTCGAAGAGGAAATCCGCAAGGCCGACCGCTTGGCGATGATGGGAACGATCGCCGCCGGTCTCGCGCACGAGATCAAAAATCCACTCGGAGGCATCAAAGGCGCGGCGCAGCTGCTGTTACGCGAGACTTTATCCGAAGACTCGAAGGAGTGCCTTCAGATCGTCGTCCGCGAGACGGAACGCGTCGATCGCCTGATCAACGAGCTGCTCACGTTTGCCAAACCACAGAACCTGATCTCCGAACCCTTGAACTTAAACGAGCTCATTCATTCGATCCTCACGCTGGAGCGCGAGTTCATCGAAAAAAACAAGATCAAGGTCGTGCGTGAGTTCGATCCCAGCCTTCCGGCGGTCTTGGGGAACTCGGATCAACTGAAGCAGGTCCTTTTGAATTTCATCATGAACGCCGTGGACGCGGTGCGCGACGCCAAGCGCGGGGATCGCGGAAAGATCCTAATCCGCACGCGCATGATGACGAACTTCAAGATCAAGGGCGAAAAAGGCCGGCCGTGGCACATGGCCGCGGTCGACATCCAAGACAACGGCACGGGTATGTCGCCGGAGACGATCGAAAAAATATTCACGCCTTTTTTCACGACGAAGGAAAAAGGCTACGGCCTGGGCCTGGCCGTCTCGCAGCGGATCGTGAACGAACACGGCGGCACGATTCATCTAACCAGCACGGTGGGCGAGGGGACTTCATTTCAAATCTTACTGAGGAGCGCTTTATGACGGGAAAAATCCTGGTCGCGGACGACGAAGAGAGCCTGCGCATAGTCATACGAAACGCGTTGAAATCGCGGGGTTTCAGCGTGGATTGCGTGGAAGACGGAAAAGAGGCCTTGGAGCGGCTGGAGAAGACCTCTTATGATGTCTTGCTGATCGATATACGCATGCCGGGCTTGGACGGGTTCAAGCTCCTGGAAAAAGTCCGCAAACGCGAAAACCCGCCGCCGGTCATTATGATGACGGCGCAGGACACGATGAAGAACGCCGTTGACGCGATGAAAAAAGGAGCTTTCGACTACGTCGCGAAGCCTTTTGATATCGACGAACTGGAGATCGTGGTCCAGCGCGCTTTGAAAGAAAGAAACCTGGAAGCCGAAGTCGAGCAATTGCGCCAGGAAGTGAAAGAATTCCAGACCGGACCGCACGCGATCGTGGGCGAAAGCCGCCCGATCCGCGAGATTTATAAAATGATCGGGAAGCTCGCCGCCCGCGACGCCACGGTCTTGGTGCACGGCGAGTCGGGCACGGGAAAAGAACTTATCGCGCGTTCGATCCACTACGAAAGCGCGCGCGCGACGCAGCCTTTCGTGGCCGTGAATGTGGCCGCGATCCCGAAAGAACTTCTGGAGAGCGAGCTCTTCGGGTCCGTGCGTGGGGCCTATACGGGTTCGCACGAGGACCGGATCGGTTATTTCCAGAAAGCCGGGGGCGGGACGATCTTTTTGGACGAGATCGGCGAAATGCCGTTGAATCTTCAGGTCAAAATCCTGCGCGTCTTGCAGGAGCGGGAAATTCAGCGCCTCGGGAGTTCGGAGACGATCCCCGTACAGGCGCGCGTGATCACCGCGACGAACCAGAACCTGGCCAAGCTCGTCAAAGAAAAGAAATTCCGCGAAGATCTTTATTACCGTTTGAACGTCGTTCCCATCGAAGTGCCGCCGCTCCGGGTGCGTAAGGAAGATATCGCCCTGATCGCGCGGTATTTTTCGGAGAAGTTCTGCAAGGAGATGGAGACGCCCGCGAAGCGTTTTTCGCCTCAGGTCTTAAAAGCGCTGAAACAATACGCATGGCCCGGGAACGTGCGTGAGTTGGAGAACGTGGTCAAGCGCGCGATCGTTTTATCGCCGGGTCCCACGATCGGGCCCGAGGTCGTGTTGCCTTTCTTGGTCGACAGCTTGGATGGGGCGAACGCGGTCGACGCCGACGAGATCGCGCTTGAAGACATCGTACGGCGCAAACTCGAAATTTTCTTGGCGAAATGGGAAGGTTACGAAGTGGACGATCTGCACGAGAACGTCGTGCGGCGCGTGGAAAAACCCTTGATCGAACTCGTGCTCGCGAAAACGTCCGGGAACCAGATCAAGGCGGCGAAGATGCTTGGCATCAATCGCAATACGTTACATAAGAAAATCCATGATCTTAAGATTGATTTCAAAAACTCGAAATAAAACCGACTTATGACCGATTTTTTCCGCGACATAGCGCTTTATTCTGGAATGATCGGCGTGTCGGTCATGATCGGCGGATTGATCCCACTGTTTTTTTCGTGGTCGCGCCGCCAGCTCCACATCTTGCTCGCGTTTTCCGCCGGCATGATGCTTGCGGTGACGTTGATCCATTTGCTGCCGACGGCTTTCGAGATTTTGGGTGGCGCGGAGTCAGGGGCGGCTCTGTACGTGCTCGCCGGGTTTTTATTCCTCTATCTTTTGGACAAGTTCGTCACGATGCACATCTGCGAAGCGTTTGAATGCGACGTGCATTCGATCGGTCCTTCGGCCTTCGTCGGGATGACGGCGCACGCGATCACCGACGGCGTGGCCTTGGGCTCCGGCCTGTTGATCGATCAGGTAGCCCAGCACGCGCACGGAGGCATGGGGCGGCTCGGTGGTTTGTCGGGATTGGGGTTAGTGCTCTTCTTGACTATTTTTTTTCACAAGCTGCCCGAGTCTTTTTCGCTGACCACGATCCTGATGCATGAGTCGCGCATGAATCGCGGCAAGATTTTCTTCTTCAACCTCCTCATGATCGTGACCATCCCCCTGGGCGCGTCTCTCTCGCTTTTCTTCGTGGGCGACGGCGCGACCGCGTTTCCCGGGATCGCCCTGGCCTTTTCGGCGGGCGTTTTCCTCCATATGTCGCTGTCGGACCTGCTGCCGCAAGTGCATGAACACGCGGAGGCGAAGATGCCGGTCGGGCTTTCT
>JBPOJN010000006.1:0-22474 GCA_052033505.1 Myxococcota bacterium | reverse complement strand
TTTAACGCCTTAGCGCCGGCTTGCGCCGGTTCTTTTTTAGGATCTTCTTTGGTGGACGTTTCTTTTTTATCTGCTTTGTCTTTGGGAGTGTCTTTCCCGTCTTCTTTTTTCGTTTCTTCCGGTTTTTCGCTTTCGGATTTGGTCGACGCGTAACCGTCTTTATACCAGCCGCTGCCTTTGAGGTGGAAAGCCGACGCGGACATTTGTTTTTCGAGACGGCCGCCGCAGCGCGGGCATTGGGTCAGCGGCGGATCGCTGAATTTCTGGATCGCTTCCAAGCCTTGGCGGCACTTCGTGCAGGTGTATTCGTAAATGGGCATAAGTGGCCGCAGAAGATAGTCATGGATTTTTTGCCGTCAAGAAGATGATCGAATCGGTCATTGACACGTATATACGATGACATTAATATGTATGTACATTTGGAGAGTCGTATGAGCGTCGCCGAAAACATAACGGGTTCGAAAAAAATGGTCTCTATGAGGCTGAACCTACGCCTAGTGGACGTCGTCAAAAAATTATTGGGCGCAAAAGACCGCACCGAAGCCGTCGAAAAGGCCCTGCAAGAAGTCGCGGAAAAAGAAAAATTTCGTCGATACATCGAGAAGACAGGCGGAAAATTTAAATTCGAAGGACTCTCGTGAGTTTGGCGGTCGTCGATACTTCGGTCTATTTGGAGCATTTTCGAAAAGGTTCGTTCAAACGCGAGCTGCAGTCCGGGGCGTTTTTGATACGGAACTCTGCCGTGGTTTTATCCGAGCTTTATCGTGGGTGCCGGGAAGCCCACGAGCGATCCGCGATCGATGAGTTGGCTCATCATTTCCCGATTGTGACGCCTTCAGAGTCCGTATGGCTCGAATCCGGAAGCATTCTCGCAAAACTTTCGCGCCAGAAGGGTTATTCTGCGGATAAAGTAAGGGATCTTCATTTCGACGTGCTGATCGCTCTTTCGGCTCGGTCTATCGGGGCGGTCGTGATCACTTGCAATCGACGCGATTTTGAGGAGATTAAAAAGATAAAAGAATTTAAGCTTATGTCTTTAGATTCATAAACGCACTGTCACGCATGGTCCCCAAACACATCGGAAAAATCAAATCCTTCCTCGCCATGGATATCATGGAAGAGCTGGAGAGACGCCGCGCGCAAGGGCGGCCGGTGATTTCTTTTTCCTTGGGAGAGCCGGATCTGTCGCCGCCTGCCTGCGTGAAACGGGCCTGCATGGAGGCGCTCGACCAGGATTTCATTAAATATTCCCCGAGCCAAGGGCTGCCGGAATTGCGTGAAGAGATCGCGAATTATTATCGGAAAAAGTATCGGGTGACGGTCGATCCGGATCAGGTCCTGGTGACGGGAGGGACGTCTCCGGCTCTACTGCTCACATTTTCCGCGATCTTGAACCCCGGCGACGACGTGATTCTGCCGAATCCGCATTATCCCTGCTATCCGTCGTTCATTTCTTTTTTGCGGGGGAAGCCGAACTACGTGCGTGCTTTTGAAGAGGATGGATTTCAATACCGGCCTAAAGACGTCCGTAAAAAAATCACTCCGAAAACACGTGCGATTTTCCTGAATTCTCCGGCGAATCCGTCCGGCACCGTCACGCCGCCTAAGACCATGGCGGAAATCGCGGATCTCGCGGGAAAAAACCGATGGATCGTCTCGGACGAGATTTACCACGAATTGGTCTATGAAACGGGGGAAGGCCGCGAGCGTTCGATCCTGGAATTCACCGACCGCGCGTTCGTCTTGAACGGATTTTCGAAGTCGTTCGCGATGACGGGATACCGCTTGGGGTACGTGATCGCTCCGAAGTCTTTCATTCCGACGCTTAAGACGCTGCATCAAAATTTCTACATCTCCGCGAATCCCTTCGTTCAAAAGGCCGGAGTCGTGGCCTTGCGCGAAGGATTGCCGGAGCTGGAAAAAATCCGCTCGATCTTCGACGAGAGACGGCGTGTCATGCTCCAAGGCGTGCGCGACCTAGGATTTACCGTCGCGGTCGAACCGACGGGGGCTTTTTACGTGTTCGCGAACGCGAAAAAAATTACCAAGGATTCCTATAAATTCGCGATGGATCTCCTGCGCGCCACCGACGTCGGTGTCACGCCCGGCATTGATTTCGGGTCGGCGGGAGAAGGTTTCGTGCGTTTTTCTTATGCGACTTCGGTCGAAAACATCCGCGAAGGTTTGGAAAGAATCCGCAGAACGCTTTCCAGAAAAATCCCGCTCAGAGCGTAAAGAATCCCCATCCCGATCATCGCAGCGCCGGTCGGCAGCGCGAAAAGAAACGATGCGAAATAGCCCATCGGCGGGATGACGATCCCCAGAAACAAGGAAAGCGCGAATGTTTCCCGAAGTCCCAGGGACGCTCGGAGCGCGAGCCACGGAGGAATCACCATCAATGCGAACGTCGGCAGCACGCCCAAGGTCCGCAGAGCGATCGTGATCCCCAACGTCAGCGTGGAAAAAAGCAGAAGGCGCCACCGCCGTACGGCCACGCCGCGCGTCGCGAGAAAGGAAGGATCGGCGGAAACATAGAGAAGTTTTCGCCGGAAAATAAAATGAATCGCGCCCACGAGGAGTGCGACCGCCGCCAAAATCGAAAGTTGTCCGCCCGTCACCGCGACCGCATTGCCGAACAGGAGATTGTCGATGTCGTGCCGGCCTTCGCTGATGCGGTCGCCGATCAGTAAGATCAGGCCCGAAGCGCCCGCGTAGATCAGTCCGATCAGGCTTTCATCGGTTGCGTGCCGGGATTTCCGTCCCAGGGAGAAAAGCGCGGCGGTGAGCATGGCCGCCGAGAATCCGGCTCCCAGGGCCCACGGGGAATCCCCCAAAGAGACGCCCGCCAGACCCGCGAACGCATAAGCCGCAAAAATCCCGACACCCGCGCCCTGGGAAATCGCGAGACTGATGAACACGATGCGGTTCATCAGCATGTAGACACCGAGGAGGGCCGAGAGCAGTCCGCAGATCAAACCCGCCAGCACGGGCTCGTACCAGAGGACCCAATCCTCCAAAAAATGCGCCGCTTCGGACGGGCGCAACAACACGCCAAGCCCCGCGAGAACGATCGTTAAAAGGCTATAGTATATGAGCTTGAGTTTCACCGTTCTCCTTATGCAGATGAACTTCCGTGCCGTACACAGCGCTTAAGGACTTTTCCGTCACGATCTCCGGCAAGCGTCCGATCAAGGTTTTTTCCCGCCCCAAAAGAATCGCCCAGTCCGTGCGTTCGTCCAATTGCCGGAAGAGTAGATTCAAATCATGCTCGACGATCAGGAGCGAAAAACCCGAAGTCTCGCGACGGCGTTCGAAAATAGCGCGGAGTTTGGGGCGGAAGGCGTGGTCCAGAAAATTATAGGCTTCGTCCAATACCAAGACCGCTGGTCTTCCCATCAAAGCGCGCGCGATGAGCGCCCGTTGGCGCATGCCTCCCGAAAGATCCCGGACCAAGGTCCCGCGTAAAGCCGTCATTTCCATTTCTTCCAAAACTTCAGAAATTTCCGCGGCCACCATTTCCGGCATGCCTAAAAGGGGCAAGTCCGCGGCGCCCATTTTCAGGAGATCCTCGACATTCAAGGGAAACAACGGATCCAAGCGGTTTTCCTGCGGAACATAACCGAAGGTCGTGCCGGCCTTCCATGAGTACGATCCGCCCCGTGGTTTTTTAAGTCCCACCAAAGTCTTGATGAGCGTGCTTTTGCCGCTGCCGTTGGCTCCGACCACGCCGATGCGCACGTTCTCCGGAATCTCGGCGGTCAATGGAGACGAGAGGAGGAGGCCGGGATAGCCGATCTCGAGGCGGTTCAGTGTTAGGAGAGAGGTCATCTTTTAACGGTATACAGACGGGCAATTAGAAAATCGATAAGTTCCGTGTAGGACCGGATCCCGAACTCGTCCGTGTCGGTGGGGAGAATTTGAAACGGGACGCCGGTTTTTTGGGAAATATATTCCGGGACTTTTTTAGGGTAGAAACTTTCCACTAAGAGGAGAGAAACACCCAGGCCCGGGATCTTGTCGAGCAAGTGATCGACGTGGCGGGAGCTGGGCGGGATGCCGGGTTTGGGTTCGATATAATCCATGACTTCGAGACCCAGCCAGTGCGTGAAGTAAGTGAAACTTTTATGATAGGTAATCACTTTCATGCCGCGCAGTCCGGCCGCTTGATCTTCCCAGGAAACGATTTTTTTATCCAAGCGTGACAGGAAATCCTTTGCCCGCGCCGCATAATCGGATTTTCCGGCGGGATCGATCGTCGCGAGGCGTTCGGCGATGGCCGCTGCCATAATTTTCGCGTTCCGCGGATGAAGCCAAGTGTGGGGGTTGCCCGCGGGATGCACGTCGCCCATCGAGCGGTCGACGCGTCCTTCGGGGATTTCCAAAATTTCCAGACCTTGCGAGAGATCGACGTTGCCCGGGGAGTGAGGAAGAATTTTGGAATTGCGCGCCTGCGCGATCAACACGGGCAGCCATCCGACTTCCAGGTCGAGTCCGCCGTGAAGCAGGACATCCGCATGGCTTAAGGCGACGACGAAGGTCGGCTTGGCGTCGAGGAAATGCGGATCTTGGTTGCCCCGCGCGAGACTCGTGACGTCAACGCGGTCCCCCCCGACTTCGCGTGCGAGCGAGGCGAAGACCGGCAGCGTCGCGACGATATTGATTTTCGCGGAGGCGGCCGCGGGAAAAATTAGAAATAAAAATAAAAATAATTTTTTCATAAGCTTTCTTTCTCCCTCTCTCCCATCGGGGGAGAGGGTTGGGGTGAGGGCTTAAAACGCATGCGCGCCATGAGGTCCCATGTTGAATTGCATTTGGAGAAAGACCGCATGCACCGGATCGTTCGTGCGCACCTTATCGTATTCGTACTGCAAGCGAAGCCGGCTGAATTCGGTCGGGGAGAAAGTCATGGCCGGGGTGATGCGGTATTCTTTCAGGATCAAACCTTCCGGCAATCCCATCTGATCGTAGCGAAGCGCCGCGTGCCAGCGTTTCGCGAATTGATAATCGACGGAGGTGTAGAGCCCGCCGTCGTGTTGATGACTGCCGGGGAGTTCGAAGTTGCGAACCAAATATTCGGATTGCCAAGAAAGGCTGCGGTAGGAACTGGGCTTCCATTTGATCAGGGCATCGCCTCCGTAGATCAAAGTGGAATTCCCGGGACCGGTGTCGTTGAAGCCGAAAGCGGCGGAGCCGCCCGCAAGCAAAGTCACGTCGCGCCCCAAATCGAAGCTCGTCGAGACGCGGCCCTGGTACAGAAAATCTTCCACGCGGCCGCCGCCGAAGCTCGTGTCGTTGTCGCCGTTTGAAAAACTGCCTTGGACCTGCAGAAAAAAAGGTGTGGGCAGCAGATAAGAGACTTCCACACCTAATTCGCTCAAAGACTCGGGGCCCAGGAGATACTTCGTCACCAGCATGTTGTCGGCGAAATCCCAAGCATGCAGATGTTTTTGATTTTGGCGGCCGACCGGCAGAAACATTTTTCCGCCCCGGATTTGCAGACCCTTCACGAATCCAAGCGTCGTGAAGTAACCCTCTTCCAGCTCGACGCCCTCTTCATGAAAAGACAGAAACACATCGCCGCGGAAATAAGGATCGATCACCGACTGAAACGCCACCTCGATCTCCTGCAGTGTGAAGCCGGTGCGTGCCGGGTCGTGGCCGGTTCCGCCGGAAGGCTCGGTGGAAAACCATCCGCCCACGAAGCTTCCAATCAGACTGATATCCGGTAGTAGGTTCGCAACGCCTGATCGCGGCGCGGAATACCGGAAAGGTCCAAGCGCGCGCGTGGAGGGCTCTTGGGCGGCCTCTTCCGCCTCCGAAGGACGGGAAAAAGAAAAAAGAAGCAGAAGTGCGAGAAGAAGTCTTTTCATAAAGTTTCCTTAATGACTGTGGGTGTGTCCTTCGGTGCTGCCTAAGGCGAAAGTATCGTTACTGATGAGATTGTCCAGGATCGCGGCCGCATGGGAAGGGTGCAAAGTTTCCGAAATAACCACATCGGCTCCGTCCACACAGAGCGGCGAAAGGGAAACACCTTCAAACACTTTGTTGGGATATGCGACGACCAGGATTTCTGCTTCCTCGCCCGCTTCCACCGCCACATGGGATGCTTCCTCTCCCGGGACGTTCAAGACGCCGCTGGAGATCAATTCCACGCGCACATCGCACGTGGCGCTGCCGTTGATGCCTTGGCCCACGATCAGGGCCGATAGCCCATTGAGGCTCGAAGTGACGCCGTCGCCGGTCGCCGCCCGCTTGACGGCCAACACCGCCGCCCCCGAAAGTCCGGCCGCCGTGCCCAACGTGAGCCGCACCTCTTCGTATTCTCCCGTGGGGACGTCTTCGATCTCCACCACGTCGACGGCTTCTTCGTCGAAAAAATCCGCCGTAAAATCGGCCGTCACGTTTTCACCGCCGAGGGAGATCCCTTGAAAGGCGAGGGCGAAGGTCGAAAAATTCAACAGGACGCCGTCTCCGGAAATGTAGTTTTCTCCCGGCGACAGCTCTTCCAGCTCAAGCGACAAGGCCGCCGTGCCTGAACCCGAATCGTTGGCCGAAGGAGCGGAATCGCATCCGGCGGCCAATAGCAAAGCGCAAACGATGATTTTTTTCATAAAGAATCTCCCTTGGATAGACCTGAGCCCCTTCGTTATTTCTAAATGCAAATAATTGTCAATTGCAAAAATATGCTTTAAAATTCAATTAGCTATTGAAGTGACAAAAGAACCGTTCTAGAGCGGGCGTCTGTCTCATAAAAGAACATTTTCAATAGCGGAGGTACGTATGAATTTCAGAAAACTTTTTTTAAGCCTTTTGATGGCTTTTCTCTTCCCACTGACGCTCTCGGCGGCGGTCCTTACTGTCAATGATACAGGGGATGAGTCCGATGCAAATATTGGCGACGATATTTGTGCCACCTCTACGGCTGTCTGTACCTTGCGTGCGGCTCTGGAAGAGGGAAATGCAGGTGATGAGATTCAGTTTAATCTGACAGGCCCAGCTCCGTTTGTTATCTCTCTTGCAACATTACTTCCCGTGGCCACCACTATCAGCATTCGCGGTGAAACTCAGCCTGGTTTTACAGGAAAGCCGTTGATCGTTCTTGATGGGCAAAATTCTTTGGCTCGTGGCTTTCAACTGGGTTCAGGTGCTCTTCTGAGAGGGTTCGTCATCCAAAACTTTTCGGAGTCAGGGATTTTCATGTTTGGTTTTAGCAGCTCAGTGTTTGGTTGTTATATTGGCACTGATAGTGATGGCACTGCTGCTGCAGGAAATGCTGAAGGTATTCGCGTTGGTGGTGCGGGTAATGTTATTGGTGGTTACGATGGAACAGATTTGCAAGGAAATGTTATTTCTGGGAATCAAGTTGGGATTAGATTCACCGGTGGTGATAATAACCACGTCTATGCGAACTTTATAGGGGTCGACCGTTCTGGAACAGTGGCCTTACCGAATACGACTGCAGGTATTGAAATCGCATTTACAAGCAATCTTAACTACATTGGAAATACGGCAGAGGGACTTGGTAATGTTATTTCTGGTAATGCTGGAGATGGAATTCTTATTTCTAGTGTTGATTCTGAAGAGAATTATTTTTTAGCCAATCGTATTGGTGTCGACCTCAACGATAATATTTTGCCCAACCAAGGTAATGGAATCACTCTCACTTCGGCATTTAATGAAGTGGGAGGCGCAGATTTGTCTGGTAGAAACTACATCATAGGCAATCAAGGGGCGGGTGTTAGCTGTAACTTCTGCGGCGATACCTTTGTTAGCCGTAATGTGATCGCTCTGAATGAAGGCGATGGTATTGAAGCAGATAGCACGTCGACTATTATTGCGACTCAAAATTTAATTTATAGCAATGGCGGTCTCGGGATCGATATTAATGCAGATGATGTCACTCTTAATGATCCTTCAGATGCAGATCAAGACGATCAAAACTATCCCGTGATTACGTCGGCAGTCACCAATGGTTGTGGTGATGCTGTCATTCAAGGAGTGCTTGAAACTGCTCCTCTTGCTTTGGCCTACGATATAGAAATTTTCAAAAGTACTTCCGCAGATCCTTTAGGGTTTGGAGAGGGCGAAGTGTTTTTAGGAACTGTGAATGTGACCACAGATACGAACGGACTGGCGTCATTTTCGCTGCCTGTGGCTTCGCCTGCTATTGCTTTAGGGGAAGTGATGACAGCAACGGCTACAAGGGTGGCAATGCCGCCAATATCAAACGCACAGTACACCTCTGAGTTTTCAGCAGCTTTTGCTGCGGAGAGAAACGAAGATTTGGGAATGATCTCTCTGTCTTCAGATACAGCCACAGGTGCCGAAACATCGGGCGTGATCCAAGTGACTGTACAACGTGAGTGCGGTAGTTTCGGAGAAGTGACTGTCGATCTCTCGACTGCTGATGGCTCTGCTCTTGCGGGAAGCGATTACTCGGCTCTATCCCAAACTCTTGTTTTTGCCGATGGAGAAACGTCTAAAACCGTTGAAATACAAGTCGTCAATGACACAGAAGACGAGGCCGATGAGACTCTGACCCTGACCCTGAGCAATCCTTCCGCAGGTGTGACGCTCGGCTCCTCGACCACAGCTACTTTAACAATCACCGATGACGATGAGCCCGCTGTTGGTTCCGGTGACAATGGCGGTGGAGGAGGCTCCGCATCTGCGGGTAGCTCTGGTGGTTGTTCTCTGATACGCTGATTCTGTGTTGCTGAAAACTTACAAAGACAAGACTCCTAAAATCGACCCGACTGCTTTTATCGCCGAAAATGCCGTGATCATCGGTGACGTCGAGATCGGGCCGCGAGTGAACATTTGGTATCATTGTGTGTTGCGTGGCGATACGAACCGCATCGTCGTTGGAGCAGAGACGAATATCCAGGACGGTACGATCGTGCATGCGGAGACGCTGGACGGTCCTACGTTGATCGGACGGCGCGTGACGATCGGACACAATGCCATCGTGCATGGATGTGTCATCGAAGACGAATGCCTGATCGGAATGGGTTCGATCGTCTTAAGCTACGCGAAAATCGGAAAAGGGTCGGTTATCGCCGCCGGGGCATTGGTCAGAGAAGGAGAAGTTGTTCCTTCGAATGTCATTATGGCCGGCGTTCCTGCGAAGCTTCGTGGTGCCGTAACCGAACCGATGGCCCAAAGAGCTTCTCTTGGTTGCGATCATTATCTGGAATTGGCCGAAGATTATCGAAGGTCAAAATGAAGTCGCTGCTTCGAGCCTTTGAATCCTATCTTCCAAAGGCGGATGAGTGGAAAATAGAATACCGAAACGTCCCCGCCGATTAGAAATTTTTAAAGCTTTCACTGCAGCATGTGTCGATCTTGGATCGGCGATCGCAGAAACATTTTGAAGGGCTTTGAGGGCTCGGATCATTTTGTGACGTCCAGCGACCGCAGCTCCACCGGCGTCCGCCCGAAATTCGCGATAGCGCGAAAACCAAGCGACAATCATCGATCCCGCGATCATAAAGACGATTTCAAAAACAAATTGCATCAAAAAGTACATGCCACGAGACATCCCGCCTTCACGATCGTCACGGTTCCGCAGGGCTTGCGCCACCACGAAGGCCGCGACGCGCGCCAGAAACATGACGAAGGCATTCACCACACCCTGAAGCAATGTCATCGTGACCATATCGCCATTAGCGATATGAGCGATCTCATGTCCCAAGACACCTTCGATTTCTTCTTTGTTCATTTTCTGCATGAGTCCTGAAGAAACGGCGACGAGGGAGCGGGAACGCGTCGGTCCGGTCGCAAAGGCATTCACTTCAGGGGAGGAGTACACGCCCACTTCCGGCGTTGTTGTGAGGCCTGCTGTTTGAGACAGTCGGGAAACGAGATCTAAGAGCCAGCGCTCTCCAGGTGTGGACGTGTTTGGGTCGATCACCTGGACGCCCATTGTCCATTTGGCCATTTGACGTGAGAGAGCAAGAGAGATGAGGGAGCCTGCCATGCCCCAAACAAGGCAAAAGATCATCAAGGAACGGTAGTCCAAGCCTTGGCTGTTCAAATAAGGTTGTACGCCCAGCACATTCAATATGGCCGAAATACTAACGACAACGATGATGTTGAGAACCATGAAAAGTCCGATACGCTTGAGCCAAGACATAAGCATCTCTCCTGTGAGCGAGAAGGATGTGCATGTTGAAGGTGTAAGTCAAGGGACAGAAAGTATGAGGAAGCGTATTCGAATATTTTGACAGTTTTCAAATGTGAGGTTAGCGTGCCGCCTCGTTTTGCGATGAGGCAGAACATATTCCGGGGTAGCTCAGCGGCAGAGTAGGTGACTGTTAATCACTTGGTCGTGGGTTCGAATCCCACCCCCGGAGCATATCCAGACAAGAAGCCGTTTTTCCGAACAGGGAGAACGGCTTCTTCTTTTCATATTCAAGAGTTGCGCCATTTAAACGCAAGTTCGAAAGTGTCAGATTGATGAGTTGACGCTTTTGCTCCACTTTCGAACTCTCGAATAACTCAAAGGCCCGCGAAGCCAAGTCCAACAAGGCTGAAATAGTAAAATTGAAGCTTTCGTCCGCCTGCGTATGGGCCGAAAGTTGGTGACCGAGCTCGTACTGCTTTTCTTTAAGTTCCGTGCACTTTTTGTCGTACTCATCCCGTGTAATACTCCCGTCGAGCCGCATATCCAAAAGCGCGTCGAGTTTCTTTTGCATTTGATTGTAATCCCGTTGCACTCGCTGGATGGCGTCTTCGTGAAATTGCATTTTGGCTTTGGCAGTTTTGTTCAGGTGATCTTTGATGGCATTGAGTGTGGGTTCTGGGATGGTGAGGTCTTTGAAGACGTTGCGAACCTGCTCCACTAAGTGTTCTTCACGGATACGTGTGCCCGTGCACGGTCCACGCGATTGGGTGCAAAACAGATAAACGTATTTGCCTTTTTTGAGATCGCTGCAGATGGCGCAGCCGCAATGAGCGCATTTGATGAGTCCGCGAAAAACGAATGGTTTGCTTGATTGAATAAACGGTTTCTTTTTCCAACCCAAGCGGATCGACTCACAGCGATCAAAAAGTTCCTTGGTGATGATCGGTTCATGAATCGCCGGATAGATTTGCTCTTTGATACGCATGGCACCGTAGTAAAATGGGTTTTGAATGAGCACATGGACAAGGCTCGCTGTGAGCGTGCGCCCTTTGTAACCGGTGAGGCCCCATTTTTTAGCAAGAGCCGCTACTTCGCGAATCGACTTGCCACCGATGCCGTATTCTTCAAACACGCGCCGTACCAAAAATGATTTTTCAGCATCGAGAACGATTTTTCTTTTACCTGTAACGGGATCAGGCTCGTTTTTGTAACCCAGTGGCGCCTTACCAATCCATTCGCCATTTTTGATCTTGTGATTGAGACTGCGCTTCACGTTGTCGCTCAAATTCAAAATGTAGGAATTGGACATGAGCACTGACATATTCCACATGAGATGCTGCGTGCCGGTGGAGTCGCGGTTGATGATGAGATTTTCGCGGTTGAAATGGAGCTCAATTTTTCCTGAGCGAAGTTGGCTATCTAAATCCACCGTTTCTTTAAAGCGCCGTTGAAAGCGATCCACCGCATCGATGACAATGGCCACAGTTTCTTTTTGCGCTTTGGCAAAATTGATGACTTGCTGGAATTCTTTGCGCTCGCCTTGAGTCGATGATTCAATCACGCGGCAGGTTTTGAGCACATTGAGTCGCTTGCGTTGGCAATATTCCTGCAAACGCGAAACTTGTGCATCGATGCTGTGACCTTCTTCTTGTTCTTTGGTGGAAACGCGGGCGAGAATGATGGCGTTCATGATTTTGTCCTTTCATTACATTTTTGTGTGCGTGCGGCTTTTCAACCATTCATGATGGGATTCTATGGCTCGTGTAGCAAGTCATATGAACCGGCATGGATGATGCCTAACCCTGCGTTATGAGCGAGGGTTCATGGGATGTATACGGGATGAGGAGAAAGTGAGGGTGGATTTGGAGCCGGAAAGCCTGATTAGTGAAGCAGCTTTTTTAGATCGTGGTTCATCTGTTCAATTGGAAATATGGGTTTCTTGCTCATGGCAAGCCAAGGGGTGCGATTGATAGATTTTGTGAGTCCAAGAATATCCACTGAGTTCCAGCCACCGGTTTGCTCTATTCGGTATTTTATGTCTTTCACGATCTGATTGATGATGCCAATGACCTTTCGATCATGGGATTTTGAAAATAAAATGTCTTCACCAAAAAGCATGTCTATCTGAGACTGTTCGAATCTTTCACTTTTGAGTGCGGCAGACAAGGCCAGATAAAACTCACTCGATAGATTTTTTAATCGCTCTTTTCTGATTTCAGGAATGATGATGGCAAATAAATTTCGATCATTTACAGCGATGATCGTTTTTGATCTGGCGATCGTTACGATATGGGCATGCCAGCTGTGTAATTTTTCTGATGCTGGTGGTGTGAGTTGTTCTTTTGGGAGTGCGAGGGCTTTGAGGAGTTTTTGAGTGCAGTTGAGGTGCATTAATATATTTTCGCCTCCTTAAGTGCACTCAGGAGCTTGCCAATATCGTCACTTTTTATTTTGGCATCGATTCGTACTGAGGCGTGACTGCTATCAAGTAATTCTTTCTCCTCTAGGAAAAATATTTTTCCAGTCATTTTCTCTGTGATCCGGGATATCAGTTCAAAAACCTTTTCATGTGAGCCGTATTTTTTGGAATACCACTCAGTAAAATTATCCTTTGCATAAAGTCCGGTTCGAACACGATGAGCAATTAATTTATTTCTTAACGTATCGAGATCTTTATAATCATCATCATCAAGCGGGAGGATTGGTAGTTTCAGTTTTTGCAGCTCGTCATTTAATATTTCCCAACCCTCATGGATTCTTAAAACAAGCTCTTCAAGAACTTGATTACAACAACGATTCAGTAAAAATGATAACACCGGATTTTTCAGGTCAAACGGTACTTGTTCTCTTAAAATTTTGATATTGTGAATCAAATTTGGCACCTGATGTTCTGCGAAGATTACGAATTCATGGAGAGACTGATGCGGAGAAACCTTTTTTATAATCATATTGGCTTTCATGAAGTGGCCTTTTCAAAATATGGTTTTAGTTTTTCAAGGCGATTGGGCAAGCCACTTTTTGAATCGGGCACTTCTAGCAGTTTTTCAATCTGCGTAACGAGCTTTTCTGCCGTGTCAAAATTGATTGATCGATATTTTTCAGGATCAGCAATCGTGTCTTTGATATTCAACTGATCCGTTCTCCATCCGTCATGAGATAAAATATCCTTTGCTTGTTCAAAGGCGGCTGATTGAGATTGAACAATTTCGGGTAGCCATTTTTTCTTCGCGCGCCGTTTTGCAAATGCAGCCGCGGACATAACCAGGAAAGAAATCACCAATGCGATTAAAATAAAAACCAACCAGTATTGGTTTTTGCTGAGGCCTGATTTACGAAAATCATCTTCATAGATAGTCAATGGGATTTGAATCAGTAGCCCCAGAGTTGCCATGCCAATAAAGAGGTTGTCTGTAAGATTTTTCACACCCATTTGATGACTGTGTTTGATGGCAAATGGATTTGCATTATAAAAAGTCATGTGCAATTCCATCGGTTCTTTTGGAATATAAAATTGAGACAAGACTGAAAAAATACCAGCCCCTGACATGAGTATGCTCAACATATTCAAGATGGTCTTATCTAGAAGAAATTCTTTGATTGAAAAATCGAAGATGCACATCACGACTCTCCCCAAAAAAAAAGGCACAATGGGCACATTTGGCGTAGTTGAAGAAATCCGTGCGGTAATAAAAGGTTTCAATCCAACCTCCTGGACGTTAACCGATATTCATCTTTAGACATTTCAGCTTTGAAAAATTTGATGTGCGGTAATTCAAAAGCACAGTATTTTTTTATGATGTCAGTCTCATGTGGATTCGACCGGCATCCAAAAATCACAGAATCAATTTCTTCGGGATGGATATTATAAACTTGTACCTGACCGAGCAATAAATCTTGCTCCTCTGGTACGATGCAACGCCATTCATTTTCGTAATGCCAATGTTCACTCTTTGTATAAACAATTCTATGAAAAATGGCTTTGTCATCAAGCTCTTCACCAGCACCTATACACTGATCAATCCATTCCTGAAGAGATGCTATATGCGGTAAATCTTTTGAGTAAGTAACTGGCTTGGCATCAATAAAATGTGAATTTTCGCCATAGTTAGATTTTAGTTTTATGACGGCACCTCTATGCATATCACCATAATGTGCCCACATCAGGGGATGGTTTTCTTCTTCAGACAAGCACAACACGCGATACTTTTTAACTTGCTCAAACCATGACATTTTAAATGTGGTTAACATTTCTAAATGAGTATTGATCACATTCCGTCTTTTAGAAGACCAAAACGCTTCGTTTTCATCATCTGTAACAAATCGATTCAAAGCTCGCATGCATGTGATTCGGTCTGCATTTTTTCTAACAGGCTCATTATTTCTTAGCTGTTGGATTGACCTATTTTTATAGTGTTCGAAAAAATCATCTTCAGAAAAGCTAAAGCTAAATTCTTGTCGCAAATCAAAAGGGTCGTTGAAATTGAGTGGGCAATCCCATTTGAGGGCTTTGCGCATTAAAGTGCTAGCAGCACCACATAGCGACATGTATTTGTAATAAAACTCAGGTTTACTCTTGGTTGTCACAACTCCCCCTGAAAGGAGTTATGAGTGCAGTCATGAATGATTTTATTTTCCCTCAGTGTCATTTCAACATTACCCTCTTTATTACCCTTATTTAAGGGTATTACCCCTTTTTCTTCCAAACGGTGCCAGGGCCACGGCCCATGCATTCAATCTTATTGGTTTTCTTCATGTTTTGTAAAACACGACGGATCATATCTCGACTCACAGTAGGGCACGAGCGCTCTAATTCAGCAAAAGTGAAGCCAAATTTCATAGATCTTATTGCGGCTTCAATGATCTCGGTTTTGGCACCCTTGGGTTCTTTTGTGTTGCCTGCGCGTTCTTCAAATTCTTTGTAGGCTTCCTTCAAAATAAAAAGAATAAAGTGAATGTAATGCCAAGGATCATGCTTGCCTTCGTGCCAACCAACGGAGCTGAGTTTCAATGTTTCGTAATAGCGCTCTTTGTTTTCTTCGATGAGTCTTTCTAAACTGATGTAGCGACCGACTTCGTATCCCAAATGATAGAGTTGCAGAAGTAAGAGAAGTCTTGAGGCGCGACCATTGCCATCACGAAAAGGATGAATGCACAGAAAATCAAGATTGAATGCCGCCAAGCAAATGAGGCGATGAATCTGGGTGCTTGTGGTGATCTCCTTCCAATTCAAAATAAGCTGTTCCATTTGTTTTGGGGTTTCGCTGGCTGGAACAGTTTTGAATCGAACGCTGTAAGTGCCGTCGGCATAGCGTTCAATGATGTCGCTGTCTTTTTTCTTGTATTCACCAGTATCGCCGATTTTTCCTCTGGCGAGACTATGGAGCTCTAAAATTGTTTCTTCTGTAATCGGTGGTTTCTTTTCGTGAATCCATTTGAGCGCGTTACGATAACCACGCACTTCTTCTTCATTTCTATCGTGCAAAGCAGAGCGACCAAGGATCACGGCTTTCACGCGATTTTGCTCAACGGTCACCCCCTCAATACGGTTCGATGACACGGCACTTTCAATCAAGGCATGTTGTCTTAAAACATTTAATTTTTGTTGTGACTGACGAGTGTAAAGCTCTTGCTTACCACGTGCCTCGCCGAGATCACTTAAATACCAAGCGGCTGTGGTAGGGATTTCTTTGAGAGAGTCAATGAATTGAAGGAGGGTTTTCATTTAATAATTTATCCTCGTCTCACCACATTCTCAAAAGTCTCGCGATAATCATCACGACTCAAAACCGTATCATAGAGTCCAATGTCTTCACCTTCATGTTTGTTTATGCCGATGTAAGATAGGCTGGCATCTTCATATCGCTTGAATTTGTAGACGGCATCATTCATCAGTGCGCTATTAAAAACGCCGAGACTGACTAGCAATTCAAAATCCTTCACCGACAAACCAGTAACTTTTTTGAATAGTGCAGGTTCAAGTTGTGTAACGACATCTTTGAGGCTGCGTTCACGGTAATCTGTCAAATACATGAAGACGGGTATGCGGGTGGCAAACTTAATCAGCTTTTCCTGAATTTGCTTTCTGGCTGTTTTGTATTCCTTTTCCTCTTCCGTTAATTCTCGCTTTTCTTTAGCCGTTAAGTCTTTTTCGTTTGCTTCTTGCTTGGCCTTTTTTACGGCCTCAGACTTATTGATGATCGTTTCAATTTCTTGGTTGAGATTTCTAAATCCCTCAATGCTCATTAACGCATTCATGGCATCTTGATTTTTCATCAAACGTTGCAAGGTGTTGTTGTCAACGTTGACGAGCAAAGCACTTTCCCAGCGCCTAGCCAAGAGAGTGGCGGACGTTCCGCTCATGGCAATGTCCAAAATGCCAGCCGCATCCACCTGTTTCATGGAACTGCCATCGTAGGCCAAAACAGGAAGAAAACTGATGAACTCTTCAACCTTCTTTTCAGGGTTGGATTCATTCACATTCAGGCGGCAACTGTAGTCGGCAATTTGTCGTAAAGCCCTATCGGGAGCAAAATCAAAAACGTAGCATTCCTGCTTTATAATCTCTTCTTTGTTTGGTGATGTGCTGTCAGGATTTTTGATTGTCCACGGTGTCTGTACGCGAAAAGCTGCCTGAAAATAGGTTTCTGGCGTCGAAGAATTACGAAGCATGAAAATGCCCGTCCATGGCTTTACAGAAACACCGGTTGTCAGCTTGCCGCAGGAAAGAGTGATGGTTTTTGAATTCAATGGATCGTCCATAGCCTCAAACACCGGTGGCAGAGCTTCGACGCCAATGCCAGCAGCAGTCCCTGCAGCGACAATAATTTCATAATCGTGATAAAAATTATTTTGCCGCTCATTCAGCAGGTTTTTCATGGCATGACATGCTGATACACTCGGCAAAAACCAGAAAGTGTGCGACAAGAGATGTAAAAGCCTGGCATCTGAAAAGGGCATGGGTGGTTTTTTTGCACCCAATTTTAGATTGTCTATTGTTGTTGATGATAAAGCACCACGAATGAGATCCAGCCATTTCTGAACTTCATTTTTATAGGCAAATTTTGCGTTTTTACCCGATCCTTCAGCAGAGAAAAAAACATTCAGATCAAACTCATTAAACTCACCCTGCATCGCAATTTCACGAATATCATCTGGCAACTGATAGGTTAAAAGAACCATTCTTGGTAGTGACGCATAGGGATTATTTCCGCCTTGCCATGCCTTTTTTGCGCGCTGTTCATCAGAGTAGGTCCAGTTGTAAATCTGTTCCTCAATAAACTCACCAGACGCAATCGCCCGAAATGGTGTGCCAGAAAGATACAAGTAAGCGTTGGTGGTGATAGGCATATTTTCTTCAACAAAATAGTCACTGCCTTCACCTTCACCAAACTCAATCTCCTTTTTGTCTTCAGCCTCAAAAAGCTCCTTGGCATTCTCGCGCCATGCGCCGTAATGGTATTCGTCAAAGACAACACAATCCCAATTGGTTGTGTGAACCCATTCATTCCTGGCCTTAATGCCACCAGCCGAATTTTTACCGAGATAATCCTGAAAAGAACCAAAACAGACAAATGGCTTATTTTTGTTTGCATCTTCGAATGACAATCCATTGCGCGAAATAAATTGCCAGCCTTTGAAGTCGATGTGTGATTTTAAATCTTCTTTCCAAGCGTTTTGAACAGCAGGCTTGAACGTCAGCACCAGAATTTTGGACCACTTCATTGTTTTGGCGAGTTGATACGTGGCAAATGTTTTGCCAAAGCGCATTTTGGCATTCCAAAGAAAGTGGGGTGTTTTATCAGGATTTTCTTTTTTGAAGCTTTTAAAATACGTGATGGTCTTTTCAACTGCGGCTTGTTGTTCTGGTCTTAATTTAAAATCAAGCGTTCGGCCGTCTTCGTTTAAATCGCCGCTTTTAAGCGTCAAGACTGCGGCTTTGACGTCTTTGACAGAACATTTAAACCATTCTCCATCAGGGTTTCTGATCCCTTGCTGTCTCAAATAACGGTGAACATCACGGTCAGTAAAGGCAGTGCCATCACTACGCATCGCTGATTCTTCCAAAACAATGTTATAAGGTAATTTGCCAGGACGAACCGTAGGATATTGTTGTGCCACACGTGCTTGTACGTTGACACTTGTGTAGCCCACTTTCAGAAGACCTTTGTATTGCGGATGCGTGTCTTCGTAGGCGTAGATTGTCGGGCGAGCGTTTGATCGCGATGGAAAAAATTTCTCGTTCATGATTCCCCCGACTTTTTACCAAACTCGGCCTCGATTTCTTCAACAGATGGCAAAATGCCATCCAGTTTTTTGGGAAGAGATTTGAGAATTTTTGTTTCCCAGCCTGCAACACCTATTGGTTTATTCAAGTCGCGAAGTGCATACTCTACAACAAGCTGCTTTTTGGATTTGCACAGAAGAAGCCCAATAGTCGGCTTGTCTTCTTTTTGCCGCAAAAGATCATCCACTGCCGAAAGATACAAATTGAGTTGACCCACAAAACTGGGCTCAAAAGGCACAGCCTTAAGTTCAACGACAACGTAACAATGGAGTTTTGTATGATAAAAAAGCAGATCTAGATAATAGTCGGAATCATCAACTTCGAGGTGAACTTGCCTTCCCACGAAAGCAAAACCTGCTCCAAGCTCCAAAAGAAATTGTTGAATATGGGCCACAAGAGAAGCCTCAATTTCTCTTTCGCGGCGGGGATCAGCTGTTCCTGCAAAATCGAACAGATAAGGATCTTTGAAAATCTGTGCCGCAATGTCTGACTCAGGCGGTGGCAGTGTTTTTTTGAAATTGGTCAGGGCCTTTCCATGACGTTGATGTAAATCTCTTTCGATTTGCATAACCAGGACATCTTTGCTCCAGCCGTTTTTTATGGTTTCTTGTGCATACCACAAGCGCACATTTGAGTCTGAAAGCCTATCCAGCAAGGCCAGGTTGCTGCGCCATGGCAATTGTGCAACGGTGCGTTGCACAATTTTGGAATTTGGCCACGCGGAGGCAAAAGCCCGCATATATTTGAGGTTACGTGGTGAAAAACCAGACATATCGGGGAATGAATCCCGAAGATCCTGTGAAAGGCGATCGATTGTTTTGGCGCCCCAGCCTTCTTTTTCCTGTCGCGCAAGAATGCGATTGCCAATGTCCCAGTAAAGCATGACCATGTCGGCATTGGCCGATAAGGCTGCATGCAAGCGCGCTTGAGTGATGCGCTTTTTGATATCATTTAAAATTTTACCGTAATCGTCCGGCAAGTGAGTACGAGAAGGTGCCACAGGAAACATGGCCTCAGGACGAGTCTTGCCTCTTGATTGGCGAGGAAGTGATTTTGGCTTCTTACTCATCACTTGCCTCCATGGGGCGGATCATGGATTCGATGAAGGCAATTTCATCTTTAGACAGCCCGTATTTTTTGTATAGTTTTTCGTTTGTCCATGCTTCGTTGAAATCTTGAACTGGGACAAAAGTATAAACCTTACTTGTTGCATGCTGTGTTGGCTTATTCAATAAAACTAAAAATCTCAAAAACCTTGTTACAATGTAAGAAACCATATTGTTGGCCTGTTTCTTGTTTGAAAAAACGCCAGCAACTAAATATGTTTCTGTACAAGCTGAATTTGGCTCACCAACAAACGGCTTGCCTAAAATTGGGTGCGGAAAACTATCACTGCCACTTCCTAGCGGCGGCAAAAAGACTTTGTATTTGTCGATCATTTCATAATTTGCTTCTAATTCATTTTTTGCGACGTAACCAATTCCACCATTCTGATAGAGTTTAATACACCCTGGGAACGGCTTAACTTTCCCTTTAAATGTTGTGGCCAATCCAAAGGGTTTACGTGCGCTAATTTGCTCTTTTAACGAGGCTTCCCGAAACTTTTGTACCTTGTTGGCAATTGAAATGGCCTCATTGAAACGGATGAACGTTTCGCAGTTTTTTTCTAATAGTGGTCTTGTCATTGTTGAAATAACAATTCCATTTTTGTGAGTTGTGACTTTGCAAAGTCCTGGATTGTCCCTGTCCCACAAAAAATAACAAACCCCACCTTTGATCTGTACACCTGGGAAGCAATCTGCTGCTTCAGGATAGTCATGAATTTCTCTTATTCGATCATCTTTTAACATCTCATCTCGAAATTCATCTAATCCCTTTCCGCCAGAAAACCACCGTGCTGGCATGATCATTGAAAGGAATCTTGGATTCAGCTTTTTCGCTTGCTGAACAAAACTATGATAAATCGGCGAGGCGCTGGTTCCAAAACCAGCATCACTCAACTGATACGGCGGATTGCCAATAATCACGTCAAATTTCATATCGAATATCTCCATGGGATTGTTCGTGTGAATAAATTGGTAGGCATGAGTTTCCAGCTCTTCACTACGATCATAAACTTCTTGGCTGGCACCGCAAAATTCACACTTACCACTTGTCCAAACGTGTTCAACCCGCTCAAAACGAATGTTACCTTGCGGGGCATCAAAACTTTCACAAACAGAGTATTTGCCATTGGCCGTTTTTGAACAATAAACCGATCTGCGCGACAAAAGTGCCGTCAGCTCTGTAATGGCAATGCCAAAAAGTTGATTATTAAAAATATGATCAATGCGCTTTTGTTGATTGGGAATGGCTTTTTCTAAACCCACCATCAAACGCTTGGCCATCTCACGCAAAAAAACACCGGACTTGCAAACAGGATCCAGAAACCTGGCGTTCTTGTCGCGCCATATTTCTGGAGGGAGCAAATCAAGAATTTCATTCACAAGCTTGGGCGGTGTGAAAACTTCATCGTTGCTCAAGTTGGCCAAGCAACTCAAAACATCAGGATTGTATTGATTGTTATTCAGCATTGGCCAACCTCAAAAAATGAACGACTGGAAATTCTTTAACAGGCTCTGGAATAAATGCTTCATCGCCCAAGTCCGAAAAAAGCGGTAGCTCCCGTTCGCTGGATTTTGAAACCAGTGCATGAAAGGCAAAATCTCTGCGCTTGATCATGCTGCCATTAACGGGCGACCATTCTGAAAACACAATGGGTTTTGGAATGTCACCGACAGTATTCAGCGTAAGCGCATCACCCCAGATGATGTTTCGCTTTAGAATATGCTGAACAGCTTTTTTGCAGTCATCTTTAACGGCATTTTTGAAAAGCATGTCATACTGGGTGTTAAAAATTTCACAAAGACGCGCTCTGCAGGCAATGACGTTATCTTCCAGAATATCGATGCCATAGAGTGTTGAGACTGCGTTGATGGCATAGCGTTCATATTCCAACTGACTTTTGCCATAGCGCGCCTCAACAATGGCTAGTTTTCGGTTCAAAACCTCAGCCAAAAAATTACCGGTACCACACGCAGGTTCCAAAAAACGGGATTCAATCCTATCCGTTTCCTGTTTTACCAAATCGAGCATGGCATCTACTTCACGCTTAGCGGTATAAACTTCACCGTGATCGGTGACTCTTTTTTTGGAAACAACCTGATTGTCTTGATTCGATAAATTCATAATATTTAACGCATAAAAAACAGGCGTTACTTTCTCATATTACACGAACTATTACCACTATTATTTCACATTACCACAATAGGCCTGAATTCAGCCAATTGCCTTTTAATTTCAGAGTAATAGAGGCTTGACCGATGTGGCGTTAGGGACGTTAACACTTTGTCTTTGGATAGTTTCCTCAGCCCACTATCAGGCACCAAGGATTTTAATCCCCTCATCCCAACCGACTCCACAATCGCCATCGCTCCGATGAATTGAAGCACCTTGCTCGGCTTCATTCCCGATTGTGTGAGATGCCGAAATAAATTCTCGGGGCGCTCTCGCGTAAAACTCAGAATATTTAATTCCCGCTCAATCAAATTCCAAAAATGCAGCAAAACACCTTGCGCCAAGTCTTTGCGAAACACATCCGAAAGCGTTTCGGGAACAGTTAGCCCAAGGCTTTGGCAAAGGCTTTTGATTTTACGGCGCGTGTTGAGGCGAACTTCCATGCGCAGAACCTGCAAATCTTTTGGCAGATCATTCAACATGTGAAGCTGCGCACGACTGTCAGATTCAATCGCCCGTTTTTCACTAATGCGTGCTTGTTCCAAATCTTTGATTTTGTCGTAAAACACCACCTCGTAACTGTTGGCATGGAATTTCACTGCGTGGCCCGCGTTGCGATAATCTGTTTTGTTGAGGTCCAGTCGTTTGGTGAGGTTTAGCTTTCCAATTTCTGAAATAATCATCGAACAGGTGATGTGTTTTGGCAAAATGATATTCTTGCAAAAGTGAATTCCAGTGACACTAGTTTTTTCCAGAGAATGGGCAAAATCCACCCCCATGGTTTCAAG
>JBPOJN010000042.1:0-77811 GCA_052033505.1 Myxococcota bacterium | reverse complement strand
CGCTCTGCTCGCGCTGATGTGTACCTACGGGATTGAGCTCTTGGCGGACAACCTCGCCGAGTGCCGCGCGAATATGTTGGAGATCCTTTCAGAGTACCTGAATTTGGATGAGTCGGATGAACTCTACCGTGCCGCGTTCTACGTACTGTCGCAGAATCTTGTGCACGGCGATGCACTCAAAATGCGCACCCACGACGGCCAATCAATCACTTTTGCCGAGTGGGGCTATCTGGGCAAGGGCAGATTCCAGCGCCGGGACTTTCGCCTCGACACCCTCACACAATCGGCGGCTTTCAGCGCGGATGGTTCGCTTTTCGCCCACATCGGCAAACACGAGATCTTCACGCCCGCCAAGACCTATCCGCCGGTGACGGTGAGCGAGCTGGCAGCCGCTGTGCTCGACGCCTCCGCAAAGGAGGCCGTATGAATGCTCAGGCTGGCTTTGCACTACGCCGCGGCCGCAATCCAGATGTACTGACGTGTATCGCCAACCTCTCCAATGACGAGGTTTTTACGCCGCCCGAGTTCGCGAACCGGATGCTGGACACGCTGGCTGAGGCGTGGGCAGCGAACAACGACGGCGCAAACATCTGGGCCGACAAAACGGTGAAGTTTCTGGACCCCTGCACGAAGTCCGGCGTGTTCCTGCGTGAAATCACCAGTCGCCTCAACAAGGGTCTCGAGCAAGAGATTCCGGCGCTGAAAAAGCGCGTAAATCACATCCTGACTAAGCAGGTATTCGGCATCAGCATAACGCAAATCACCAGCCTGCTGGCGCGGCGGAGTGTGTATTGCTCTAAGCACGCCAACAGCCAACACTCCATCGCCAAGCCCTTCGCCAGCGACGATGGGAACATCTGGTTCCAACGCATCGGACACACATGGGATAAGGAAAAGTGCAAATATTGTGGAGCCAGCAAGCAAACTTTTGAGCGCGGCGAAGGTCTCGAAACCCACGCCTATGCGTTCATTCACACCGACAACATCAGAACTCGGCTGGCCGAGATATTTGGAGGAAACATGCAATTTGACGTAATCATCGGGAATCCGCCCTATCAATTAGACGATGGGGGTTACGGCACCAGCGCCGCCCCTATTTATCAGCTCTTTGTAGAACAAGCCTTGGAACTGGACCCACGCTATGCAGTTTTTGTGACGCCGTCGCGCTGGATGGCCGGGGGCAAAGGCCTCGACAAGTATCGGCAGCGGATGCTCTCCGACAAACGTCTTCGGAAAATTGTGGATTACCCCAAGCTCTACGAGGCCTTTCCAGGTGTGAAGATTCGCGGCGGTATCTCGTATTTCCTGTGGGACCGTGACTCCAATGGGCCGTGCGATGTGCAGACCATCTGGGACGGACAGCCGACTGGGCCTGCCGTGGAACGCTGCCTTGATGCTTACGACATTCTCGTCCGACGTAATGAGGCGGTGCCGATTTTGGAAAAGGTGAGGGCAAAGAAAGAAAATACTCTCGTTCAGCGCGTTTCCAGCCGTAAGCCGTTCGGACTCGCCACGAACTTTAAGAGCAAGCCGTCGGCGGCGGGATTGAAGATGCCGGTGAAGCTCTTCGAGAACCAGCGGGTTGGCTGGATGGAGCGAAAGGCAATTACGGTCAACCCCGAGTGGATTGACGAGTGGAAAGTGCTCATGACTGCCGTGCAGGGCACAAGCGCGGCGATTGAAACCAAGTTCCTGAGCAAACCAATCGTTGCCGAGCCGGGCACTGCATGCACCGAGACCTACCTCGTTGCCGGGCACTTCGACAATGAGGGAGAGGCGGCCAGCTACGCGAAGTATCTGCGCACCCGGTTCGTTCGTTTCTTGGTCTCGCTTCGCAAAGCCACGCAGCACGCGACGCGCGACGTGTATTCCTTTGTGCCTGATTTGCCGTTAGAGCAAGAGTGGACCGACGCGAAGCTCTACAAGCGATACGGGCTGACTAAAAGTGAAATCGCATTTATCGAGGCGCAAGTAGCCGAGCACCAGAGAGAGCTTCTCGATGGCGACACCACAGAAGCCAGTGACGATGAGTAAACCCATAGAAGAAATCCTGGAGCCCAAGCCGGAAGCCCGGCCGCGCATCTACGCCTACGCCATTGCGGACAAGGCACACGCAGGTCTCCTCAAGGTGGGGCAGACCGCGCGCGACGTGAAACAACGCGTCGCCGAGCAGCTGAAGACCGCCGCGATCAAGAACTATAAGATCGAACTCGACGAGTCGGCCGAGCGCGACGACGGCACGATCTTCACCGACCACGACGTGCGTGAGGCGCTGGTTAAGAAGGACTTTGAGAAAGTCGAGTTGGAGTGGATGCGCTGTACGCTCAAGGACGTGAAAACCGTCCTCATTGAGCTGCGCACCGGTCAGAAGTTCAGCGGCACGCACCACGAGACGTTTGCAATGCGGCGGGAACAGATCGAGGCTGTTGAAAAGACTTTCGACTACTTCAAATCGATCTGGTCTGAGAATAAGAAAGCCGTCCCGCGCTTCCTGTGGAACGCGAAGATGCGTTTCGGCAAGACCTTCACTGCCTATCAGTTGGCGAAGAAGATCGGTGCCAAGCGAGTCCTAGTGGTGACTTTTAAGCCTGCCGTCGAGGATGCGTGGCAGACAGATCTCGAATCCCATTTCGACTTCGATGGGTGGCAATACCTCTCCCGCTCATCCGGTAGCGACCCGACGAAAGTTGACCAAAGAAAGCCGGTTGTCTATTTCGGCTCGTTTCAAGACTTGCTGGGTCGCGACGACGCGGGGAACATTAAGCCAAGGCACACTTGGCTACGCTCGGTGAAGTGGGATTTGGTCGTCTTCGACGAATACCACTTTGGCGCGTGGCGCGACACCGCCAAGGAACTGTTCGAGGGCGAGGAAGAGGCAGTCGCCAAGAAGGAGGCCAAGCTCGAATATGCCACCGGCTTGGAAGGAGTGAACGAGGGCCTTAGCGAACTCTCGGAGAAAGAGATTGAATTCCTGCCCATTACCTCAAAGGCCTACCTTTACCTCTCCGGCACGCCGTTCAAGGCGCTGGCCACGGGCGAGTTCATCGAAGAAGCAATCTTTAACTGGACTTACACCGACGAGCAGCGCGCCAAGGAAGAGTTCACGAGGAAGTATCCCGGCAAGTGGAACCCCTACGGCGCGCTGCCGCAGATGCGGCTGCTCACCTATCAGATGCCAGACGAGCTGGTGGCGATAGCGAGCGCCGGTGAGTTCGACGAGTTCGACCTGAACGCCTTCTTCGAGGCCTCGGGCACGGGCGATAAGGCGCAGTTCAAGCACAAGAGCGATGTGCAGAAATGGCTGGACATCATCCGCGGCGGGTATGCGCCCAAGGCGGTGGAGCATCTCAAGACCGGCACCAGGCCTCCGTTTCCGTATTCGGACTCGCGCCTGTTACCGTATCTACAACACTCGTTCTGGTTCCTGCCCAACGTCGCGGCCTGTCATGCGATGGCGAACCTGCTGGCCGAAAAGCACAACGTATTTTGGCACGACTATAAGGTGACGGTGGCCGCCGGTGCCTCGGCGGGCATCGGATTGGAGGCGCTGCCGCCCGTGCGCCAGGCCATCGGCAGCGGCTTCGACACCAAGACCATGACGCTCTCGTGCGGCAAGCTCACCACCGGTATCACTGTACCGCAGTGGTCGTCGATCCTGATGCTGCGCAGCCTGAAATCGCCGGAGACCTACTTCCAGGCGGCGTTTCGCGTGCAGTCACCGTGGTCGATCAAGAACCCCCACGGCGATGACCCCAACGCGGAGGAGATCCTCAAGCCGGTCTGCTTCGTGTTCGACTTCGCGCCCACGCGCGCGCTGCGGCAACTCTCCGAATACGGGATCGGGTTATCGCCCAACGAGCCAAACCCGGAGAACGCGGTCAAGGACCTTGTGTCGTTCCTGCCTGTGCTGGCCTACGATGGCGCGAACATGACTCAGATTGATGCGGGGCACATACTCGACATCGCGATGGCCGGAACCTCGGCCACGCTGCTGGCGCGCAAGTGGGAGAGCGCGCTGCTCGTAAACGTAGATAATGATACCCTCCGCCGTATCCTGGACAATCCCGAAGCGATGGCTGCCGTGGAGCGCATCGAAGGCTGGCGCTCGCTCGGCGACAACATCATCGAAACCATCATCAACAAAAGTGAGAAGGTTAAAGAACTTAAGAATAAGGCGAAGGACAAGGACTTGTCGGCGAAAGAGAAGAGGCAGCTCACCGACGAGGAGAAGGAGTTCAAGTCCAAACGAAAACTCGTGCAGGAGAAGCTCATCAAGTTCGCGACACGCATTCCGGCATTCATGTATCTGACCGATTTTCGAGAGAACACGCTGCAAGACGTTATCACCAAGATCGAGCCGGCCCTGTTCGAGACTGTCACTGGTCTGACGGTAAATGATTTCCACTTGCTCGTGCGACTCAAGGTGTTCAACACCGAGCAGATGAATCAGGCCGTCTGCGCCTTCCGCCGCTACGAAGACGCCTCACTCCGCTACACAGGGATCGAAAGCCACGAGGGGCTAACCCATTACGGGCTGTATGACACTGTGGTAGCGAGGGAGTGAAACCTGCTGATACAGGGGGTCCCGAATGAGTAGGTCGTGCCTAGCGCAGAAAAAGCTTTAGAAGAGGATCAGGAGTAAAAGCATGGAATCCGTCCCCAAGAAATTAGATCACTATATTTCGATTCAACATCGCGCCAGACCTTTACGGTTTCTTTTTTTGGTCGAGAACAATGCGAAGGCTTCAAACGTCTTTGACGAGATTTTCGAGGATGCTTATAAACGCTGGGCTGGGTGCCGAACTTTATTAGTTCCCGTCGAAAATGGACGTATTGAAGAAAATTATCTTGCATGGATTCATTGGTATGATCCTGACATCATCTATTCTTATGCCCAGTTAGACAATTCAACGATTACAGAGCTCGATCAAAGAGCCAGCCCAATTTCTTTTCTAAAACACACAACCCACCATGATGATTCGAGTAAGTCTTGGGCGAAACCTAATTACCAGTTTCAATGCGTTACCGCACTTTCTATCCTCCCGGCACTAAAGAAAGAAATGCAACCACCTAAATCTTTGATTAGCGCCTACTATGACTGGCAAGATGATGGATTTCTAAAAGACAGTTTTGGAGCTGCTGAAGATAGGGAGGCAAAGAATTTATATCTTCCCTTAACCCTGACACCGGAAAATTTAAATCCGCGCATGCTTGTGCACGGTGAGAAATTTCATTCAACGAATGACTTATTAAAACGATTAGGTACTAACAACGAAATCATTAGTCTCGCGCAACTATCCAATAAAAATTGTGGAATGGACGTGCCAGAGCATAATTATCACTGGTGCGAAAGTCTCAACCTTGTCGTGGGAGACAGTTTTGAAGATAGACTCTATTTTTGGAATTCAAGACACTTCGTTTCAGAAAGCAAATATTCAGACATTACGACACTTCGAGTGCCAGCATCAAAACTAGATGACGAAGAGTTTATAGGTCTTTTGGCCACATATTTGAACAAGCATCAGTATAAGTTTCCTGGGAACTCAGGACAACGATCAGTATCTGTCCGCTCCTATTCTCTCGACGGAGAGATCCTGGAAAAGTTTATCCAAAAATTGAGAGAAAAAAAATGTTATCTGCAGATCTCGCAGCAGCAAAATCAACTACCGATCCCAAAAGAATTTAATCAGGAAAGGAGGCCATCTCAAAACTTCCGCCAAACTGATCGAATCACTGAAAATCCTTCGTCTTTTTATCCTGCAGAACCAGATCATTTTTACTCTATTTTGCCAGATCAATCTCAGCTCATGTCTGGGAGATATGCAGTCGATATTTTGCTGGAACGTTATCAGAGTCACTGCGTTTATTCTAATGGCCGTCATTGGTGGTTATTACCCAGAAAATCAGAACTATGCAGATTGTTTGTCAAACAAGATTCTAAGATTCGAAGAAATGGCGTGCTTTCTGTTTTACATTCCTATTTTCAGGAAGCCCCTTTTAATGAAGATAGGCGTGAGCGGCCTATAGAAATTGGATTTCCCGACGACAATGTTTTATTCCGCGCCATTTTTTATCGCACCTCTTATTACCCGAAAGATGATCTCCGGTACAAAGATGCGCAAGCCCTCTATGAAGTCATAGCACCATCAGACAAGGGGCGCTCCCTCCATGCTGTGACTCATATGTTTCAAGGGTTAGCTCGTGCTCATAGATTCATTTCTAATAAATTTTGGCGAGATATTTTGAATGAGGCGGCTAACTACGACCACTTAAAACAGAACACTTCCTTTGCAGAAAGAATCCAGAAGGCTTTAAAAAAGCAGTTAGGCGAAAAGGTTGTTATAGAAGCCCAGAATGAGTGGGACAAGTTCACAGCGGTTATTGTGAGGGCAATGTATCATTTGCCTCAGCCCGGAAGTATTATCAGTTACAGCGTTATGAAGAAAAAGAGAGCTGAATCCTTCAACAAATTTAAGAAAACTGCCCAGTCTGGCCAAGGGTTCAATGCGAAGGATGTCCAGAAAGATATCACAGAGAATTTTGATGATGCATTAGCAGAATTAGTGTCTTCAAAAATTTTCTTCCAGGGCTACGAATGGCCTTGTCGGAAGTGTGGGAGTACCAATTGGAGCTCTGTTGACAACCTTAAAACAAGTAATATCTGCGAAGTGTGTGGAAGAGAAAAGAATATCCCTCCACAAGGAATTGAGTGGGATTATTCAATCAATAAGAGGTTGTTGGATGCGCTGTACAAGGACTCCATACTCGCTGACATGTGGGCTTTGGGAACTCTCTTAGAACATGCTTTCGAGACATTTTATTATGTGCCCCAATCTGCCTTATATAAAAAATATGATGACCCTAATCCTTGCGCTGAAGTTGATATTCTCTGCATTCGAGAGGGAATGTTCATTATGGGGGAAGCAAAATCAAAATCTTCAGGCTTTACTGAAAAAAAGATCAAAGCCCTTCTTGAAATTGCAGAAGACGTAAGCCCAGATGTAATTCTCCTGGCCTGCATAGAAAACGATGACAGTAATATTGTCACTACAGCGCGCCAACTGGTAGTTGATGCTGGTTTTAAATTTGAATTATTGTGTGCAAATCAAAATCAGTCATTCTCAAGAGATGACCCGTGGTCGATATTTTGAACACGTACACAGACGAAGTAACGACGGAGTAATACTTTATGAGTGATAATGTTAAAAACAAATCACCAGACGACCCTGTTTCATTAAAAATGCAGGATTCCCTGGGACGATGGCAGTTTGCCCAGGAGATTGTTGAGTTGATTGATGGCGCGTCATCTTGGCCATCGTCGCGGATAGGGATATACGGTAGTTGGGGTACAGGTAAGACCTCAATTTTAGGTTTTATTGGAACGATCCTCGAAGAAAAAGGATCGTCCTGTTGTTTCCTTTGATCCCTGGAAATTCCATTCACCCGAAGAACTTTGGAATAATTTCTCTTTTAGTGTTGATGCCGCATTATAAACAAGAGGACGTTCAACACTATATCAACTAGCTCTCATTAAGACGTCTGGAAACGTAAGGAAACCAGTCACAATGGCTCGGGAAACTTTCCCATCAGAGCCTGACTGATAATCTCCTTACAATCAGACGGAAAATCACTATTCAAAATCCAATCCAAATAGTCTTTGTTCTGTGTAATGCAATCTTCCAGCGATAAACCCTTCCATTTCCCGAAGGACAAGACCGCCTTGCCGTCCTTCCAGACAAATTTGCCTTCGGAGTCGATAGAATTCTCGGGACGCGTGGCACAGTACTTATGGAGATCTTCAACAGCGGAAGGAAGGCCGTAACGCTTGATTTGGGCGGATAAGATATCGGATGCCGCTTGCGCGTCTGCCAGGGCGCTGTGGGCCCTAGCGTGATCGCGATCCAGGTAGAATCGAACCGCCGTTGTCAGGTCACGACGCTCATTCTTGTGAAAAATCACCATGGCATCGACGATCCTGCGGCCTGATGCGAAATTTGGGATACCAATCCGGACGAACTCCTGGGAGAGCAAAGGCAGATCGAATTTTTCAATATTGAATCCCGCCAAGTCGCATCCTTCAAACACATCGAGGATCTCTGAGGCGATATCCTTGAAGAGCGGCTTATCTCTCACCATTTCATCCGTAATCTTATGAACCGCGGAGGCTTCGGGTGGAATGGGCATGCCCGGGTTCACAAGATACTCTTTAGAAAGATCAGCCAGGCCGTCAGGGGAAAGCCTTACGATTCCAATCGAAACAATGCGATCTGTGGCCGGAGTGATGCCGGTGGTTTCCAGGTCGAAAACGGCAAGAGGTTTTGTGAGTGCGAGTGTCATTGGAAATCAGTTTCTGTTCACAGAATCTTGGTCAATCAAAGCAAACGCTACACTTTTTCCATCAATCTTGGCGTGCTCTATCAAATACGTAATCTGATTCGCGACCTGTTCCATCATTATGCAAAGATCAATGATAGTCTGATCTTCAGCGCTCTGAGGCTTGGAATGGAGAGCCCAAAAGACTCCTGCGACCGCTCGCACAGGTCTCAAAATATCCTCCAAAGCACCTTCAAGTTCACGGCATGTTGAAATCATCGATGATGATGTTTTTAGCATCGAAGCCTATTTTACTCAAGATTTAAATACGTCTTTTGTGTCGTGGTATGGAAAGACGTGTGGATCTACCGTCGCTTTCAAATGAAGAAGACGGAATCCGATAAATTTTTTGAGAAGTTAGGCTCTCGCTGCCGAGAGCTGCGTCTTAAGAAGGAATGGACTCAGGAAGACATGATCCAGCACGGATTTGCGACACGTCATTACCAAAGAATCGAACAAGGTCTTCCTATCAGCCTTACGACGGCTCTTCGACTTGCCAAGGCTTTCGGAGTAAAAATATCCTCTCTCTTGAAAGATCTCGATTAGCTACTTCCCTCAATTGCTCCATCAAATTGAATAATTCGTCCCAATTCCACGTAAAACCCCGGCCCGCACAGTGATTTAAGGCGGGGCTAAGGAGGTGCGGGCCTCGCGAGTCTCTGGTCTGCTGAGTGGTGCGAGCCCGCGAAACTGCAAGCTGCGTGACCCCGTGTACGGGGGCGCGTGGCTTGCCACTGGCTTCCTTCACGAGCGTCCGCGAGCGCCGTGTCGCGGGAAGCGACCTCGGAACTGCAAAACCCGTGACGTCTGCCGGAGGCAGAGGGCGCGGGTTTTGCGTTGGAGTTAAAGTTCCGAGCGTTGGACTGATTTCTGTCGGAAAAAATTCTATTCCAATTTTTTTCCCAAACTATTTTCCATTTTTTCTATAGATGTTCCGGCACAGTCTTTTTATAAAAGTTTTCTTGGAAATAAGTTCTCAATTGATCCCAGAGGGGACGATTGAAATAAAAAAAGGATCCTGATTTCAGGGTCCTTTTTTTATTTCAGCCTCTGCGGGAGTCGAACAGCGCTTTCCGCCGACCGATGAGGGAGGAGAAGCGAGCCACTTCCGGCGAGCGTCAGGAAAGAGCTGACGCCCTGAGCGTGATTGACCTGCTTTTAGCGAAGGGCGACTCCCGTTGGGGACGCCACGAAAAGCCCGTAAGGCAGAAGATGCCCTACGGGCTTTTTCTTTTTACGGGCCTCGTGGCGGTGCCGAGTCTCTATACCGGCTACACTTCCGACTTACGCCGACGACTCGGGGAGCATAATTCTGGCAAGACATCCTCCATCACGTATCGCATTCCCTTCGACTAGATATATTACGAAGCTTACTGCCAAGTCCCCAGTTTAGGCTACACATTGGACTTGCCTGCACAACAGGGCCGCAGCGAAAGTCCTCTCGGACTGTCGTCTAAACTACGGCCCTGTTAGTATCTGCAGGAATCCGACGCCAAGGGCCGCGAAAAATTTCTGAAAAGCGGATCAGGAAAACGTATCTTAAAAAACAGTTGAGACATCATTTTTTGACGCGACCGTGGGGAAATTCCTCGCAATAATCCAATGACGCAGTCGCCCCCGAAATATTTATTCTTGGTTTGACTTCGCTTGGAGTGTGTCCGCCTTTGTGCTGTAGTGGTCAACAAGAGCCCTTCAAAGAACAAAAACCATCGCGGCAATGCCGCTCAATTCTTCGTTGCTGGCGAACTTCGCCGTCGTCACTCTGGGCAACTGCCCCAATACCGACATCCTCTGCAGCAATATCGAAGGCACTAAATTCGTCCACATCCAAGTCAAAACCTTCGTCCCCGGCAACAGCACCTGTACCGTGGGCCTGAAAGCGAAAAAAGATTATCAAGAGAGCTTCTTCTGGATACTAGCCGGCAGACGTCACGGGTTTTGCAGTTTCGCGGGCTCGCACCACTCGGTAGACCAGAGACTCGCGAGGCCGGGGTCTTTTGGTCGCTGCATAAGAAATCTCGGAACGCGGAGGAGAAAACCATAGTGGATCTTTGCATTCTGATGGAGCAGGTCGCGAATCAGGTCAGGTACTTGATCGAGCACGCGCAGGTCGACGGGAAAAGCGTCGCGTTTGCTTTCCTCGATCCTTCTCCTGCAGAGGAACAACGGCATAGAAAGGTTGCCTCGAACGAAAAATCCAATTAGCATTCCAAAAATGCTTTCCCGAAAGATCCTTTTTCCGTTTCTTGTCCTCTTTACGATCGTTTCCATTCCCCATTTCGAAGCCGCGATCCATGCAATCGTTCACGCCTACAAAATTTTACACACGCACGATCACGCCGAGGCGACCCGGACCGGCGCTCATTTTCATTTTGACGATCATCACTACGACGTAACGCCTTCTTCGAAAGAAACGCCGGTTAACGATCACCATCACGAGTACCACTGGGAACAAGCGCCTACGGCAATTTTATCCGCGAATTCGGTTCATTTTGAAAACTTAGCCCGCTCCCAAGTCTTGCGCTTGAGTGTTTCGTATTTTTTAAAGCCGTTACCTCAAATCGTTTCCAGCCCTTGGAAAGACCCCTCCCCTCCGGGAGGATTGTTAAGGGCTTTTTTCCGTTCCAATCCCAGCAAAGCCCCGCCTGCTTGTTAAGCTTTCAAGTCACGTCCTTCACCTAAGCGCATGAGTTTTGCGCGGAGCGGGCACGAAGAGAGCGATCTCTTTCCCGACGACCCATGATTAATTCCATACTGAAGTATGCCTTGAACCATCGAGCGGCCGTGCTTATCGCAGCGGCGGCGATGCTGATTTACGGCGGCTGGACCGTGACGCGTCTCCCGGTCGATGTATTTCCCGACTTAAACCGTCCGGTCGTGACCGTGCTTACCGAATCCCACGGACTCGCGCCGGACGAGGTAGAAACGTTGGTCACGATCCCGGTCGAATCGGTGTTGAGCGGAATGCCGGGAGTCACGCGCGTGCGATCTTCCAGCGGGATCGGAATCGCGATCGTGCACGCCGAGTTCGAGTGGGGCACGGATATTTTTAAGAACCGCCAACTCGTAACCGAACGCCTTCAACTCCTGGCTGGACGCTTGCCTGACGGTGTCATTCCCGCGCTCGCCCCGGTGAGTTCGATCATGGGCGAGATCCAATTCGTGGGACTTACAAGCGAAGATGCAGCGGTCTCTCCAATGGACTTGCGCACTTTGGCGGATTGGACCGTGCGGCCCCGACTCATGACGATTTCGGGAGTCAGCCAGGTCGTCGTGATGGGCGGCGAGGTCAAACAGTATCAAATTCTGCTCTCAAGCGAGAAGATGCAGTTCCACGGACTCTCCTTAGAGGAAGTGCGCCACGTCCTCTCAAAGATCAGCGAGAACACTACGGGCGGCTTTCTTAATGTAGGAGAGAAAGAATTTTTAATTCGGCCTCTGGGCCGCGTAGCGTCCGTCGAAGACATTGAAAACTCTTACGTCGGCCTTCACTTGGGGAAACCTGTCCTGGTCAAAGACATCGCGCAAGTGCGTATCGGGCCTAAAAATAAAAGGGGCGAAGGAAGCATCAACGCGAAGCACGCGGTCGTCATGACGATCCAAAAACAGCCCGGAGCGGATACGGTGGCACTCACCAAGCGTATCGATGCCGAGCTTAAAAGCCTCCAAAAAGTTTTGCCTGCGAACATCCGTATCGAAAGCGATCTTTTCAAGCAATCGCGTTTCATCGAAACGTCGATTCACAACGTCGAAGCCGCCATGCGCGACGGCGCGATCATGGTCGCGATCGTGCTCTTTTTGTTCCTGGTCAACTTCCGGACGACGGCGATCACCTTGATCGCGATCCCGCTTTCGTTCGTTGCGACCGCGATCGTCTTTAAGCTGATGGGTTTGAGCGTGAACACCATGACCTTGGGAGGGCTTGCGATCGCGGTCGGAGAATTGGTCGATGATGCGATAGTGGATGTGGAAAATATTTTCCGCAGGCTCAAAGAGAACGTAAAATCGCCGCATCCTCAATCCGTTCTTCAGGTGATTTACCGTGCATCTTCCGAGATCCGGAATTCGATTGTGCTTTCGACGGTTATCGTCGTGTTGGTCTTTATCCCCTTGTTTGCATTAAGCGGCATCGAAGGAAGACTCTTTACTCCTTTAGGCATCGCTTACATTATTTCACTTTCCGCCTCGCTTCTGGTGTCGATTACGGTCACTCCGGTCTTGAGTTACTATTTTCTGCCAAAGGCGCGTGCTTTGGAAAAAGGCGACGGGCGCATTGTTTTATTTCTGAAAAAACACGTTCGGAACCTCCTGCAACGCACGATTCATAGGCCCGTTTTGGTCTTAGGCGGTGCGGCTTTGCTCTTGATTGCGGTCTTGATCCCTTTCCCGTTTATCGGAACGAGTTTTCTGCCGCCTTTTAATGAAGGCACGGCGACGATTGGCGTCGCGGCGGGACCAGGTATTTCTTTAGCGGCCTCCGATGCGTTGGGAAAAAAGGCCGAAGAAGCGCTTCTTTCCATCCCCGAAGTAAAATCCACGATCCGAAGGACGGGCCGTGCGGAAATGGACGAGCATGCGGAAGGCGTGCACTGGCACGAGATCGACGTGGATTTCAAAGAGGGCGGACGGGACCATGAGATCGTCTTACAAGAGATCCGCGATAAGATCGGCGGCATTGGCGACGTGGCAGTCAATCTCGGACAACCCATCAGTCACCGCCTGGATCACTTGCTTTCCGGTGTGCGCGCGCAGATCGCGGTCAAAATCTTCGGTCCCGACTTATCCGAACTACGACGCTTGGCCGGCGAGACGTTGACCGCGCTCGAAGGTGTACCCGGTCTTGTCGATCTTCAGTCGGAGCCTTTGGTTCTGATTCCTCAAATGAAGATTGCGATCAATCGGGAGGCTGCTTCCCAGCGAGGAATCGGCGCGGGACTCTTGGCGGAGGACTTGGAGACGGCGTTAAACGGGGTCGAAGCCGCGAGCGTCTTGGAGCAGCAGAGAATGTTCGATGTTTTTTTGAGACTCGACGACGCGTCGCGGGCTTCTGAAGAAACCATCGAAAACACGCCGATCAAGACGTTGCCCTCCGGACAAACGGTGCTCTTGAAAGAGGTCGCGGATTTGTATCCCAGCACGGGACCTAACTTGATCCAGCGCGAGGATGGGCTTCGGCGCATCGTCGTCTCGGCAAATGTGCGTGGCCGCGATTTGGGAAGCGCGGTCAAAGACATCGAAAAAACGATCACCGAAAAAGTCCCGATGCCTGAGAAATATTTCGTGAAATACGGCGGGCAGTTCGAGAGCCAGCAGAAGGCTTCGAAATTGATCGCGCTTCTCGGGTTTCTGTCCTTGGCGGGGATTTTCTTGGTCCTCTTCCTTCACTTCCGGTCCGTGGCGGTGACTTTTCAGATCATGTTGAACGTGCCTCTCGCGCTGATCGGAAGCTTGATCGCGATTTATATAACCGAACGCGTGTTTTCGATCGCGACGCTGATCGCGTTCATTACTCTCTGCGGCATCGCGTCGCGTAACGGCATCATGCTCATTAGCCACTACCTTCACCTCATGCGAGAAGAAGGACAGGGGTTCAACATCGAGACAATCATTCGCGGGTCTTTGGAACGCTTGGTACCGGTCTTGATGACATCACTCTCGGCGATATTAGCCTTGATCCCCTTGGCGCTCTCGCGCGGAGAACCCGGCCGCGAAATCCTCTATCCCGTCGCGGTCGTGATTATCGGCGGTCTGATTTCTTCGACCTTGCTCGATATTTTGGTCACGCCCGCCGTTTTTTACCGATTCGGAAAATCTTTAGAGAAGTCGAAACCTTCAACAACCCTCAACCCACAAGGAGATACGTTATGAAAAAACAAACCTTAATCGCGATGCTGCTCGCCGCTTTCTGCTACGCAAACGCGGCCCAGGCGCATGACGAAGGACACGGACCGAAACTCGCGGATACGGGACGATACGGCGGCCTGATTGCAGCGGTCGTGGATTATAAGGAAGCGGATAAAGGCGCAAAGGCGGCGCTCGTCCACAAGGCCGAACTCGTTCGCAGCGAAGACGGGACCGTGCGCGTGTATGTGTACGATACGGATTTGAAGCCGCTTGCGTTGGATAATTTCGAGAAGAAGGCGGAAGCGTCTTTATTCATTATCAAGACGGAGGAATCCAAGAGTTTTGATCTGTTAAGCGATGGCAAAGCCTTTATCGGGAAAATGCCTGCGATCTCGAAACGCCCCTACAATATCGACGTGACGTTCCGTTCGAAGGACAAGAAGCTTCTCACGGCCTTCGATAATCTGGATTGATCCATGGGACACCCTAAACTTCTCATTCTCATCGCTTCTGTATTCTTCTCCGCAACGGCTTCGGCGAAGACGGTCGTGACCTTCGAGGACTTGCCGGATTTCATCGCTTCGCAAAGTCGTCCCGTGCAAGCCGCGCAAGAGAGAGTGGCGGCGGAAAAATCGAGGACGGGGCATTTGACCCGCTCCTTCCTACCGCGCGTGCAGGCTTACGGCGGCGGTGAAGCATTCCGCACGGGCGACTTTGAACGCATGGCTCAACCCGTGGGCGGAGTCGAGGGTAAGATCAATCTCTTCCGCGGCGGGCGCGATCATTTGGAAGAAAAGATCCGAAAAAACCGCATGGCGCTCTCCGAATCGGCCTTTCACCAAAGGTCGCGCGGGGAGTTATTGCGGGCGCGGACTCTCTTCGCCGAAATTCTGTTTTATCGCAGCCGCGTTGCGAGCCTGAAAGACGCGATTGCAATGACGCAGCACTCATCCGGTCTCGTGGGAAAGCGTATCGAGGCGGGACTGGCGACGGAATCGGACCGCTTGGAGTTTGCGATGGCGCGGCGATCGTTCGAGCAGGAATTGGCATTCGCAAAGGAAGAGTACGAGCATGCGGTGGATGAGTTGCGCATCGTTTTGGGAAGGCCGCGCGAGACCTTGGACGTGCGAGGGACGCTCAACCATTTTCACGACCCCGATCTTCAGAGGAGCGAGGTAAATACCGACAGCCATCCCGAGGTCCAGGAGTTGAAGTCGCTCCAGAACATTTCGAAACTTCGCCAAAAACAATCCAACCGCTGGTGGTCTCCGTCGGTGGACGCTTACGGCGGCTATGCCCTCTATCCTTTCCGCGAGAGGGAACGTTTTGCGCGCGGCGAGCGGGACGAGGCCGTGGTGGGCGGGCGCGTGACGTTCCAAATTTTCGACGGGTTGGATGGAAAGTCGGAAGCGGGTTTTGAGAAGCATGAAGCCTTGGCCTTTGGCCAGGAAGCGATGCAAAGACAAGAGGAGGTCGAAGGATCGTTTCGAAAACTGAAGCACGAGCTTAAAATCCGTCATGACATGGCCCATGCGATGGAGAGGAATTTAAGCGAAGGGCGGCTTTATTTTTCTCTCTCGTCGGAGGAATACGACCGTGGCGTAAGGAACTCGCGTGATATGTTTTCTTCTTTGCAGAGATATTTGGATCAGAAGTTAAATCATGCGCGGGCGCTGAAGGATTACTTTGTGGTGAGGTCGGAACTGCTTGGGGTTTTGGGACAATAGGACATAAGGGGGAAGTATGGTTTATTTTTTCGTGAAGATATTGATCTCTGCGATGGTGATCACGGGAGTTTCAGAACTGGGAAAGCGATTCTCTGGCTTTATAAGACACGGCGAAGATCGTGGATCTTTCCAACGGGATTTTCTGGGCCATTCTGCCTTCGCTGCTTTTCTTCATCATGTTGCCGCTGGTTCTTAAGATGGGATGGGGGTTTGGGTGGGCGATGGTGTCTTCGTCGGTGGTCATGGTGCTGGCTTATCTTGTCTATGTCTGGGGATTGGGAAAGTTTGGGGTTCGATTGGGATGAGGGAAAGATGCCTGTGAAATGGATCAAAGTTCTTTTGACGGTGATTTCCGTGGGGATTGGGGGTTGGCTGGTTTATGGCTTGGCGCTTTCAGGTTTCGAGGCTCACAAGATCGTTTTTCTGGTCTATATAATGTTGGTGGTTGCGACGTTGGCTCTTATGCCTGGGCAGACACGCATTCGAGAGCTGGAGACTTCTAAAAAAGGCCCGGACAAGCCAAATCCTGAAGAAGTTATCCTGAATTATTATCCGGCAGATTGGGAAGGCCAAAAGGCATGATCTTTTACCTAGGGTCGAGCTTTCTAAGAGTAGCTTGGGGCGGTTGCTGGAACAGATGGAGAGGAAGAACCCGTTTGAGTAGACCTCCTCCTTCTTTTTAATCGTCGGGTGGTAAAAAATATCGGAGACGTAGCGGCCACATGTCGGTCTTGTAGGTTTTGACCACGACGAAGGCGATGTCTTTGAGCTTGTCTTGGACGAACGCTTTGGCTTGCTCGGCCCGGTCGGACACTTCCCCCGCGGGAACGCCGTTGCAAATGATCTCGGCGGTGTTGATGCCGCGAAACCGGGGGCGTTGATTGACCCAGACGTCGAATCCCAAATCGATGCGAACCAGCAGCTATCTTCCGCGCCGACGAGAATCGCCTTTTCCAGAATTCCAAATGTTACGATTTAAAAGAATTGTTCCAGGTGCTGATAAGGTTGGGAGTCCTTAGGCTACTTTTCTACGATCCTCTTCGTAAGAATGAGTAGGCTGAACGATCTTAACTTTGAGTTGTAGCCCTAGAATCTCGGAAACCCGGCTGATCCATTCCAAAGTCGTGTTCTTTCCGGCAAACCGATCATAGATCGCCTGCCGGCTGACTCCCATGAGTTTTGCCAGCTGATTCCCGCTGATGCCGCGCTTTCGCATGATTTTTCGCAAGTCGAGCAGCAAGCTCTCATAACGAATATAAAAACGATCAGAAGGGTTTCGAGGATCCAGTCCCAAAGCCTCGGCGGTGCTTATTTTGCGCGCTCTTTTAGGTAACTTTTCCATCGTTTAACTCCTCTCAATATGGCCTGACTATGAGAAAACTGTCTTTTATCTACGGCTGCAACGACTATGGAGTTCGGATCTTCCCTTATAAAAACGATCCGTCCTCCCCGGCCAGGGTCTCTCACTTCCCAAACGTCCAAACCTTCCGTCTCTTTCTGTCGTTCCAAGCGCTTCAATTCTCCGGCGGAGATAAAATCATCAATCGCGCCCCCGATTTGGATTTCCGCAACCACTTCGCGCAGGATCTGAAATAACCGCACTCTCTCAACCTTGCTGAGACTGAATTTCAAACAATCCTTCAGCAAAACGTTCTGGCCTTCTTCTTCCAAGATCCATAGGCCTGCACTATGCTCCCTTATATCATACATGATTAATAATGACAAGTTTCAAGTTGTCATCCCCGTTTGAGCTTTAATCTATAATTAAATGACAGCGCGCCTGACACCATCAGTACGTAAGCGTCAGACACACATCGAAGCCACATTAAAATAAAAAGAAGACTGCTGAAGATTGCTGTGAACCGGCGCCACAGAGTTCACCGGACGAGCCTTCTTTCCCTTCCCAAACAACGATGGAACAGTAGACATTAGTATTTAATTAGTACATAATTAGCACTAGATAGTAATAAAACAGGAACAAACATGCCTGAGGAAACCAATAAAGATAAGGAAATTCAAAGGTTTCTGTTTATCGACCTAGCCAACAGCCGCTATTTTTCTCCAGAAGAAATCTCACATCGAATCCCAGAAGGATTGAAAGAAGATAAACTACTAGAGTTGATCTCAAGCATCCGCAAACACAAATCTGAGCCTTTGTATCCTTTGACGGATCAGCAAAACCAGCCGTTTGGGTATTGGAAAACTCCGCGTCTGGAGAAGATGCTACATGAGATCGATATCCAAAGATCTCTTTGGAAAGAAACCAAGCAAGCTTCTCTACTCGGGGAACTCCTCACGCAAAGTTTGATCGATGAGGCTTTTTATTCCTCCTGGATCGAGGGTGCAAAAACGACGCGGAAAAAAGCCGAAGAGTTGATCCGCAAACAGGTGAGCCCGCAAGACCGCAGCGAACGGATGTGCCTCAATAATTTCCGGACGATGGATTTCATCCTGAAAAATCTCGACCGGAAACTGGATGAAGCTTTTGTCTGCGACGTGCACCGAATCGCGACGGAAGAAACGCTGGATCCGGAAGATGAACCTTATTCGGGTAAGTATCGGGACGGTCAAATTTTGGTCGTGGATGAAGCCAACCAAACCATCGACTACACGCCTCCGGAGGCCAATCGGATCCGCGGGATGATGCAGAAACTCTTTACGTGGGTGGAGCTGGATAAGTTAGAGGGGATCGATTCTTTTTTCGTCCATCCGGTCACCAAAGCCTCGATCCTGCATTTTTATACGGTTTACGTTCATCCTTTTTTCGACGGGAACGGACGGACGGCGCGGGCCTTGATGTATCATTACCTGCTGAAACACGGGTACGACTTCATGAAATACTTTTCTGTCTCTAAGGCGATCGCGGCCAAGAGAAAAGGGTATTATCAAGCGATCCTGAACGTCGAAAAATGCGACTCCGACATGACGTATTTCGCCCTCTACTCCGCTCAAATGATCCTGGAAGCGATCACGACCGTGGAAATTCAGAAAAAGACGGAAGAAACGCTCTCGGACTGGCTGGCGAAACTGACGGCTTCGGGGACGGAATTAAATCCCAGGCAGGAAAAAATGTTTAAGCTTCATTTCCGCCAAGGACTTTTTCCGCTGACGATCAAAAAGTACCGAAAAATAAATCACGTCGTTTACGAAACCGCCCGGACCGACCTCACGGATTTATGCGACAAGGGTTTGCTTCAGATGCAAAAAAAGAGGCGTGAATTTGTTTTTAAAATGAAAGAACCGTAGCGCATGGGCGAAAGCCGGCGCAAGGCACCAAATCTTTCTCAAGCGTATTTATCGTCCCAAAGCCGCGATAAAAATTCCGCGACGGGCAGGACTTCGACGAAGTCAACTTTTCTAGGCTTCTCCTCGATGGAGACGATTAGACGATGTCTCGGCTTGAAGGGAGTGTCGGCGCCCAGACTTTTGAAACCTTCGAGATTACGGCTGGTGATCGCGTCCTTGGAGCCGTCGATGTCAATAGCGACTTCGTCGCCGATCAGACATTTCACTTCGGTCGCATATTCCGATCTCCAAAAACGAAGAGGCCGGGCGTCTTTACGGCGCGAAAGATAAGCGCGCAATTCCATGACGACGAATTGCTCCAAAGTACACTTGAAACTCCCGGTCCCAGGCGAGATGTCCCAGCGATTCGCCAAGAAATTGGAAATCCCCACGTCAAAAAAATAAAATTTCTTCAGGATCATGCCCTTCGGGATCGGGTTCGGAGAGTAAGGCTCGAGGAAGTCTCCCATGAGCGTATCTTTCAGGATTTCGAAATATTCGAGGACTTTAGATGTCTTCAGCTCGAAGGAACGGTCCATGCCTTTGGTCAAAACGATCAATCCCCCGCTATTCAACGAAACGGTCCGGAGGAATTTCAGGAATTCTTCTTTATTTTTGATCCTACCTTGGGCTTTCATCTCTTCGAGGTACGCATCCACGTAGGCCGCATGATCCTTAAGCTCGAAACTTTTGGACGCGTACACGGAAGGCAAGGCGCCGAAACGCAAGATCTTCAAGAGGTCGTATTTTCCGATCTCCTGACTGGTCAACGGAAACGGACGTTTGTGTATCTTGGTTTTATGAGTCTTGGGCATGCCGTTCTCTAGAGAAGCGATTCGAGGAAGGCAAGCTGCTCCTCGCTGTCGCCAGACATGTTGACCCCGTGAGTCCTAAACGATGAATCCTGGCATCGATCTTCATCGCGATCAATATCGGTCGAACACCTCGGGCAGAGCGCCGGACGGACGGGCCGTGATGCAGCAATTAGGTTGGCGGGGTTGCGGAGCCGCGTGTGAATCCATGATCAGGGCGGACCACCGCATCGAAATTGTTCTGGACGAACTGTCTTGGAGTGAGGATTCGGCGAAACTCAGGGATCCTTATCACGGCTGGGCCATTACAACGACGGCAAACGCCCTTCTCCAGAGAGGCCCTGGCGACTTCATCCTGATCTCACATCAAAGCGGCTCTTTGGGCCTTAAAAAAAGATAATCTGTATCCTCCTCTAAATCTGGCGCTTTTAATCCCGATTTCAACTTAAAACATTTTAGCAACGGAATGCGCCTCCGTCTCTCATATATTCTTTTCCCTGCACCCTTTCGCTCACTTCTGCTAAGATATTCAAAATCAAATTTTTGGGGGACTCATGACAACACGTCGGATGGGTTTTATTTTGGTGATGTTAGCGATGCCGGCTTTCTCTCTGATCACCGGTTCTCTTGGGCTTGTCGGCATTACCGGCTGCGCGGGTGCGGCGCCGACGGACGTTATTTCGACTTTTCCGCAAACCTGTTTGGAAGTCCAGGAAGCCGCCGTCGATGAGACGGGAGACAGGCCCGCGAACGGAACTTACACCCTCTATATTGACGGCGACGAAAGCCAACCTTGGGACGTTTACTGTCACAACATGAACCAATCCGAACCCGCCGAGTACTTAAGCATCAACGAAGCCGATAATTATTCTCAAATCCGTAATGAAGATGCGATGGCGGAAACCACGTACCGCCGCTACCGCATCGATCCGATCCAGCTGGAAATCAATCCTCTGGACACGACTTTTGCCACCAATGGATTCGACGATTTTACGCCCACGCTTCCGGAAGGTCTGGACGCCATCCCCGCCGGATGGGCGGAGGTTCAGGTGGCACTCTTCAATGCCGGGACTCCCGCCTTAGCCAATGCCGACTTGACCGACACACCTTTTGTTTTTAGCGAGACGATCCTCGACAACAACCTGATGGATTTCTTTTGCCAGGTCGACAGCGACAGCAACACGACACCTTATACGACGGGAACAGGCGCTGAAGTAGGCGCGGACCTGAAGACCTTCCACCTGACGGCGGTGAATACGAACTCTCCTTCCATGGGGGCGGTTTCAACGCGTGAAGTCGCCCCGACTGCGCTAACCTCGGCACCGGCGCCACCGACTTCACGAGCGGCGCTTGGCCGCTCACCTATGTTCCTTGATTCCTGGTGAACCTCGGCGACGGGAACAACTAGAGCGAGGCACCCAAAAAAGGATAATCCGCATAGCCTTTCGGTCCCGGCGCGTAGAAGGTCGTCGGGTCGGGCGTATTCAATTCCGTTTTCAATTCAAAACGTTTCGGCAAATCCGGGTTTGCAAGAAAGAGGCGGCCGAACGCCACCGCGTCGGCTTCGTTTTCCACGATGAGTTTTTCCGCCGTGGTCTGGTTCAGTTCCTGGTTCGCGATGAAAACCCCGCCGAATTTCTTTTTCAGGTACGCCCCTAAATGATCGTCTTGTTGCGAGGCGCGGGCGCAGAGAAAAGCGATTTTCCGTTTGCCCAATTCTTCCGCGACATACCCGAACGTCTCGCGCGGATGACTGTCGGACATGTCGTGAGCGTCGCTGCGCGGCGCGAGATGCATCCCGACGCGGCCCGGCCCCCAAACGGAAATCACCGCATCGGCGACTTCGAGCATCAGGCGTGCGCGGTTTTCCAAAGATCCGCCGTAACGATCCGTTCTTTTATTCGAACCGTCCTGCAAGAATTGATCGAGCAAATAACCGTTTGCCCCATGGATCTCCACGCCGTCGAATCCGGCCTTCTTCGCGTTCTCCGCGCCTTTGCGGAACTGTTCGACGATTTCGGGAATCTCATTCAATTCCAAAGCCCGCGGCGTGACGTAAGGTTTTTCGGGACGCAGTAAACTCACGTGTCCTTTGGGTTGGATCGCGCTCGGCGCGACGGGCGTTTCACCGTTTAAAAAAGCAGGATCTGAAATCCGCCCCACGTGCCAGAGCTGCAGGAAAATCAAACCGCCGGCGTCGTGCACCGTCTTGGTGATGAGCTTCCAGGCTTCCGTTTGTTCGTCGGAATAAATCCCGGGCGTGTTCGCATAGCCCGCGCCCATGGGACTGACGATCGTGGCTTCGGTGATGATGAGCCCGGCCGAAGCGCGCTGCCGGTAATACTCGGCCATGAGCGCGTTCGGCACGCGCCCCTCAGTCCCAGTGGCACGGCTACGCGTCAGCGGCGACATGATCATACGGTTTTTGAGTTGAAGGTCGCCCAAGCGAAGCGGCTGGAAAAGTGGAGAGAAATTTTTCATAAACCCAAAAGACAGTAGTTTTTCGGATTCATCAACGAAATTGACTTGAAGTCAGGATCTATTCTTTCAGACCAAGCTCTCCAAGCGTCATCTTTTTGCGCTCTTCCCCAAACACGAGCCCAGGGGGAAGACATTGAAAAGCATGCGAGAATGAAGTCTCGAATTTCGCCGTCAGCGATGCCGCCGCCTCTCCCGCATCCAACAGCTCTGGCAACGTCACACCCTTCGTGCGCTTTTCGAGACGTTGACCGTCGTTCCGGACGACCAAGGCACAATGAAAAATGGCGGCCGGCTCAAAGATTTTTCCTTCAAGACGGCATAAATGGGATTGGATCGTTCTCTGGAGCGACGTCACTCCTTCCAGATCCCAAGCCCTCACCAATAACTCATAACCGCCGTCCTGATCGTCGATCGCACAAGCCCAATGATAAGCGGGAACAAACGAAGCCGCGTCCGGAGTCTCCACTTGCTCCCAAACCGGAGACGTGCGCGCGATGACCGCATCTTCGGCACCGCTTTCATCCGGCATTTTTAATCGCCAAGCTAAACTCGGAAAATCCGTATTAAAATTTTGATCGGCCATATGACGGCAACGGCCGCTGTAGGCGGGAGGTTCTTGATGCGGGGCCGAGGCGGAATCCTCGACGGCCTGGCGCACCATTTTGCGGGAGCAATAACACGGATAGATCAGTCCCGCTTTCTGGAAATCTTGAAAAACTTGCCAATGCCTTCCCCGCCGCTCGCTCTGGAGCACGATTTGATCCGGCACTAGACCCAATGATTTCATGTCAGCCAATTGCCTTTCACGCGCCCCCCGCACCACGCGCGGCACATCGATATCTTCGAAGCGGACAACCCAAGGAAGTTTTAAGAAAGACGCCCATCGCCGAGAGATCCAAGCGGTGCGCAGGTTACCCACGTGAAAAGAACCGGTCGGACTAGGGGCGAAGCGGACGGGCATGAGCGACGGACTTTAATGGCAAAAAGTCCGGCAGGGTAGATCTTTGTTTCGTTTGAATCTTCTACTCACATGAGATAGACGGATTCCCTCAAACTTGAACCTGCTTTATGAAAAATACATTCAAAACATTCCTTGCTGTTTGCCCCGTGGCTCTCAGCCTTTCTTCCGTCGCCCATGCCGGCGAACACGCCATTCCGGCGGATACGAGTTCTCCCGAGTTGCAACGCATCAAAGCCCTCGAAGGCCGCTGGACCTCGACGACCTCCATGTTCGGGAAGCCCAACGAAAAAGTGTACACCGAATACGAAGTCACGGCCGGCGGCAGCGCGGTGCTGGAGCGTATTTTTCCCGGAACGCCGAATGAAATGATTTCCGTTTATTACGACGACAACGGCAAGCTCGCGATGACGCATTATTGCATCATGCGCAACCGCCCCACATTGAAGCTCGCGAGCAGCACGGAAGACAGCCTCACGATGAACGTCGCCAAAGTCGACGGACTCAAGTCCAAGAAAGACCCGAGCATGGGCAGCACGAAGATTCACTTCATCGACAAAAACACGTTCGAATCCAGCTGCAGCGGTGACGGCAAGGAAAAGTCCGAACCTATGACGATGAGATATACGCGCGTCGGGAAAAAATAAGGAAAACGTAAAAACATCTCTAAAATCAAAAAAACTCTAGAGGTATTAGGCCACCATGCGACGCGCCTGCGTTGCGTGGCTAATGGCGTCTTCGGCGATCATTTTGGACGAAGCCGGATCGCCGTAAAGATGGAGCTGCATCCGAAGTTAAGCTCTTCAAAAATCTCAGCGAGCGGCAAAATCTGCATCCTGGCCCACGGCAGCTGCGGTTCCGAAATGGGATGGACCTTCTTCGATGAGGCGTCCGGCGAAAAAACCGACTATGGCTCGCTACTAGAACGGGATTTCGGATTCGCCCCGCTTTACTTGCGCTACAACTCCGGCCTTCACATTTCCACCAACGGCAAGCGCCTCTCGGCCTTATTGGAAAAATTAATCGCATCGTCTCCGACTAAAATCCGGGAAGTCGTCTTAGTCGGCCACAGCATGGGCGGATTGCTGTTTCGCAGCGCCTGTCATTACGGACAAAAAGAAAACCGGAAATGGATCCGGCTCGTGAGTAAGGTTTTTTACCTGGGCTCTCCGCATTTAGGCACGCATTGGGAAAAATTGGGCAAACTCACGACGACGGTTTTAAACACCATCCCCACCCCCGTCACGAGACTCATCTCGACCTTAGGCGAACTTCGCAGCGCGGGCGTGAAGGACTTAAGGCACGGCTATGTCACCGACGAAGATTGGCGACGTAAGAACGCAAACGACCTCTTCTACCGCCACCGAAACCGGACGCCTCTGCTAGAGACCGCCGGCCACTACCTGATCTGTGGCACCCTTTCGAAAGTTCCCGGCTCGAAGATAGGCTCCCTCCTCGGCGACGGCCTCGTCCCGACCGCCAGCGGCACCGGCCAAGGCTATTTCCCTTCCAGCGCAATCCCCTTCCGAAAAGAACACTGCCGCATCCTTTTGGGCATCTCCCACTACCGCCTCCAAAAAAGCCTACGGGTTTACGAGCAGATGAAGCAGTGGTGCGCGGCGATGTAAATTTCCGAACCTCTCTTGTAAACTTTACAAACTTTCCGCCCTCTTTTTTAAAAAATCCTCAACCTTTTCAACTCTCACCCCCGATCTTCCTCTTGGCCTCTTCCTTGCTCACCTTTCTCCCTGAAAACGACGTTTCGGATGCGAATTTTATTTGGCAGTGATTATTTAACAACTTTATTAATTGTAATTCGATAAACCAAGAATCGCATCTTCGGAAAACGGGGCTTATGAAAATAAAGGCTTTCACTATCCTTATAGCCAGGCTCTTTTTCGGAATACTCCTCTCGGGTCCGGTCCATGCCGAAACAAAACCCATGGAAATCATTTCCGGTCTTTGGACGGAAACAAAAACTCTCTCTCAAGAACTCGATCCCTCCCACCGGGAAGAATCCGTCAAAAATTCATTACGCGCTCACTACGACTTCGAAAGCTTCTACCAGTCGGCCCTTCAAGACTATTGGCCGCAATGGACTCCCGAGCAGAAAAAAGCCTTCAGCGGCCGCTTCGAGACCGTTTTTTTGAACAGCTTAGTCCACAAACTCTCCCGCATCCCTCGTGGTGATGTTTCTCTGACCCTCGAATCCCAAAAGAGAACCAGCGACCGGGCGGAACTTAAATTCCGCGGCGCCAAAGCCGATAAACATGTCGGTTTCCGCGTGTTCTTCGTCAGAAACGCCGACGCCTGGAAGATAAACGACGTCGAAGTGGCCGGCGCGCTTTTATCGAGAAACTACCGCGGACAATTCAACCACATCCTGAGGACGCAAGGCTTCGACGCTCTGCTCGCTAAACTCGATCAACAAATAAAACCCAAGGGGGAACAATGAAAGCATTCCGGTCACTGCCGTATCTGACGGCGCTTCTGCTGACGCTAGCTAATTGCGGAGGTGCCGGCGCGCCTCCCGCAACGTCTCAAAGCTTAAGCGATCAAGCCTTAAACCTACTCTCCCAAGGTGACATCGCGGGTGCGAAGGCTTCCTATGACTCCGCTTTAGGCCTCGACGGAACCAACACCCAAGCCACTTTCGGCGCCGCGTTTACGAGAATGTTGCTTCTCGGCGAAAGCGATCCTTCTCAGAATATCCTCTCCCACTTCGGACAACCGTCGGCAAAACTCTCGAACATTTTCGGACCCGAAGGCTATTTGGCGGCGTTGAATGAAGTAAACCAGGCCCAAACCGCTTTTGATGGGATTTCAGGTCCGTTTTATGGGGTCGCAAACACTAACGACTATGCTCGTGTGTCTCATTTATACGACCAGCAGGCTCGAACCGCCTACTTTCAACAAATAGCGAGCGAACGCGATGCGTGCCTTACGTCGTGCGCCGGAGACATCGCTTGCGAAGATGCTTGCCGGGACGCTTATTGGACCAAATCAGATGATCAATCCGCTTATACCAGCACCGTCGATTGCACGGGAAAAACGATTTATTTCCAGCATCACAATGCCGACTCCTCCATCACTCTCGAAGGTGGTATCAGCCTCACCGTCCAAGCCGCAAAAGACGGAAACGTTCTTTCAAACTTTCAATGGAACGCGGGAGAAACCATCGACGTATCCCAAAGAACCCCCGACGCTTCCGGATGCGGAGGATCTCCGGTCTTGAATCTCTGGGTCCAATCGAAGGACCAGTATTTCAACACCTATGACGGAGCCACCGGCTCTTTCACACTGGTCGACGCGGGAAACAACCCCGGAGAGAACGTACAGGTAAAATTTTCCAATATTACACTCAGCAACGGCGGCGATGAGACGATCACTTTAAATGGGATAATGTCGGACACCATCACGCTTCCTAAAAGTCCGAAGCCGACCGATTACCTTCCCCTTTTCAAAAACGAAGGCCACCTCCCGAAAAAAGCCGCCCTACTCTTCCAAGCGCGGGACGATTTCAAAATCTCGGATGGATTGAACGTATCCCGCGGCTACGTTGCTCTGATCGAAGAAATCCGCGATCTCCTGGAACGCGCCGACCGTGACGACGGTTTTCAATTCGTCATTCCCAAAGGACTTTACTTCGGCCATCAAGACGCCGCGCTGAATCGCACCGATTTGAAACTCTTCCGCGCCGGCTTCGAATTCGCCCAAATGGCCCTCCATCTCGCCTCATCCTGGGACTGTCCCATGCAGATCGGGGATCTTTACAACGAAGAGGGAAACCTGACCGTCTCCAAACAAGAGATCGTCGACCGCCTCAATACCTGCTTCGTTCTCAGACCCGATCACGAGCTGGAAGAGGCGCGGATGCGATTCGTCCAAGGGATCCGGCTCGTTTTAGACGCGGATGATATTTCGAAGCAGATAACAGCCGACGGCGTCATCGACGCCTCCGACAGGGACGAAGCCGCTTTCGCCGAACTTCGCGACGCGGCCGTCACGGTCCAAGCCTCCCTCGAAGGCGCCCAGGATTTGGATTTTTCAAATCCTCTCCTGACGCTCGACATGGGCGCCTTTTTCTCGAATCCCCCCGACGCCTCGCAGATCGAAAGCGACGCCTTCGTCTTGGAAGACGACAAGATCAAACCCGTCGAGTCCTTTTGGACCCAATTCGCCTCTCGAGCGATCAACATTGATTTCACCAAAAAATACGATGCGACCTTCGTGGCCGCTAAGAAGGTATTGGCTCAAAACATCTTCAGCGAATTTCGTCATTTTACCGTCAGCGGCAGAGACGTCGGCTTCAAAGAGGATGAGTGAGTTGCTGTTGGATAAATTTATTTCCAATTTCGAATCAATCTCCGGGATTTCTTCGGAAATCCCAGAAGTAATTCGCAACTTTACCGATTGGAAATCGATGTTAATTCTTCAAACCGTTCGTGCACATGGGGGTTCGTATGAAAACTAAATCTCTCTTAGCCGCTCTTTGCGGTCTAAGCTTAACGCTCTTAGCGTCTATGGCCTATACAGCCGACGTCCCACGCTATGTGAACTTCCAAGCGGTCCTAAGAGACGACAGCGGAAACCTGCTCGAAGGCGACAACGTCAACCTCGAATTCAAAATCATCGACCAAGACGGCAGCGAGCTCTACTACGAATCCCAACCCGCCGTGAATATGGTGCGAAGCTCGGTCAACGTCATGATCGGCGAAGGCTTGACTCAGGCAGGTGTCCCGAGTGGCGGCATCGCTTTCGACGATTTCTCCCCCGTTTCTGGAACAAAATATCTTCAAATGAGAATCGATGGAAATCAGCCGGGCGGGCTCATGGAGGTGGGAAGCGTGCCTTATGCGGTGTATGCGCAGACGGCTTTGAAGATCGATCCAAATATCTTAGCTGCGGATGTGCCGGATGTGTTTGTAAGCACGGAAGAATTAACGATGGCGATTAATACTGAGTCAAGCACCCGACAGTCAGCGGATATAAATTTACAGACTCAGGTCACAAGTCTGCAAGCAGCTCTTGCGACTGAAACGACTGCAAGAATTAATGGAGACGCAAACAGCCTGACCACCTCAACATCCTTTGGGGGGGCTGTTACGGGCAGTTATAATAATCTTCAGATAGGAACCGCCGCTGTCGGCACCAATCAAATTTCGGATGAAACTGTCACTGCCGCAAAAATCAATCAAGCATCCACAAGCAATGCTGGCCTCACCCCTGTTGCATTTGGGACTTTGGCTAGCCCTGCAGACGGTTGTACAGTTCTTACACAAAAGAATGTTATTTCAGCTGATGTAACGGATTCAGGAAATGATTGTCTTTCTAAAGATCGCGGATGCAGGGTCACCTTTAATAGTATTGGGACTTCTAATTATATAGTCCTCGCTACTAATTTAGAGGGTCAAAACGGTACAGACGATAATCCGGCAGCTTGTGACAAATCAGCAAATTCTGTTACCGTCAGCGGAGGACCTGCAGGTGCTAAAATTGATTTTATTATTTTTAAACCTTAAGGAGTGAAAATGAAATTTTTTAAATTTATTTTTATAATTTGCGCAATGTTTGTTTTTATAAATTGCGGAAATAGCGTTCTCGTAAACAACGGAGTTGAGATTCCATCTCAAGATGAATACCTCTCTTCTAATAGGGATTGTGATTTCTTCTTTGGGGCTAATTTTTTAATGGCAAGAGATGGCACTACAATTCACCTTACTGTTCCTGCAACTCAAGCTACTACTCAAGGTGAATTAGAGCCGGATAATACTTTTCAAATTACTGTTCAAGATAACGATGGCAACGATGTGTCTTGTACCGGTGAATTCACTCTTGGCGATGATATGGATTTTGAATGCATTACTTCGACAGATACAATTTGCACTGCCAGCTATAGTCGTAATGCCGAAAGTTGAGCTTTTCCAAACACTCGCAACTTTAAACTGACCATAAACCGTATTCGGGTGTTTTTTTAGGCTCTTCGCCCTTCTTTCGAGGTCTCTACCCCCTCATTTTCCGGACTGCAGACCTACCCAAAATTTTAGCCACAATTCCGCATATAAGGTAGAAACTCACCTGCATTTTTACTGATTATTATTTATAAGTATTTGTAATTATTAATTTTTATTAAAATTTATCAGTTTATTTTATCGTAGTGATAATTAACTTGGATAAAAAAGTTGGTAAACTTGTAACTATCTATATTTATTCAATTTTATAAATTTTAGATTTTGGCACGAACGTTGCTTTTATTCCCCCTCGCAGCCTGACACAGCGTCCTAAGGAGAACAGGCCAGGGGGAATTTATGAAGCTCGAAAAGAAACATCTCGTCACGACCTTAGCCATCGGCTTGACGACCATCACGCTCTCCACCCTCGCCCAAGCCGGCAGCGCCGGGCTGTGGAACACGCTCAGTAAAAAACCGACCCTCTCCGCCAAATCCTCGGCCCCCATCACGGCCCGGGACTTCGTAGGCATCGCGGACGGCTATCAGGTCTACCGCGAGCTCAGCACGAGCAACCTAAAAACCGCCAAACTGATCTTCCTCTCCAAAGACGGCACGTCCGCAGAAACCACCATCGACGCCAGCACCACACTGTCGATCAAAGATGGGTCGGTCATCGGCTCCATCTTAGGAACAGATCAATCTTTAGTTTTTTCCAGTAAAGATGGGGCTATTGTGAGCGAGAAGATGGGTGGAGGAAGCACACCAACATCGCCCATCAATGACTTCGAGGATGAATTAGCTGCAGGAGGCAGCACTCCTACTCGCACCAATGATGGTGGAGGCAGCACGCCCACGCGATCAGGTGATTTTGACCTAAGCGCAGGAGGGAGCACTCCCACTTTAACACTAACAAATGATGCTGGGGGCAGCACACCCACACGCACAGCTCCTAATGCTGGCGGCGGGAGCACACCAACTCGGTCGGTTAAATAAACTTACACGGCATTAGCCATCGCTTCGTAAGCGATAGGTCCACTTTCAGTGATCTTGGGTTGCTCGTCGGCTACCAGACTAGCGAGATCAAGAACCTTTTGATAAACAACGACCTGGCCGGCTTCTGAGTTAGGCACATCAGATCCAAGACGAGCACCTAAAATTTGGAGAGATTGACCAACAACTTCTCTCCAACTTTCATTATTCATGACCCTCAAAATCTGAGCATGAACTAACAACATTTCCACATCGAACTCTTCTAACTTCATACCAAACCTTCTTAAAGCTTTCATGCAATGTTCACTGTGTTTTAAAGCCTGAGAAAAATTTTCGCGCCCAAAATTTACTTGGGCTAAAACCATATGGGCCATAGCTTCCAATTTTTCATCAGCGCTTCCTTGAGCCCTGGCGATACTAAGAACTTTGAAAGCATCTTGCTCACTCTTGACCAAATCTCCATTTTTAAGGTGGTCTAACGCTCTGTATAAGCATCCTGTCGCAAATTCTGAGGAAGACCCATGCACCAGGCGTTCCTCAGCATATGCTACAGCGCTATTCAACAAATTGGCCGCTTCCTGTTTATCTGTGAGACTCGCAACCCGCGCTTGATTAATAAGAAGAAGACTGAGGTAATAATTTTGATTGGCTCTAGATAATTCTAGAGCTACACTGATCTCAAATTTAGCTTCGCTGTATCTACCAAGATAAAAAAGAGCCGACGCAAGATTGTTTAACAAATGAATTTGGAGCCGCGGCCGACTGCCAGCTTCCAGCAAACTCAAGGCTTCCCGAGCCCCGACAACTGCTTGAGGATAAACACCAACGTTCAATTCAACATTAACTAAGTTTGACAGAGCGATCACCTTCAGGCGAGCCGCTTCAACGTCATTCCCCTCAAGTTCTCTTAAAGACTGAACTGCTAATCCATACCAATATTTGGCCTTATAATAGTCTCTCTTGTGATCAGTGAAGATAGTTCCAAGCTCAATTAAACATTTTGCGCGTAAGGCCGAAGGGTTGCCTTCTATCAGTTTGCGAGCCTCATGATACAACTTCTCGGCTTGGGTTACATCTTCATCGGATTTGCGCGAATAAAAAGTAGAGCGGCCTAGTCTAAAGTTGTACTGAGCAATCAAATTTTTATTTGAATCATTTATCAGGGATGCATATTTTTTCAATAAAGCTACCTGCTTCAAACACATACCCTGCTTAAACAAAGCTTCATCCCAAACAAATAGAGCTTCAATTTTTTTGAGATTGTCTTGAAGCAGATTGAAGGCTTCTTCGGCACAACGCTCAGCTTCATCTGGGCGGAAATCTATAACGCGTGACGCCTCTCTGTAATAATACATACCTGCCAATTCATTTTTATCCGCTTGGACATAATGGGCAGCAATCTTTAGGAAATCCTTTCGGGGATCCGCATTCCGTGGGCCTTGGAGATAATCCGCATAACGTCCATGAAGATCCCTTTTCTGTGCGGGATCGATCGTCTTGAGGACAGCCTCACGAATAATGTCCTGCACGAAAACATAATCCCCGTTTCCAGTCGCTTCAATCAACTGCTTCTCCATTAAACGAGAGATCGCTTCTTCCACAAGAGCCAGAGGCAGGCCTATGCCGGTCAAGTCTTGCAGGGAAAACTCTCTGCCGACAATGGCCGCACGGTTTAAGATCTGCATGGCACGAGGAGACTCTTGGGCCAAACGTTCAAATTGGGATTCGAAAATACCTTGGATCGTTCCCGGAATATCATCCAGACTGCTACCGTTTCTAACAGCGGTCGCGATCTCGATCGCAAATCCGGGATTACCATTCGCTTTCTTCGTGATCTTGAAAGCGGTGTCCCCAGAGGAATCGGCTCCCAAAATTCCTTGCGCGATTTCCATTACGTGCCGATCAGCTAACGCTCCCAGCCTAATGAGAGTAGATCCCAAAGTGTCCCTCTGAAGATCAGCTTCTTCGGACCGCACCATCTTCACGACTGTAATCGGACGATCTTTCAATTCATGAGCCAACAAATTTTCCACGAGACTTAAGCTTGAAGGATCGATTTTCTGCAGATCGTCAAAGACTAAAACCAAGTTTTTAGTGCGACTCAAACCGCCTAAAAGACTGGCGAGCATATCCCTCATTTTAGCGTTAAAGGCGGCCGGATTTTTTTGGAGAGAACGGATTTCATCGGGCATATCCTTCCGAGGCTCGTCGAAAAGAATACCGAGGAGATGCGCGTAGAAAGTCCTTTGCTGCTCTCGAGATTGACCGTCCTGATCTCGCTGAGTGTCAGCGTGGCTTGCGAGACGAGAGATTTTTTCCGCGATCGTTTTGGATTTATCACCGGCACGGATTCCGGCTCTGACTTTCAAAGCGTCCACCAGGGCACCGAGAGGGCGGAGAGAAAAAGCCTCCGCCTGTCCGACGATGAAATCGCAGCTTTCCTTCACTTCCTCCAGCACGGAAGCGACCAACGCGCTTTTACCCGACCCACTCACACCCTCTAACGAAACGATTTTTGCCGAAACGCCTTCTCTCATGATCAAATCGATGAGCTGTTGCTTCTCCGCATCCCGGCCCATCATCTGAGCCGAAGAGGAACGTCCGAGCAGACCCATGTCGTGAGAAACGGTACGTCCGGTCACGAAATAAACCCGGACGCGCCCCTGAGTGTGCTGGCTTTCCTTGGTGGAGACTAAGTCGAGTACCGTTTCAAATTGACCACCCAACTCATTCATCGTGGCTTCGTCGATACAAATTCGGCTTGGTTTCTTGCCCGTCTCCTCATCATCCCTTGCCGCTGACTGCATTCTTTCGGCAGCGCTTGTAGTATCCCCCGCAATACTTATTCTTTTGCCAATCCTGGCTTCACTGATCGAACCCGTTGCGACACCAACGCGCATTTCCCATGGTCCCTTGCTGATAATGGGATCAATGGGAGCTATGAGTCTTTGAATGGCTTCTTGTCTGCTTATTTGAGCACGAGCGGCTTCTTGTCGAACGAACTCTTTCCATTGTTCTTTGGAGGTGAGTCCATATTTCTGCATGACCGCCTTAACCGCGGACCGATAGAGCCGATTGTTCAACGACTCCAATTGGCTTTGTATCTCTACCGCCACAAGAACAGCACGCCGCGCGCTGTTCCGCCCCGTAATGCGGGCGACAAATCCATCACCCGTTGATCGCACCACTTCTCCACCGTGACGTTTTACAATACGGCCAAGTTTTTTAAGAAGACCTTCGACTTGCGTATCAGCAAAACACGCCTCTACACCCAGCGTTCTGATTCCGGAGTTAACTAAGTCCACGTTAATGACGCTCGCATGAGCTTTGTGCTTAGGTTGATCCAGCATAGGCAGGGGATCAAATCTGCTATTGCTTTTATCCAATGCAACCAAACGCCTCGCAGCTCTCACGAGATCTGAGGCGTTGCTTGTGCCGTCAAGAAGTAGATGCAGTTGATCCCGAGTGGTTCGCGGTAAAAACGAGAGTTGTTCAATGGCTCCTCTCGCCTCCGCCACAGGAGAACCACCTCGCGCAAGCGTCACCAAAGCTTGGTGAACAACCCCAAGATGTGGATTCGAAAAAGATCCTGTTTGTAATTTATAGACGCCCACAAATTTTCTTCTATCTTATCGTCAACTCACCGAAATCGTTGTCCGATATTCTCTTTTATATTTGGCCGTTTATAGACCCGTGGCCCAGAGGAGGTCTAGAGGAAAAACTTTTACATTCTGTAAAGAAAGGATCTTTATGGATTAAATTTTATCCAATATAACTTTTAGGCGGCTAGGGTTTCTAGAGCAGGGGTCGGTTGAGCTTTACTCAGGTATATGACAAAGCGCACACCTGCGTCGTCTTTCGACTCATCGGCACCCTCAATACGATCTAGACCATCCACGAGTTTTTCGTGTGCCTTCCAAGAAATGCCCGCAATGGGAAAAATCTCCGTTCCGATCCGTGCCGCATTCACGATATTCCACCTCTTAGCAATCAAATCCCTTTCGGTGGGTGTCGGTTTGATGAAGATAGCGACGTTGGAAACGGCATGGAAAATAGGGCGCTTCAGCTCGGGTATGTCGATCGAATAAGGCAAGACATCCTGCGTGGCCGGCTGATCGGAAACGGGGAGAAGGCCATTGGACGCATGAGCACCGGTCATGTCTTGGAATGCCACGCTCCCCTGTCCCGACTTATCGCCCCAAGGCCAATCGGCCTGATAGACGCGAATAGCGAGCTTGTATTCATTCAGTGAGGGGAGATCGACTTTCACTCCGAGTTTTTCACTGACATAAGCGCGGAAAGAAACGTCCTCTCCTTTTGAATTTTTCAGGCTTTGAACGTACTTATCGCTGAGACCGACGATGGGTTCTCCCTTATGAAAGGAGCGCCCATCTTTGTATTTCAGCGATAGACTTCCCGAAAGCGAGCGCACCGCGAAAGGATCGAAGCCCCAATGCTTTGGAACCGCTTGTTTCGCGGCGGCGTCTCCGACTTTTTCACGAAGCCATTGGAGGTAGTCGTAATAGGATTGATTATCCTGCAAAGGAAGAACGGCGAAATCATGATCGACTTTCCGCCAATCCTCCCCGGGGAAATGAACGGCACTGGGACTGAATGCCCTTTTGGCGGCCGCAAATCCCGCGGCCACGATGACGGCGTTTCCCGGAATGGATCTTTGTGGATACAAAGGAAATCTCAGATCGTGGTTCCGAGGAGAGCTCATGTCCGTATAGGCGGGCCGGAAAGGCAGCCATCGGGCGACGGGCTCGATGTTTTCGCCGTAAAGTATGATTTTATACCCGGCTTGTTTACCCCCTAACCTGTCCGCTTCAATTTTTTTCGGAAATTCCCCATAAGGATAACTGCGGGTCTTCTTGGGATCCTCTTTCCAAACGCCTTTGTCGTTGTAGTAGTAACAAACTTTCAGACGCGCTTCTCTGAGAAGCTTTTCGTCTCCGTCGAAACGCAAGTCCGCACTGATGGGGCGCTGAACATAAGAAGCGGCTGGGGAATTCGGGTATAAAGCGACGATTTTTCGCCCTCTGTCGCGCATTTCCCGCCAGTGGCCTCTTTGCTCCGAGTCCTTGAAAAGACTCAGGTGAAGGGCTTGGCGTTTTTCTGCGAGTACAGGAGAGTCGTATTTTTCATAAAGACTTTCACACAGAGTCAGCGCGTCGTTGATTTTCAGTGCCCACCCGTCCGGGTCGTCTTTTTCTTTGCACCGCCGCGCTTCTTCTTCGAAATGCTCGATGCGGCCGAGCGCTAAGGCTCGATATAAATCTGTGGCGTTCTTGTATGTTTTTTCCGTTTTTCCCTTGGAACCCGTCGCCGTCTCTATGATGTCGATTAGGTACTGCGGCACATTGAGGCGTTTCAATATCGTGGCAAGAGGCTTAAAAAGCCCATGAGGTACACCTCTGGCCTTAGCTTCCAACTGCTTCAGCAGGATGTCTTGAGAATTGGAGATTTTCAAAGGCCACTGATTGACCGAAAACACTTGGAATAAAATAACACCTAAGGCGTGGATGTCTTGCCGCTCATCGTCGACGTCATGGGGTTGCGCATACCCCACGGTGATTCCTTCTTCGACTTCCCGGGGGGACGTGGAGGGCTCTCCGATGATCCCGAAATCAATCAGTTTCAGGTTCCCATTCTTATGAAACACCACATTTTCCGGCTTCAAGTCCCGATGCACCAGTCGAAGGCTCCTGCCAGTTTTGCTTCCCTTGTGATCTATCTCGTCCTGAGGTTCGTGAAGTTTCGAAACGGCGTATGACAGGCGGATGGCAACGTCCAAAAGCTCAGGCAGTCGGTTTGCGTAAAGATTGCGGAGGTCTTCCAGTTTTTGCTGAAGATTTTCCAATCCGATTTTCAAATCTTCCATCTCCGTACGCAGACTCGTGTCGACTGAGGGAGTCAGGAATTCTTGGAGGTGAAGGTGCAGATCTTCCAAGTCGTCATGCAAGCTCCCGAACTCCATAAGCTTATCGTTGAAGGTCTCACCCGCTTCTAATTCCGGAGTACATGCCACGAGCTTGGGCAGAAGCTGCGAGTGCTGACGGCCCGCGGGACTTACAGTGATCGATTCAGCAGAGTTTACTTCCAATTTTTGGCGGAGACGCAGGAGGCTTTCTTGAAATTTTTTGCTTTGAGCCAGATCCGGAAGGCAGTCGAAGAGTTCTTGGCGTAATTTCTCGAGCCTGTCGCTCAGAGTGCCTCCTTCAAGAAGTTCCATGACGAGAAAAGGATCCCCTGACGCATTGGTGCCGGTGAAAATGGCGCGCGCATGGTACTCCGGGTCGAGATAGCGGTGATGAGCTACTTCTTTTTCATGAGCCTTCCGCAATTTCTGCTCCAGCTCTGGATCATCTTCGTGCCTTTTCAGGATTTTAACGGCATAGGTGATGCCCGTATTTTTATCAGCAACGAGGTGGACATCACCAACGCCGCCGTCGGTCAAAAATCTCATGATTTGATATTGGGCCGCCGCACTCATGACGTTTCCGGGAAGCATGAGATCCGGGGAGTCATCACTATCGGGGATCGGAGCATTCGGATCAAATTCAGGAATATCTATAACGTCCATGGGAGTGCTTCCGCCGCGCACGGGGACGACGCGTATGACCGGAGCGGAAGGAGGGCGAGCACTGTCTTCGTGAACGGACAAAGCCCCGAGGACCTGTTTGTCCAAAGGCGACAAAGAATCCGCGAAGGAAGATACGAAGCTTCCTAGACTCGACTCATCGAAGCCGTGAGGCATCAACCCCAAGCATCTCAAATGATAAATGAGAAAAGCAGCCTGTTGCGGCTTGGGTGCGGATCTTCCTATGAGATAAATGGCTTGTTGGAGTTTGCTGTGGAATCTGAATTTAGGATTTGTCTCAGGAAGAGTTGAAGGTGCCCGCGAAAGCTCGTCATTCCACTTCTGAAAAGTATCCTTGAGACCATGGAAAGCCTCGAGGAACTCCGGGCTCTCCGGCTGCCCCGCCGCAGACAAGCAAAGGCGGATTTGACTTCGAAAAATCTCCATGGATGAAGGCAAAACCATCCCTACTTCTCGCACAAACCCGGAAAATGTTACCAGTTTTTTGACTTGAATTTTTATCGCCGAAAAGACGGCTTGGATCTCTGGGCTTCGGCGCTCGCGGCCACGAGATCACGGTTGGCACGGCGCAGACGGCCGAACGGGATGAAAGCGATCTCAAGCTGATCCAATTCGTCGATACGTACCGGTGTCAGGTCATCCGGGCCCACGATCGACGCGCTTCTATTGAAGGCGGTACCATATACGAAAACATATTCATGCAGTTTGTCACGCGGGATGTTCGGGAAAGCTTGGGCAATTCTTTCTTTATCCGCGCCGCTCACGTTCAAAATTTTGGCGACATTCCCGACGACGTCCGGGAGGATGCGGGGAGCCACTCCGGGGATCAGGCCCTCTAAAACAGAGAGCGGTGAAACATCGAGGTTATCAGGACGATCAATCGGAAGAGGCGCCGGCGAGACCGGTTGATCGATGGTTTTGACGGCCGCAACCCCGCCAATTTGCGCCAGCAGATCCCCCCAAGGTAAGACTCTGCGGTTATTCTGCCCCCGCGTAAATAATCTTAATCCATTTAACGGCGATAAAACCCACTCTTCGGGCATATACCCCTTTTCCTTGTATTCGTGGGACAATGCCCCCAAGTAACCCTCCATCTGTTTCAAACTGAGATGCGTGACGGGAGCCTTAGGATCGATGGACTGTCCATTTTCGTAACGGTATCCAAACGGAGAAGTCACGTCCTTGACCCAGTTCCTGGGCTTGAGACCGCGCTGGAGTAGGCCGCCATTCTCTTTCATGTGCCTCAACCATTTCTCACAGGTCACGGGAGGCAAAGCGACCCAATCGTAATACATAGGATCCTGGTCCCGATTGCTTTTCTCATCGGGACGCCAGTTATCGTGAACCTGGCCCAAAGAACCCGGCGATTTTAAAACAGCCAATGCCCCTGCGACGCCGACGACGCCTTCCGGAGGAATTTCGTTTTCCAGATAAAAGGAGATGGGCACAGGAATGGGATTTTCTCCTCGCCGCACGGGCAAAGTCACGACCACCGGCACATGTTTGGGCGCGTGGTAGACGAGGGAATGGGAGCCGTAACGTTGGTATTCCAAGAGGGGATTATCGGGGTCTAACTCAAGCATGCTCTCTTGCCGCAGAATCCCGCCGCGATTTTCGTAGTGCACCAACCAAAGTTTAGTCCCTTGCGGAAAACTGGCCTTTCCATCATTCGTCAGGATCTGAACCTGAACCGTGTTCATCTGCTGGATTAATTTGGCCTGCTCACTGCCCGGGGCGACCGCGTTGATTTTCTGCTCAGCCAATCTCATGAGGTCTTCACGGCCGTCATCAGAACCGTAGAGGTACAAATCATAGCTCAAGTTCTTTATCTTTTCTAAGACCGCCGGATATTTGTGATCGCTCAAGTAGACGCGGTAATATTCTTCCAGAGCGGCGACGATGTTCTTTTCCCACTCCGTGGCATAAGCCCCTTTATCGATGTCGCGTTCACATAGCAGATACTTCTGCCATGCCGCTTCCGCTTTCGCCTCGAGAGGACGAGCGATGTAGGTATCCAAATCTTCCTGCAAAGCCATGGCATCCGGGTAGCGTTCGTCACGCTCCTTAGCGAGGGCCTTCAAGACGATACGTGACAATTCAGGGCCCTCGATTTGAGGGTTTTCAGGATCGGATAAATCACGCATCACGCTGTCCATATTGATCTTTTGCACAGATTTCCCATGCCAGGGAAACTTCCCTGTCAACAATTCGTACAAAATGACGCCCAGGGCCCAAACGTCGTTGGAATAAGAGTCCAGCACTGGATCTTTTGATTCATAAAGCTTCTCGGGCGGCAAGAATCCTGGAGTACCGGTAATTTTCTTCTCGGGGACGATGTCTTTAAGTTTTTTGGAAAGCCCGAAGTCGGCTAAGTACAAAGTATAGCGCTGTCCACCTTCTTCGTTGGGATCGTCTTCGGACAACACGAGAAAGTTATCGGGTTTCAAATCCAGATGAACGATGCCCAATCTCTGCAAATCCGCCACCGCGGCGATGATCTGTTTCGCGAAATTGATTTTTTGCAGCGGGCTCCAATCCCGCGAATCCATGACTTTTCTGAAAGATCCCGCGTTCGCGTATTCGGTGACGATGAAAGGAAAACCCGTCTGAGAGATACCACTCGTGTAGAGGTGCAGAAAATTCTTGCCCTTGAGGCCACGCAGAAAATCGCTCTCCTTTTTATGGTCCGCCAAGAGCTCGTGAAAATCGGGCCCCTGCACGATCATTTTCAGTGCAAGAATGCGTCCCGTTCCTTTTCCGTGGTCATCCATTTCCTCCACTAAATAAATCTCCGCGGTGCCGCCCGTGGCGATCGGCTTCAAAGGATAGTGCTTGGAATCCTGCGTGCGGAGAAGCCGGTAATTCGAGCGTCGGGGCGACCCGCCTCGCTCCAGAGGTTGCAGCATCAAGATATCGTTTTCATCCACCTGATCTTCGATCCGGAAATCCGCCGGAGAAGAGGACTTATGAGGGGGCGTTCTCTGCGTGGCGCTATTGTCAAAGACCGCACCAGAACCTGCAATCGCCGAACGGGAAGGATCCGTTCCGAGACCAATGGATCCGGAATGAACCGCCCTCGCACTGAAGTGAGCCACGGAAAACCGAAGAAAGAAGTCCTCGATATCAGAGTCATAGTGTTCATTTTTCGGATCGGGAAGAGGCAAGCCACAATCTCGTAATAAATCCACTAAGCGTTCGATCTCCGAAGACACAACCGAGGCAGGAGACGCTCTAAGTATATCCTTGAGCATGTGCTCAATGCCCTGCCTAGGGAAGGCGAGAAATTTGGGGAGTGTTTCTTGTCCAACAAGATTTTGAATGACTCCGGCGGCCTCTTGAAAATCCTGCCGAGACATCCCTATCGCCAGTCCCTTTTGCAGAGAGGACATGAGGGTTCGGTAGCCAGTGATGTAATTAGACGGGATCACGTTTTGAGTTTTCGTATAAATTCAGGAAAAGTTTCCTTTTTTCTCATTTTTGTCGCAACGGACACTTTTCGCAGGCGATAACCTAAGCAACAGTAATTCTGGATTTCGGGGGAAGTCTCAAATGCCATCGCCGCTCCTCATTACATCGCAAGACCAAATTCGCGGCCTCTACACGCTCGGCGGGCCGACTCTCATTACTTCTCCCAATCTCGCCAGCGTCGAAAGAATGATGCGCCGACTCGAGTGCACCGCGGAGAGCGTAGGTTTGGATGCGGTACAAAAAACTCATGGGCGGCAATCCCTCGAAATCAGCGATTTAGGGAAAAACAAAACCGTGGTCCAGAGCCTATCTAAGATTTTAGAAACAGCACTGGCTTTAAGCCCAGACAACCTGGATCACCCGTATCTCAACGGCATCGCCAACTGGCTTTCTTATTACCAAGAACAGGCCGGCCAACCTCTCATGCTCCAATCTCCGGACACCATGAGAGGAAACAAACCTCTGAGGCACTTCGCGCGCAAAATCAATCGGTTCGGAAACGCTCCTTTCGCGATTCGAGCGACGTCTACGGAAACTCCCTATCCTGAGGACAGACTCCAGGCGGTTCGTTTTTATAAAACCGTTTTCCAATCCGCCAGATTCTTCCCCGAGCTCTTGATGTGGCACGAAATCGTGGGACACGTGATCGCTTACTCTCTGGGATGCCCCAGAGAAGTTCTCGAAGGAAATCTTTTCCATAACGGCCCCGCCATCGCCATGCAGGCGGGCGCGCTATGCGCACTTGAGACCTACCGGGAGACGACGAATATCCTGCAATACCGGCCTTATTGGGGCCATCTGGTCTTCACTCTCATGGCCAGCCCTTATCCTTTTCCTTTAGCCGGAAATAAAATCGCCATTTTAAGCACGATGCTGGATCGAGGCGATCAAGGCATCCTCTCGCTCAGTGGCGATAGAAGGACGTTGGAAGGCGGGCCTCAAAAAATCCTAAAGCAACGCCTGGCGGAAGGTTCCACGGTACTCAAGGCGGTCCAAGACATCCGGATGGTCCCTAAAGAATCCGAAGAACAACTTCATGCGCTCTGGTTTTATCGTATCGGAGGGACGAAATTGGAAGACGACTTCATGGACCTCTACCGTCAGATGATGGGGGAAATTAAAAAAACGGAACAGGCCCTAAATAGAGTGGATCTGGAAAAATCCTCAAAAAATGAAATCGTTTTTCAAGACGGCGTCTCAATCAAATTCGACTTTAGCGTGACCCCACAGGGCTTCGTGGACCAGTTTTTCTCTTACCTCGCACGCGGCTTCTGATTCGCATTAGAGCGCTTTGATGATTTCCTTGGTGTACTCGGTCGTCGTGGCATTCCCCCCGAGGTCGGCGGTAACTTTTTTGCCTTTTTTGATGACCTTGAAGACGGCGCGGCGGATTTTTTCGGCGGATTTCTTTTCCTTCAAATGATCGAGCATCATCGCGCCGCTTAGTATCAACGCCGTTGGATTCGCTTTATTTTTGCCTGCAATGTCGGGAGCGGTACCGTGGACGGCTTCGAAGACCGCACCTTTTTCGCCGAAATTGCCGGCGGGAACGACGCCTAAGCCGCCGACCAAGCCTGCGGTCAGGTCGGAGACGATGTCGCCGTAAAGGTTTTCCAGGAGAAGCATGTCGAATTGATGCGGGTTCATGACAAGCTGCATGCAGGCGTTGTCGACGATCATTTCGGTGTATTGGATCTTCGGGAATTTCTTCGCGACTTCGCGGGCGCAATCCAAAAATAAGCCGTCGGAGAGCTTCATGATGTTGGCTTTGTGGATGGCGGTGATTTTTTTGCGGCCCAAACGCATCGCGTATTTGAAAGAAAACTCGGCGATGCGTAACGAGGCCTTGCGCGTGATGACCTTGATGGATTCGACGACTCCCGGCGAGACGACGTGTTCGATGCCGGAATAAAGATCCTCGGTGTTCTCTCGCATGATCACGATATCGACGTCTTTGTAGCGGGATTTGATGCCGATCATCGAATGCGCGGGACGGACGTTGGCGTAGAGATTTAAGTTTTTGCGGAGGAGAACGTTGACGCTGGAAAAACCTTTCGCGATCGGCGTGGCGAGCGGGCCTTTGAGGCCGACTTTATTTTTACGGAGAGAGGCGATTGTGCTGTCGGGCAGGGTATTGTTTTCGCGATCGATAGCTTTTTGGCCGGCGAAGACTTCTTCCCAGAGGATTTTGACGCCGGTCGCGTCGATCACCTCGCGCGTCGCCGCGGTGATTTCAGGTCCGACTCCATCCCCCATGATGACAGAAACACGATGAGCCATTAAGAGGGGTCATCTTACCCCAAGAAAACAAAAAGGGCCAAGAAATAGAAAGAAGAGATCGTTAGGTCGGTTTTCCGGCGTCCGGATTTTTGCGTTTTTCCGGATCTTCGGCGATCTGCCAGGCGTCCGGCGCGATCGAAACGGGGCTCATGCCTTCGGGATGATTGTGCAGGAGATAGTTCTTATCCAAGATGAAACCCTCACGCGTGTAGCCGGACATGTCGATCTTCTTAGTGTCCATGCGGATCGCGTCGCAGGGGCAGGCCTCGACGCAGAGACCGCAAAAAACGCAGCGGAGCAGGTTGATATTGTAGACGTCGGGGAATTTTTCGACGCGCGGATCGGGGTCCTGAGCCGCGACGATCTCGATACATTCGGCGGGACAGGCGGTCGCGCAGAGCATGCAGGCGGTGCATCTCACCGATCCGTCTTCTTTTTGCATGAGCCTATGCTCACCGCGGTAGCCGTCGGGAATGGGTTTGGTTTGCTCGGGATACTCGAAAGTCTCGATCTTCCGGAGGTGCAGCATGTTTTTCGCGAGGTGCTTCATCGTCGTCCAGAGACCGCGCACGATTTCGAAGATGTAAAACTTCTCGAGGAAGGAAATTTTACGCCGTTCGAGGACTTTGATCTTTAGGGGGCTCGCCGCTGCATCCATGGTGCGCGCAACCTGTCATGGGCGCATGAGAAGTGTCAATGTTCCAAGACTCAAAAACCTTTCCTTCATCCGGATTTTCGCCTAAAAATCGAGGCCTCTTGAAACCGCGTCCCTTCATCCTCGGAGAACCGATCCGCATCGCCGCGCCGGCGGGGCCTTTCGATCGCGGAAAATTCAAAGAAGGCGTGGCGCTCCTGAAAAAATACGCGCGGCCTTCGTTCCGCAAAGACATCAGCGCCCGCACGGGATATCTCGCGGGACCCGACGAGAGACGGGGTGCGGAATTAATCGAAGCCCTCTCCAGCCCCGACCCGGTGTTACTCTTCGCGCGCGGAGGTTATGGATGCCAGAGGCTTCTCCCGCTTTTGATCAAAGACGTTTCTCCGAAAATCGTCGTGGGTTCGAGCGATCTGACGGTGGTTTTGATTCATCTTTGGAAATATCACCGGCTCCCGACTCTCTACGGTCCGATGGTCTCGCCTCATTTGCACCGCCCAGGCGCCGTGAAGCGCCTGATGCAGGCGATCACGGATCCGGATTGGTTTGCGAAACATCCGATTTCCGCGACAGCCGTTCTCCGTAAAGGCCGAGCTTCCGGGACTTTGGTCGGCGGATGTTTGACGATGGTTCTGGCGACGCTTGGCACGCCTTGGGAATTAGACACGAAGGATACGATCTTGTTCCTGGAGGACACGAACGAAGAACCTTATCGCGTGGACCGGATGCTGACGCAGTTGATCCAAGCGGGAAAATTGGAAGACGTCCGCGGCATCGTCTTCGGCACCTTCAAACACCACGGTAAATTTTTCCCGGCCGCGATCCGGCGCGTTTGCGAGGAGAGACTGAAAGATTTCCGGGGCCCCATCCTCTGGGGGGCGCGTTTCGGACATCATCCCGATCCCTTGATGATTCCTTTCGGCGGCGAAGGGCGCATCGAAGACAAGCAGCTCATCTTCACCCAAGGAATTTTCTAATGACCGCTCCTTCCCCTATTGATCTGGCCATGCAAAAAGCCGTCGCTGACGGCGTCTTCCCCGGCGCGAGTCTCTTGGTCGCTCGCGGAGAAGATGTTCTTTATCGAAATTTTTTCGGCCACCAAACCCTTCTCCCCTCTCCGGAACCCGCGACCGCAGAGACTCTGTGGGACATCGCTTCACTCACGAAACCCGTAGCGACGGCTTCTTTGATCCTCCGGGCGATCGTCGAAACCGGTCTCGCGATCGACAGTCCTCTGACGGATTATTTTCCGGGCTTCGACGATGCGGAGCGGAAAAAAATCACGGTCCGGCATCTCCTCGAACACACTTCCGGCCTGCCCGCCTGGAAACCGTATTTCAAGGAATGGGAAGCCGAACACGCCTCTCATGCGTCACGCCGCGAGGCCCGGGCTTATTATTTCAAAAAAATCTCGAAGGAGCCGCTCGAACAGGCTCCGGGCGCGAAGAGGGTCTATAGCGACCTGGGATTCATTCTTCTGGGTTTTCTTTTGGAAAGCCTATTCGAAAAAGACCTCTCGCAGATTTTCGAGGATAAAATCGCGAGTGTTTTGGCGCTCAAAAACACCTTCTTCCAGAAAAGAAACGCAGGCTCCCGGTCTCCGGACAGATTCGCCGCGACGGAGCAATCTCCGGGACGGGGTTTGATCCGCGGCGAGGTACATGATGACAACGCCTATGCCTTGGGTGGTATCTCCGGACACGCCGGACTTTTTTCGCACGTCGATGATCTGCGGGTTTTTCTTTCCTCGGTTTCGCAGAGCTACCGCGAAGGAACCGGGCTTTTTCCGAAAGAGATCCTCAAGTCTTTCGTGGATCAATCGGTCGTCCCGCGCCTGGGTTGGGATTTTCCCGAGCCGCCGCACTCGCAAGCGGGGCGTTTTTTTTCTGCGAATACGATCGGGCATCTGGGCGATGCGGGATCTTAGTTCTGGCTGGATTTGGCCCGCGCGTTTCAGGTGATTTTATTGACGAACCGTGTGCATCCCTCTTCGGCGAACGAGAAGATCAAAATTTTCCGGCCGGAGATCCATGATTTGATCCACCAAACTTTCGAGAAAAAACTATGATCGGCATCCTTCTCATCAATTTAGGCACTCCCGACGCCCCGGAAACTCCGGCGGTGCGAAAATATTTACGCGAATTTTTATCGGACCCTTTGGTTATCGATATTTCCCCGATTGCCCGGGCATTATTGGTAAACGCCATCATCGTCCCCTTTCGTTCGCCCAAATCCGCCGAAGCTTACCGCAAAATCTGGCTCCCGGAAGGTTCGCCGCTTTTATTTCACACCCAAAACTTGGCGAAACGCGTCTCCGAGGCCTTAGGCCCGAAATACGCCGTCGCAGTAGGCATGCGTTACGGCCGGCCTTCCATCGCTTCGGGACTCAAAGAATTGATCCAAAAAAACGTCTCCGAGATCCGTGTCCTGCCGCTTTTCCCCCAATACGCGACGTCGTCCTTCGGATCGGCGATTGCGGAAGTCTACCGGATCGCGAAAAGTTACTGGAACGCCCCGCTCGTCAAAATCCTGCCGCCGTTTTTCGATCATCCGGGATTCATCGAGTCTTTCGTTCAGGTCTCTGAGCCGGTCTTGAAAGACCTGAGACCCGATCACGTGCTCTTCAGTTTTCACGGATTACCCGAACGTCACATTCTCAAGAGCGATCCGACCGGGAAACATTGCCTGAAATTCGACGAATGCTGCGATTATCCGAACGACAAGGTCCCCTACTGTTACCGCGCGCATGCGTTCAAAACCGCGCATGCGATCAAAAAAAGCTTAGGTATTCCCGACGATCTCTGCAGCGTGGCCTTTCAATCGCGCCTCGGGCGCACGCCCTGGCTTAAGCCCTACACGGATCTCGTGATCCCGGAACTCGTCGCCCACGGCAAAAAACGCATCGCGGTTTTCTGTCCGGCCTTCGTGGCGGATTGTTTGGAGACTTTGGAAGAAATCGGCATCCGCGCGCGCGAATCGGCGCTGGCGGCGGGGGCTGAGGATTTGAGGTTAATTCCTTCGCTTAACGATCACCCGGCTTGGGTGGAGACGGTGTGCGGATTCGTCGGCGCGGCTTAGCTACTCCCCATGGCTTTTTGCAGGGATAAAACATGACCCCGCAAATTCCCGATATTTTCTTTGAATCTTTGGACCAAGGATCGCAGTTCTTCCTGTGGTTCCGAGCGTGGAATCCCATCCGAAACATCGACCTCATCGCAATCGAACCTTTCCAAGATCGACAAACTTTCTTTGAACCCTTTTAAGTCGGCTAAAATGTCCCGAAAAAAAACATCGGATGGCTTGAGTCCTTTGCTGAAATTAAGAAAATCGTGATTCATCGTATAAATCAAATCGACCTGTGCCGAAAATAAGCGACTGAGCTTTGTCGCATTACCCGTATCTTTAAAAAACTTGCTGAGTGCCGATTCCGTCTCTTGTAATTTGCTTAATTCCGCCAGAATCGTTTTGAGGAAAGCATCACCGATCGTACCGAGGGACGCCAAGGCGGAATGTTCCAAATTTGGGATGGAACCTCCCTCTACCGGCGTTCCCCCTAGGACGCTCCTCTTGAAACGTCGCGCGGCCGCTTCGAGATGATCCCTGTCGGAATCTCCGGCGATGTTTATGACCTCCGAGCAGGCTGCATAAAGACTTTGGGAAAAGGCGCTGTCCGTTACCGGTTGAGATCCTTTCACCAAGGCGCAAAGATTTTCAAAAAAAGGGAGACTCGGCTGGGAGGCATGGATCGCTTCGTGGCCCTTCATAAATCTCAGGATCTCAGCCGTGGGCTGGTGGCCGGAACATTGATTCATCGCGGAACGGATCATTTCCGCGATGCCCCCGATTTCACTGACCTTGGAAAGAGACGCCATAAAGATAACCTCTTGAGGATGAACTCAAGTCACATCGCTCAATGGAAAAAAAGGTTTCCTGAAATCTCTCAACTCCTCGAAATGATTATCTCTGGGGCATCAGCAGGATCTTACTTGCCTGTACCCTTCATAAAGCACGATCCCCACGGCCGTCGCGAGGTTTAAACTTCGAACCGGCCCCCATTGGGGGATCGTCAGGACGGAGGGCGCGTTCTTTTCGAGGATTTCGGCCGGCAAACCCGAGCCTTCGGAGCCAAAAACCAGTATGTCGTCGGGGTGGTAGGAAACCTGGGTGTAATACGTCTTTCCCTTCGTGCTCAGATACCAAAGCCTCGCGCCTGGGTTTTCGGCCCTCACCTCTTCCAAATCGGCGACGACTTTGTATTTCAGATGTTCCCAGTAATCCAAACCCGAGCGCCGGATCTCTTTCGAATCGATGAAAAATCCCATGGGACGGACGAGGTAGAGCTCGGTTTGCGTCGCGACGCAAAGGCGGCCGATGTTGCCGGTATTTTGGGGGATTTCGGGCCGAAACAAAACGACTTTCATGCCCCTTCAGCACTACAAAAATCGGCCCTGAGCAAGACAAACGAGATTGCGGCAGCGGAGCGAATCCATTACGATGGGCACGCTTACCCATTTTAAGGAGACACCGCATGAGCGCATCGATTTCTTCGGCTTCTTCGGCCGTTAAAAACAATGACACTTCCCTCTCGGCGAATTGGCGCGAGGACTGTGACCGAATTTACCGCCTGCAACAAGCCGCACGCTGGCGCCTCGCGACGACCACGGCCGCCGAACGCATCGCGAAGCTCAAAAAACTCCACGCGGCGATCTGGGCGCGCCGGCCGGAACTTCATGCCGCGATCTATAAAGACTTCCGCAAAAACCCCAGCGAAGTCGACCTGACCGAAATCCATCTCGTGCTCTCGGAAATCACCGACATCATCAAGCACCTCAAATCTTGGATGAAACCCCATCACGTCGCCGCCCCTTTGACCTTGTTCGGCACACGCAGCGAAATCGTCTACGAACCCAAGGGCGTCGTGCTGATTTTGTCCCCCTGGAATTACCCGTTCCAACTCTCGATGGCGCCCGTGGCGGCAGCGATCGCGGCGGGAAACTGCGTGATCTTGAAACCCTCCTCGAAGACGGCGCATACGGCGGTGTTTTTGAAAACACTCTTAGGCGACGTGTTTCCCGAGGAAGAAATCGCTGTCATCGAAGGCGGACCGGAAGTCGCGGACTACCTACTCGAAATGAAGTTCGATCATATTTTCTTCACGGGCAGCCCGCCGGTCGGCAAAAAAATAATGGCGGCGGCGGCGAAACACCTGACTCCCGTCACGCTCGAGCTGGGCGGAAAGTCACCGGTCATCGTGGACGAGACGGCGGACGTCGAAAAGGCCGCTTCGCGTATCCTGTGGGGCAAATTCATCAATGCAGGCCAGACCTGTGTGGCTCCCGACTACGTGATGATTCATGAGTCTCAAAAAGAAAAATTCGTCGAGGCCGCGCGGAAGGTCATCGCCGCGCGTTACGGCGCCGCCGACGTAGATCGCGAAAAAAGCCCCGACTACTGCCGCCTCGTCACGCAGCAGCATCTGGAAGGATTGAAAAAGATTTTGGACGAAAGCGTGCGCCAGGGAGCCAAAATCGCCTTCGGCGGTCAAACAGATCCGGCCGCGCGCTATTTCGCTCCGACCTTGGTCACCGACGTGACGAAGGACTCCGCGCTCATGCGCGAAGAGATCTTCGGACCGATCCTGCCTCTGGTGGCTTACCGCGATTTGGATCAGGCGATCGCGCTTATCCAATCACGCGAAAAACCGCTGGCTCTCTACATGTTTTCCCGAAACGACAAGAACGTCGACAAGGTCTTGAGGGAAACGACGTCCGGCGGCGCCTGCGTGAACACGCTGATGCTGCACCTCGCAAATCCCGAGCTGCCTTTCGGCGGCGTGGGACAGAGCGGCATGGGCAATTATCACGGATTTTTCGGGTTCAAGACGCTCTCGCACGAACGCGGCGTCTTAAGGCAGGGACCTCTCGAAACGATTAAGATGTTCTATCCCCCGTACACGCCGAAGGTTAAGAAAATGATCGAGCTCGTGATGAAGTGGCTGGGGTAGTTTAGCGCTTGGCCAGCAAATCTTCCAACGAACGCCGGTAGGCTTCTTTGCTCGCGTAGGGATTGCGAGCGACACCGCTCAGGATCGCAGCTTCCGCCACCGCCGGCGCTTCCCACAATAAAACGCGCGGGTCGAAGGGTTTAGGGATGATGTAGTCAGGACCGAATTTCAATTTCGAAACTCCGTAAGCCCGGCAGACGTCTTCAGGCACTTCTTCTTTCGCCAGATCCGCCAAGGCCTTCGCGGCCGCGAGCTTCATCGCGCCGTTGATGCGGGTCGCCCCGACGTCCAAAGTCCCCCGGAAAATGAACGGAAAGCCCAGGACGTTATTGACCTGATTCGGGAAATCCGAGCGCCCCGTCGCCATGATGATGTCGGGCCGGACTTCCTTCGCGGCGTGATAGCCGATTTCGGGATCGGGATTCGCCATCGCAAACACGATCGCCTTCGGCGCCATGCTGCGAACCATGGCCGGCGTGACCAAATCTTTGTTCGACACGCCGACGAAGACGTCCGCGTCCTTCATCGCGTCTTCAAGAGTGCGCATCGCCGTCGGCTTCGCGAAAAATCCGCGAATCGGTTCCATATTCGACCGGCCTTCGTAAACCACGCCTTGGCGGTCGATCAACGTGATCTGGTCCTTCGAGACGCCGAGCTCCATGATCAACTTCGCGCAGGCAATCGCGGCCGCACCGGCGCCGGAGAAGACCACGCGGATGTTTTTGACGTCTTTCCCCTGGATCTCGAGAGCGTTCATGAGCCCCGCCGCCGTGATCACGGCCGTGCCGTGCTGGTCGTCATGGAACACGGGAATCGACAGGGCCTCGATCAATTTTTCTTCGATGAAAAAACATTCCGGGGCTTTGATATCTTCGAGGTTGATGCCGCCGAACGTGGGCTCCATGGCCTTGACGACACTGATAAAGGTGATGGGATCACGGGCATCGAGTTCGATGTCGAAGACGTCGATATCGGCGAATTTCTTGAAAAGAACGCCCTTGCCTTCCATGACCGGTTTCGCGGCGGCGGGGCCGATGTCACCCAAGCCCAGTACAGCCGTCCCGTTCGTAATGACGGCGACCAGATTTCCGCGGGCGGTGTATTCAAAAGATTTCGCGGGATCTTTTTCGATCTCCCGGCATGGCTCGGCGACGCCCGGAGTATAAGCCATTGAAAGATCTTTTTGCGTCTCGCAGGGTTTAGAGGGAACGACTTCGATTTTCCCTTTTCTGTCGCGCGAATGATATTCGAGGGCTTCTTTGGGTGTAATCATAGGGTCCCGGATATCGCTCGAAGGCGGAGGAGGAGTCAAGAGGGCTTAGGAGGGCTTGAGAGAGGCCAAAGCCGCTTCCGCGACCGACTTCGCGACGCGGTCGTGCAGGGTGGAATCGAGCGGGTCCGGCACGAGTTCGCCTTCGGGCGTGTGACGGACGATCGCTTTGGCGGCGGCGATGTACATTTCGTGGGTCATCTTGGGGGCGCGGGCTTGGATAGCGCCTTTGAGGAGTCCCGGATAACCCAATAAATTATTTACGCGGCTGCCGTCGCTCGCGAATCCCGCGCCGGCGGTCAAGGCCTCGGCGATCGAGATTTCGGGGTAGGGATTCGAAAGCGCCAAGATGATCTGGCCTTTGCGTACCCATTGAGGCTCGATCAACCCGGCCTGGCCGGTCGTCGAAATCACGATGTCGGATTTTTGCATGATCTCCTCGACGGAGGACGCGATTTCGCCGCCCATACGGCGGAAACGTTCGGAGGCCAAAGGCTGAGGGTCTTCGCCGATCACGGGCTTACCCGTGTAGGTCATAATCAGCCGCGCGATCGCGGAACCGGCCGCGCCGAGACCGATCTGGCCCACAGTCGATTTCATCAAATCTCTTCCCACGATCCGGCAGGCGTTCATGACCGCCGCGAGCGAAACGACCGCGGTGCCGTGCTGGTCGTCGTGCATGACGGGGATCGGAAGACGCGCGATCAATTGCTCTTCGATTTCGAAACAATCCGGCGTTTGAATGTCCTCAAGTTGGATCGCGCCGTAACCCGAAGCGATTGTGCAAACGGTCTCGATGAATTGTTTCGGGTCCAAAGTATTCACCAGAATCGGAACCATGTTCATTCCCGAAAACTGGGCGAAGAGGGCCGCTTTGCCTTCCATGACGGGAAGAGCGGCGACGGGCCCGATATTACCCAAACCTAAGACGCGGCTGCCGTTGGTGACTAAGGCCACGGTCCTGCGAATCCCGGTAAACTCATCGGCCGTCTTGGGGTCGCTCTGGATCATCTTCGAGATGGCGGCAACGCCGGGCGTGTAGACTTTGCGCAGGTCGTCGATGGATTTGACCGGATGGCGCGGTGTGATGATGATTTTTCCGCCGCGATGCAATTCCATGACGTCGTCGATGACGGCTTCGAGATGAGTTTCTTTGATCGCGGTGACGGCTTTGATGATCTGATTTAATTGCTCTTCGCCACTGCTGATGACGGTGATGTCCCTGACCATCGAAAACGTACCGATCGAGACGGTGCGGATGTCGCCGATGTCCCCACCCGCACCTGCGATGGCGTTCAAGACCCTCGCAAGGACGCCGATCTGCTGCTGGTTCTGGACGCGCAGGGTTTTGATGACTTTTTGTTTATAAGACATGGCCGTTTCGTATTCCCGACTCCCGACATAAAAGCAACATTCGCTTTTTGCCCTTCTTTGGATTAGGTCCGAGAGAACTTATGACCGCGACTGAAAATCACCTCTACGGCATTCGTTATTCGCCCTGGACCGAAAAAGCCCGCTGGGCCCTGGACCACCATAGAATCCCCTACCGTTATCACGAGCATCTCATGATGTTCGGGATGCCGGAATTGCGCTGGCGTTTCGGACTCCTGCGCAAGGACCTGACGGTGCCCGCACTGCTTACAAAGGACGAAAAAATCATCGATTCGTTCCATATCGCCCAACACGCCGACCGTACAGGGTCGGCAGAAAAACTTTTCCCCACCGAATGCCTGCACGGCATTTTTCAGTTGAATGAACTCTGTGAATCCGCCTTGGACACCGCACGTGCTTTGGTATTGCATCACATGCCCCGCGACCCAGAATCCCAAAAAGAGGCCTTGGGATTTTTGCCCAAACCTCTTCGCAAAATCCTGCGCCCAATGGCCTACGTGGGCATGGCCTATATCCGGCGCGAGTTCGAAGTCGGCCCGGATTCCGAGAAAATCCTTTTGGAACGTTACCGGAGTCTCTTAGACAATATCCGCACCAAATACCGTTCGGCCGGCGGCGATTACCTCTTCGGGAGTTTTTCTTACGGAGACATCCTCTGCGCAATCGCGCTCCAGGGCGTCTCGCCGGTAGAGGGGCCATGGATTCCGCTAGGTCCTGCCACGCGACGCATCTGGTCCAACCCCGAGCTCGCTTCCGAATACGCGGACTTGATCGAAAGACGCGATCATCTCTACGCGAAACACCGGACCGGCCCGAAAAAATGAAGTCTTCTTTCTTGCGAAAAACCTAAAAAAGGGTATTTGAGACTTTGAAAATGGCGAACCGCCCTTCCGGCAAAAAAAATCCTCAACCTTCGCCGAAACCAGCGAACGCCGCCTCCCAATTCATCATCAAAGAAATGGACATGGCGGACGCCGACGTCAGCATTTCCTTCATCAAACGCATGAAAGGCGAGTCGCTGGAGAGCCAGGATTTGGAAACGATCCTGAAATTCTGCGCCGAACGCACGCCCGACGAAATCAAAGAAACGAAGATTTCGCGTTGGTTGATGAACCTCAAGAACTGGTTCGGGCGTTAGTGATAGAGTATTTCTTCGTGGGCTAATTTAAACGGCGCGATCAGGATATCGAACTCTTCTCCGTTGCCGTTCACCATCTGATAGGTCCCGTGCATCATTCCAAACGACGTGTCGAGCGGGCAGAAGCTCGAATATTCGAAAAATTCACCTGGCTTTAACCGCGGCTGCTCACCGACAACGCCGGGACCGCGCACTTCCTCTTTTTTGCCGTCCGCGTTCGTGATGATCCAGTGCCGGCTCAAGAGCCTGACCGTATCCTCGCTCTGGTTCGTGATGCGGATGTGATAGGCGAAAAAATAGACTTCTTTTTCGATATTGGAACGTTCGGGGACGAATTCGCTTTCGACTTCGACTTTGATTCCGCGCGTGATGGCCATCGACATGGGTGGGACTTTTAAAGGAAAACTTAGAAACCCGCCATCGCTTTTTACGGGAACTTTAAGACCCGGCGACGGAATCCCGCCAGGATTCGCGAGATTTCACTTCGTCGTGCAGGCTCTTAACCTCCTGCGAAATCCGAGTTTCAGGTAATCCCATTTCCTGCGCCCAAACCTGGGCCAAGCGCTCGGCCCAGGAAAGTCCGTGGTCGCGCCTCGAAGCGAAGAGCGACGTCCGTCTCACGTAAAAATCTTCGAGCTTTATCACCATGCCGTGTCGGATCTCGTAGCGAAGCTGGGCTTCGAGGCAGGGGAAGCCTTCGAGGTCGTTGATGGTATTTGATTTTTGCGATTCTTGGTGGATCTTCATGATGTCCAAGGCCTCAGCCCCGTAGCGGGTCCAAAGAGCCTCCGGAATCGTCCATCCGAGCGAGACTGCTTCTTCGCGACTTTTTCGGAGCGCGGCTAAAGTTGCATGGGGATTGACCGGCACGTCCGTCTGAGACGGTCCCACTTTCGCCGGAAATGCGGGCGCGCCTTGAGCCGCGTCTTCTTTCCAAGTCTTCAACGCGACGTCGACGATCTCTCGCGCCATCAGGCGGTGCGTCGTGTATTTACCGCCTGCCGCGATGACGACACGGCCGGGACCGTGACCGATATAATGCTCCCGGCTGACTTTTTGGAGGTCTTCGGCGGAGACTTTTGCGGTCATTTCACTGCCGGTGGTACTGGACTGGGCGCCCATGAGCGGACGCACGCCGACATAGGCGCTCAGTATATCCGCGGACGTCAGTTTCAAGTTCGGAAAATATCGCTGCAACAAATCCATGAGGTAGTGCACGTCGTCCGGGTCGATCTTCGCTTTTTCCGGTTCCAGCGGCGTGGGACCGTCGGTCGTGCCCACGATGACGACACCCGCGCCGAAATCCGGCCGCGGTATGATGAACGAAATGCGCCCGTCCTCCGGATGGTTCATGACCATGGCGCCCGGAACCGGTATTTTTTTCAGGTCGAAGAGAAGATGCACGCCCTTGCTGGGATTCAACCAAGGCTTCCAGCGCGGCGAGAGATTCGCGCCGACCTGATCGGTCCACGGCCCGGCGCAGACGACCACTTGGCGCGCCTTGACCGTGAAAGGTTCCGAAGTTTCACCGGTGGCTTTATCGCGGATTTGAAATCCCGTAATCCGTTCCTTTTCCCAAACCGGAGCGACAGCTTCGGTGTAGCTGGCGATCGCGGCGCCCAGACGGGCCGCTTCACGCAAGGTCTCGACCGCGAGCACGTCGTCCCACATGCTGGCGTCGTAGTAACGGAATCCGCCCTTCAATCCGTCTTTTTTCAAAAACGGGATCGCTTCCAAAAATTTCTTCGCGGAATAAGTCTTGTGGAAACTCGGCATGCGGCCCAACGCCAAGAGATCGTAGAGCCAGAGTCCTAAGTTCAGGATGAATTTCTTGGGCCGGTCGCCTCTATAGACCGGCATGTAAAAAGGCAGCGGCCTCACCATGTGCGGAACGGTTTTGAGCAAAAACGACCGCTCCGATAGCGACTCGAACACCAAGCCTAATTCCATGTTCTGAAGATAACGAAGGCCGCCGTGAATGAGTTTAGAGCTGCGCGAAGACGTCCCCCACGCAAAATCCCGCGCTTCGACCAACGCGACCGAAAGCCCGCGACTCGCGGCGTCGCGCGCGGTCGCGGCGCCCGTGATGCCGCCGCCGATCACGAGCAGGTCGAAGGTCTCGTTCCGCATGCGCTGAAGCGCCGCTGTTCGCGTGCGATGGGAAAATTCGGCTGATGGGTTCATGGAGGGCTACAGCTCTTATACAGGGAAAAAATAAAACTCAACCGATCTCGCATCCTAAAATTTAAGTGACGCTTCCGTAAAAATTGACCATAAAGCTTAACCCTGTGACGTCACGGAACTCTCTTCGGAAAAATCTCGCGCGCATCGTCGGCCCTTCGCGCGTCTTCACCGACGCGCCGAATCGCCTTCTGTATTCGGCCGATACGATGACGGGCTGCGTGTTGGATCGGAAGGCCGGTAAAAAGCTCCATCTCCCGGACGTGATCGTACGCCCGAAAAACGCAGCCGAAGTCATGAAGATCGTAAAACTCGCCTCGCGCACCAAAACACCCATCGTACCCTATGGCGCGGGTTCGGGAGTTGCTGGAGGCACCGTGCCGCTTCACGGCGGCATCGTGCTCGATTTGAGCCGCATGAACGCGATCAGTCCCGTCGTCGAAAAAAACGGCAAGTTTTCCGTGACCGCGGAGGCGGGCGTGATCGGGCATCATTTGGAATTGGAACTGAACGAAAAGGGATACACGATGGGGCATTACCCTTCGTCGTTGTTCTGCGCCTCGATCGGCGGCTATCTAGCGGCCCGATCGGCCGGGCAACTTTCCTCCAAATACGGAAAAATCGAAGACATGGCGGAAGGAGTGGAAGTCGTATTGCCCTCCGGGCGTTTGGTCCGCATGGGTGCGCCGGTTCCCGGCTTCCCCAAAATCCGCTCTCAAGATCTTTTCATCGGAAACGAAGGCACGCTCGGCATCCTGACCCGCGGCCGCTTCCGCGTGTTTCCTCTCCCGGAAACGACACTCTACCGCGGGGTGCTTTTCGCGAACGTCGCGAAAGCGTCGGAGGCCATTCGCCTCATCATGCAATCCGGCCTGAAACCTTCCGTCGTGCGGCTGTATGATCCGCTCGATACGATTTTACTGCGATACGGCCAGAAACAATCAGGCGATGCAGCTCATTCTTCCGGCCACTCCTCCGGAAGCTCTTCGGGCCGTTTGTATGCGTTACTCCTGAAAAAACCGACGTGGGTCCAAAAAGCTATGGAAGGTTTGTCGCAAAAAGCCATGCTGGTCCTGGCTTTTGAAGGCGAAGCCCACGTCGCGCGCGCTCATGAGGCCGAAGCCTTGGAGATTTGCCTTAGCCAGGGCGGGCGGGATCAAGGCGAAGGTCCGGGATTACATTGGCTCAATCACCGCTATAGCGCGTCTTTCAAACTCGTTCCTCTTTGGGATCAAGACGCCGTCGTCGACACGATCGAAGTCGCCACGACTTGGGATCGGCTCATGGGACTGTATGATGCCATGAGACAAGCCTTGATGCCGCAGGTGCTGACGTTGGCCCATTTTTCCCATGCGTATCCCGAGGGATGTTCGATTTACTTCACGCTCGTGGGCAAGAAAAAGAACCACGAAGAAAATCGAGACCTCTACGTGCGCATGTGGCGGGACGCCATGGAAGCGTGCCTTAAGGCCGGCGGAACGATCAGCCACCATCACGGTATCGGATTTCTAAAAGGAAAATTCCTGCCGCGCGAGCTGGGGGCCGGGATGGATTTCTACAGGACCTTGAAAAAGAAACTCGACCCGAAGGGCATTATGAACCCGGGCAAGATGGGGCTTCACGCATGAAACCCCGTGATGCCAAACCTCTCGTCGTCGACGCCGTCAATCTCTTGGTGCACGCCTCCGCCGACCGCGACATCGGGGTTCTCGAATATGAATTGAACCTGCAAGGATTTACGCTGGGCTACCTGCCTGCCGATTCGAAGGTGAAAACCTTGGGCCAAGCTTTAGCCCTCCGCGCCGCGAACCATTATGCGCCCCGTTACGGTGAGATCGACGACATCTGCTTATCCCTCACGGCCGTCTGGAAGAAAAAAAACATTAGGACAAAAAAAGTCCCGCGCGCAGCCACAGGGCCGGATTTGAAACAAATCTTCATCGGCTCGGGAAACGCTTACGGGCGCATCGTCGAAGGCATTTTTCGCATCTGCCCTTTTCCTCCGGCACGGCGCGATGTTTCGATCACATTCAAAACCGAAACACAGAAAAGAAACTTTCTCAAAGACCTTTCAAACAGTGGTCTCCGGCCGCTTTTTATGATGGAGGCGGAGACACGAGACTCTCAGCTTAAATTGGCGCTCGTCGGCCCGGGGGCGCGATTGGAAGCGGAGATCGCGGCCTTGAAACGCCTGGTTCAAAAATCGCGGGGAACGGTGCACGTCTTATGAAACGAAAAGTTTTCGTCGTGGTAAATCCTTACGCCGGAGGCAACACTGGCCGCACCCAGTGGCCCCATGTGGCCGCGGAACTACAAAAGCGCCTGGGTGATTTCTCGTTCGAAATGTCGACCTCCATCGGTCACGCCGAATGCCTGGCAGCGGAGGCGCGCGCGAACGGTTATGATCTTGTCGTGGCCTACGGCGGCGACGGCACCGTCAGCGAGGTCGTCAACGGTCTCTTCGAGAAGAAAGACTCAGCACGGCTGGACACATCGCATCTCGACGCAGCCTCACGACCGACTTTAGGCATCATCGGCGTCGGTACGGGCATGGATTTCATCAAGACCTTAGGCATCCCCGCCGACATCGACCAACAGATCCACATTCTCGCCACGCGCAAGGCCCGCAAGATCGATGTGGGACGGATTTCGTTCCAAAGCATGGGCGGCCCCAAGACGCGCCTCTTCGTCAATATCGCGAGCGCGGGCTTAAGCGCGGAGGTCATCAAGCGCGTGGGACGTTTCCGCACGCTGCTCGGCAAAAAACTCGCTTACCTGGGCGCCACGCTAGACAGCCGCAGGGCTTGGAAGCCACGGCCGATCACGGTCAAAATGTCCCAGAAAGCGGAAACCAAAAAACCACTCGTATTCCCCGAAAAACCCTTGGCCGTCGTCGTCGCCAACGGCCGCTACTTCGGAGGTGGGATGCCGATCGCCGCGCGCGCCGACCTCGCGGACGGATGCCTGGACTTGATCGTGATACCGGATTTCGCTTTTTACAAAATCCCGTACAGTCTGATGAAGCTTTATCAGAAGCTCTTTCACCGAGTTTCCGGCGTCGTGACCGAACGCGTCTCCTCGGTCATCTTAAAAGCCGAAAACGCGTCGGTCGGCGTGGAGATCGACGGCGAGGCCTTGGGCACGCTTCCGGCCGAAATGGATATATTGCCGCAAGCCTTGAACGTCATTTTTTAAAGAGTCGTCATGACCTCTCAAAACGCCCCTAAAAATCCCCTGATTCCCGTCGCGAATATCGTCCCGATCGCTTTGGCCTTGCTTTATTTTTTACTGATCCAAAAAACGATGGGACTGAGGTTGGAGCATTTGTTTTTAGCGGGATTCCTCGTCTCGTGTTATTTTTTACACCCGAAGTCGCGCCAGTTCGCGATCGATTTTTCGCCGATGGCCCTCTTCGGAATCCTGTACGATTTTTTGCGTATTTTCCCCAAGACTTCGGCGGGCCATATTCACGTCGAGGGGCCCTACAAGCTCGAACTCCTTCTCTTCGGCTTCGGGCATCCACCACAAACGCTGAATGAAATTCTGGCCCGGCACACGCATACGATACTCGACGTATTCGCGTCCCTGGCCTACGCGATGCACGTCGTCGTCCCGATCTCTTTTTCTTTCTTGATGTGGCGTAAAAACCACCGCGAAGGACGACTGTTCAACGCGACCTTCCTGCTCATAAACCTCATGGCTTTCGCGACTTATATTCTTCTGCCGGTCGCGCCGCCTTGGTACGTCGCGCAGTATGGATTTCATCCCGGAGATTGGTCGTTCGTACCCCAAGCCGCGGGCATGGTGCGGTTCGACCAGCTACTGCATTTTCCCTACTTTCAGAATATTTACGCCAAAAGCGCCTGGCTTTACGGAGCGATCCCATCCATGCACGCGGGATTTCCCACACTGACCTTCCTGTGGTCGCTTAGGTCGTTCCGTAAGCTCTCGCCCTACTTAGGCGTCTTCATGGTCTGGATGTGGTTTTCGGCCGTCTATTTAAACCACCACTACGTCATCGACCTGATCGTCGGCGTCACTTACGTGGTTCTCGCCATGTGCTTAAGCCGCGTCTTATTCGGACCGCGCAAGGCGCTTCTTCATTCCAATTGATCTCGCGGGGCCAATCCGCTACCCCTCACGGCCTCATGCCTTTCCTGGAAAGAAAAATTTCGGACTTCGTGCGCTGGTCGATCAAGTACCCGAAATTTGTTCTGCTCCTGGGCGCGTTGCTTACCCTCATTTCGCTCTTGGCAATCCAACGCCTCCAGATCCGCACGAATTTCAGCGATCTGCTGCCGGAAGACAACCCGGTCGTTCAGCAGGCCAAGACTTTGGAAAAAACCGTCGGAGGCGCGAGCTTCATCGTCGTCGCCGTGGAAACCCAGTCGCCGGAAGCCGCCGTTCGTTTTTTAGGGGACTTGAAAACCCGTCTTGCGGCTCATCCCGACTTTCAGCTTCGTTATATCGACGACGAAACCCCGATCGATTTTTTTCGGAAATCTTCGCTACTCTTCCTGTCTCTCGATGACTTGGACGATCTCCACAACCGCATCGAAAGACGCATCGAACAGGAGAAGTTGAAGAAAACGCGCCTCTACATCGATTTCGAATCCAGCGGCGACGCTTTGGAGAACGAGATCCAGGACCTGCAGGGCAAATACGCCGCTTATCTCTCGCCCAACAAACATTACCAAAACAAGGCCGGCACCCTTTTCGCTTCGTTCATCAAGCCGGATTGGCGATCCACCGACGTCGCGAAAACCCAAGAATTTCTGGGGAAAATTCAGGGGGTCATCGCGGAACTGAATCCACATTCTTACGACGCGTCCTTAAACGTCCGGCTGACCGGTCCCTACATCAAGCAACTCACGCAGAAACAAATCCTCCTGGACGACGCTAAATTTGTCTCCGTCCTGTCGTTCGTGGGTTCTATCCTCTACCTGATTTTCCATTTCCGCCGGAAGAGGGCCGTAACCTTGATCGGGATCCCACTCACCATTAGCAGTTTTTGGTCCTTAGGCATGGCCTACGCGCTTTTCGGTTCCTTGAACCTCTTCAGCTCCGCTTGCTGCGCGATTCTCTTGGGGTTGGCCGCCGACTACGGCATCCATTTTTATTCCGAATACCGCCGGCACCGTATCTTGGGAGAGCCGACCGAGAAGGCCTTGATCGAATCCATCGGACACTTGGGCGGGGCCTTCATCGCGGCGTCCTCGACCACGTCCGCGGCTTTCTTTTCGCTGGGACTCACGCGCTTCAAGGCCTTGCACGAGATGGGTATCATTTCCGGCGTCGGCATCATCCTCTGCGCGGCGTCTTTCATCCTGCTGTTTGCCCCGCTCGTCATCCTGACCGAAAGACGTTGGCCCGAAAAAATTACGGTGAAAGAAGGGCCAAAGGAATGGAGTGCCGACGATCAGCATTTTTCGAGGGGCTGGATGCGCTGGCTGTTCTCGAAGAAAAACCTCGTCCTCACGTCTTTCCTACTCCTCGCGCCGCTGCTCATGCTGTTGAAAGGCCGTCCCTATTTTGACTACAACTTAAACCACATCCTAGGACAACAAGAGACCAAGGATCTGGACCGCAAGATCGACGGTATTTTCAATCACACGGTGAACCCCGAAGTGGGCCTCGCCTCTGATTTTGACGACGCGAAGAAAGCTGCGGCGGCGCTGCGCGCGGTGCAGAAGAAAAATGAAGCCTCACCCCAAGGCACAACCATCAAGGGCGTGTTGTCCTTGGGCGACTTCGTCCCCGATCACCAAGAAGAGAAAATGCGGAAGATCGAAGAGATCCGCAAACTCTTCACGCCCCAAATCAAGCGGGTTTTGAACGCCGAAGAACAAAAATCCTACGACGAAATGATGCCGATGTTGTCGCCCAAGAAAATCACCTATGAAGACGTCCCGGAACAAATCCGCCAGAAATTCATGGACCGCGAAGGATCGGTGGGACGCTTGGTCTTCATTTTCCCGAACTTCGACACCACGCGGACCGACCGTTTCATGAGGTTCGTGGAGGAAATCCGCGGGACGCAATGCACGGATTGCAAGGGACCATTTTTTTCCTCGGGCGAATCCACGGTTTTCTATGAAATTGTCGACCTACTCTTCCGCGAGTCGCGCTACGTCGTACTCTTCACGGTCGGCATGATCATCCTGGCGCTTTGGTTTAATTTCAAATCGCTAAAACTCACGTTCCTGGTCATGTCACCGCTCTTGATAGGGCTCGCTGCTACCGTGGGCTGGATGGGGCTCTTGAATATACCTTTCAACATCATCAATCTCGCCGCGATCCCGATCATCTTGGGAACGGCCGACGACTACGGCGTGCATCTCTTCCAGCGCGTGATGGACAACCGCTCCGACTCGCTCCGTAAAAGCTATTCCGTCAGCTTCCGCCCCATCTTAGGCGCCGCGATCACAACCCTGGTCGGGTTCGGCTCCCTCGGATTCGCAGACATGGGCGGCATCCGCTCCTTCGGACTGCTCTGCTTCGTCGGCATTTTGATCTGCACGATCACGACCTTGGTCTGGTTCCCACCCTTCCTGCAGTGGGTGACGAAGGCGAAGAAATGAAAAGTTCCGGGGCTCTGATTGTTTTTCTCTCTTTGATCCTTATCACTGCATTGCCTTCATCTCTTTCGGCCAGCGCTTACAGTACCTCCAACGTACCGGTGGATGATTCTGTTTATCGCGACCTCGATAAACTCATTGCCTTCGGTCTCATCAAAGACGCGATTTACGGACAAAGGCCTTGGAGTCGGAAAGAAATTGCGAGGATGATCCTAGAAGCGGAGAAAAATTCAGAAGACAGGGGCCTTTTGACGCCGGATGACCGCGAAATTTCAAAAGTCATCGCAATCGATGATTTACTAAGACGTCTCAAAAGCGACTACCGAGAAGAATTATCCGATAGCCCCAAAACACTTCGAATCTATCCTCTGGAGTCCGTTCGTTTTGATTATACGTTTCTGGATAGCCCCTCCCGCGCCGTGCCTCAACAAAACGGCCTCGGCGAGATCGAGGCACGTATCAACCCTCTGGTTGCCTATCGAGAAGGTCGACATTACGTCGATGGGAATACTCTAGGGTTGGAAACGGCTCACGTAGCCCAGCTCACGAAATATGCCTCTCTTTACGTCCGCCCCAGACTTGAGGTTTTAGTACCGAACACGGGATCCAACAAAATCAACGCAGCCTTTCAACAACTTTACGGAAAATTCGCCTACAAAAATTTCGAAATCCAAGCCGGACGGGACTCGCTCGTTTGGGGCCAAGGAGAGTTTGGAGGATTGCTATTTTCCAATAACGCAAGACCCCTCGACATGATCAAGTTGGGAAATTCTTCTCCTTTTTTCCTCCCTTGGATTTTCCGGCATCTGGGATTGAATGCCATCCAGGTTTTCTTCGCGGACTTAGGCCCCGAGAGGATTCTGCCGAGGGCCATCCTTTCAGGATTTAAATGGACGCTGAAACCATTTTCATTCCTGGAAATGGGCCTAAATCACGCCATCACGATGGGAGGACGGGGAGCAGACGATCCCAGCGTCGCCGAGGCCATCGGAGAATTCACCGGAGTTTTCAGCGCCTTTACTAAAAACAAACAGCAAACGGCGGACACCAACCGACTGTTTAGTCTCGACGCCCGGCTGACCCTGCCTTTTGTGCGCAATGCGGTTGTGTATGGGGAAATCGGATTTGAGGACATGAATAAGGAACTAAAAGTTCTCTTCGAAGATAACGCGGCCTATGCTTTCGGTCTCTACTTTCCGACCTTGACCAACGAAGGGGATTTGGATCTCAGGTTCGAGTATCAACACATACCCGGAGGGGTTTATAGGCATGGGCGATACCTCTCGGGCCACGTGCTCAACGGACGTATTCTCGGATCCGAACTCGGCCCCGATGGAGACAGCATTGCCGCCAAAATAAATTACGACATCAACCCTTCATCACGCTGGACGACTCTCTTGAGCTACGAAAGACGGGACAGCGATCATTTCGGCGCCCTCCTCTCAGGCTCGGAGTTGATCGATATCATCCAGACTCAAAACAATCCGGCAGAACACCGCTTCCGCGGTCGAACAAACCTCTCTTGGCGCTGTACCAAAAAAATTAGAGTGGAAATGGGTGCAGGCTATGAGCACGTTTGGAATGCAGGTTTTGTACGCAGCAACAGGGGAAACAACGTCACCGCTATGCTTGGCGTCAACTTTACTCGGTAAGACAGGGGGAACCCGCGGGAAGCACTTGTCCGTTCTCGGCCAACTGGGTACATTGCTCGTTTTTTCCGACATAATTCAGGGGATCAAGAACGCGGCCCGTCATACGGACATTTGTAACATCCCCTTGCCAACCTGTTGACTGAGCAACCGGTGGAGTCGCTTCATCATAGTAGCGACCGATGCTAATTGATTCTTCGCTGTTCACGATCGGTGTCGGCGAAGCTACTGTCGTTTGCCCGTCCAGAGCACCATCGCAATAAACTCTCAAAAGCCCGTTGGCACTATCATAAGTCATTGTTAACAAATGCCAGTTTCCATCATTGAGCTGAGTCGTCCCAACGAGATCAGGCGCTCTTCCATTGACCGAAACCGCCGCTACCATAACCCCGCCCACTATTCTCGACCTCAAGACATACGACGTAGCGGGCCCGGAATACCATTTCGAGACAATAGGACTTTCCTGCTCAATTGTAGTCCTAATCTTGGCAGAAAGAGTAAAGCCAACCGAACCTTCCGTGAGGTCAGCGCTATTATCCACCAAAACAGCGTTCGAATTATTAAAGGTCAGGTACCCACCTGCAGCATCCATATGCCTTACAGGTCCGTTCATCAAAGTTGCATTATGGGAAAAACCGCTGGAATCGAGCGCCGTCGGACCGAAGGCTTCGCCAAAATCATAATTGAGCAGGCGCGAGCCATCGATCGAGAACAATACCGCTGCCCCTAATTCCGATGTGCTCCCATCATCGTAAATTAACCTCCCCCTAACAGCTCCATTAAAACCTGAGGTCACTGGCTCCAAAACGGTGTAGTTTATCGGATCCTGAACCAGCGTTGTATTTGCGCAAGAACCGGCTTGCACATCCACTGCAGGCCCCCAACAAAACTCACGCGCCGTAATAGACAATCTGGAAGGGACCTCTCCTCCGCCCAACAAAGCAAAGATGGCGTTCGAGGGGTAGGAACCTTGCGCCATAGGCAGCAGAACTGCCGGCCCCGCTGCCGGGTTCCTGGAATCAATCCCTGCATCAGTAAGCGTATCCGGAGACAAGGCATCCAGGGGGGGGGCTACTCCCGTCGGTTCAAACGCGCAAGCAGCCATGGCAGTCAAAGAGGCGGCAAGCGGTAACGCTCTCAGTGGATTATTGAAATTTGAAATAGACATGAATCACCTCGGATTTCTGGAGTGATCGTCGGAACAACTAAAAAGTTGCGTCCTCAATTCCTACGAAAGAACTTTCGCCTTTTTTAAGTATTCCACACAAAAGACGAAGACCAATGAGAGAAAACCTGCGCCGACCATAAACGACAAGGCTACCATCCGGCGTTTTGGTTTGAACCTGGCAACCGGCACACGGGCCGCATCGATAACCTGAAATCTTAATTCTTCTTTCACTTCGTCAATTTTTGAAATTTCAAATTGTTGAATAAGAAGTGTATTGATCTGCCTCAATGACTCTCTCTGAAACGTTAAGTATTGAAGGTATGCCTGCTGGGGGATATCTTGAACGACTTTTTTTACGACATTTTGGGTTTCACTCAACGATTCTAAGTTTTCATTCCCCATCTTCTGAAAAGGCTGGGGCACGTCTGCAACTCCTCCCAGAACATCTTCTTCTGTTCTTCCTTGAAGTTCAGAGGGAGAATTCAAAAGTGAGACATCGAGATTCGGAGTAACATTGGATACTCTATTATTGGAATAAAACTTCGATAACTCGCGGCCCAACTCCAATAGTTCTGTCTTATTTCTCTCGAGTTGGCCCTCAATGAAAATTCTATTTCGCTTGGCAACCGTAAATGCGTTCTCATTGATGTGATTCGCAAGCTCCCGGATGTAGGCGTTTACCAAGTCGGCTGCAAATTGAGGAGACTTGTCCTGCGCACTAATATTAATCACCTTTTCTTTTAAGTTTTCCTTAAAAGAAACCTTTGCCTTCAGAAGCAAGACTGCGCTTTCCATATTCGGCAAATCTTTTACGTCATGAACACGCCATTGTTTTAAAGATTCATCCCAGAGCGAGGGATAAAAAGCCTTCATGAGATCATATTTGTTGATTATTTTTTCTGCCAAAGTCTGACTTTTCAAGAGAGACATAATTTGCGAAGAAGTAGAACCTCCTCCCAATCCACCCAGAACACCCCCCAGGCTTTGGACGGCGCCCAAAGCGGCACCCAGCCCTCCCCCTTGAACTCCCGTCAAGGGAAGAAGGGTGGCATTGGCCATATATATGTTGGGCATCCAAAGACTCACGACGAGCCCTATTAAAGCGCCGAGACTCGTGATCACGGCGATGAACCTCTTCCATCCTAAGAGGATCTTCAAATAGTCCAAGAGATTGATGTCTTCTTCCATAAACGAGAACCTACTTTGTCACAGATAAAATCACGGCCGTTGTGCCCACAATGCTTGAGGCAATGCCTACAATCAAACTCACCAAACTCTCCGGAGCCATATACCTTTCCGGAACGACGATCGTATCTCCGGGATTGATCTCCGTTTGATTATTTGCCCTAGTGGTTGAGCCCAAAGCCGAGATAATTTTAATTTTTTTGGATTTGGCGAGCTTATTCGTGCCACCTGCTAAAGTCAGATACTGCCTCAAATCATAGTATGGATTAAAAGGATAAGGCCCTGGCTTCGCAACAGCACCCAAAACAAAAACACGCTCTTCGTAGGAAGGATAGAAGAGTTTATTATCTCCCGGAATTTTGGAGACGTTATAGTCGAAAGATTTTTTTGCTATTAAGAACTGAGGTAAAATGATGACGTCCCCGTTCTGGACCCGAAATGCCCGACGACCTTGCTCTGAATTCTCGACGTTGAGAACATTCTTTTTCCCATTTTCAAACCTGATAACGCGTATCGGGGCCGGGTCATCATTTCCAATCGAAATCCCACCAGCCAGCTTCATGACATCTTTGATCGTCTTTTCATTTTGAAGTTCATAGACACCCGGCCGTTTTACAGCGCCTTCGATCTGAATGACTGTTTTTCTTAGAGGGACAAAAATGACGTCGTTGTCCATAAGGTAAGGATTCGCGTCCAAATTACCGAAAATCTTAAACCCCAGCAAATCCGCTCGGCGGCTGCCCCCTCCCCTGCGAAGCTCAATTCTCCTATCAGATCCTCGTTCCATCATGCCGCCCGCGATTTGAATGGCTTCAGACAATCTCGTGGAAGCGGGAACTCGATAGGTCCCAGGTCTCAGGACCTCACCTAAAATATGCACTTGGTAAGAAAGAGTATTCAAAGACTGTGGGCCATTACCTTCCATCAACGGAATGTAAGGAAGCACCTGCTGCGCTTTCTCATCCTGACTTCCAAAGCTCGACCCACTAACACGGGATGCCTCCGACTGAGATGGGTTGGAGGGACCAGCCATCTGTCCAAATGCCGGCAGCACTTGGACAGACATAAAACATGCTATCATACTGAAACTAATAAGTTTTTTTGAAATTATCATAAATTAAAAAATGAGGGTGTGAGGCGTAACAACGCCCCAAAGCTTTGTCAAATTTTTATCGTTCAAAAAAAATACACCCGGCATTTTTTCTTGCAGGAAGGACTCGGGTTCACTAATAAGTTCCGGGACCGTTCATAAAAAGAATATAATGTCTTCCCTGATCGACAAAGAAATCCTCATTCTTAACCAGATTTCGAAAACTCCCTCCGCATCTCAGAGAGAGTTATCCCGAATGACTCGCATTTCGCTCGGCCTTATCAACATCATTCTCAGAAGTCTCCTCAAAAAAGGCCACATGAGAGTGTCCCCTCTAAACAAAAGAAAATTGTCTTACGTATTAACCCAAGAGGGTCTCCTAGAAGCCATCAAGGGGAACCATCTTCAGCTCGAAGGCATCATTCAAAAATACAAATCTCTCCAGACGGATCTGGCTGGTCTTTTAAAAAAAGTAGAAGCTTTTCAAGACACTGAATACCCGCATCCGGCCTCTGCCACCATCACTCCCCTTATTTCAGATTTTCCCAACTTTGGTGGAGATACAACCAACGGCATTGAGAAAGTCGGAGCCTAATGTGACCTCGTGGTACGTTCTCCAAACTAAACCAAAAAAGGAAACGGACGTTCAGCGGCAACTACACCGAGCCCGGTATCAGACGTTTTTGCCTAGCATGAAGGGAGTGTGCCTAACCAAGCCCCTCTTTCCTTCCTATCTCTTCGTTTTGGCCAACTTCAATGAGCCGTCCCAGCATCGCCTGGTGCGATACACACGGGGGGTTCGACATATTTTAGGTAACCAAGAAGGCCCTCAACCCATTTCTCAAGTCATCGTCAAAACTCTTCAAGAGAGAGCGAAAGATGGCCCACTGAGCGAACAGGCCTTACTCTTGAAGGACGGTGACGAAGTCAGAGTTAGAAGGGGAATTTTAAGGGATTTGGATGGAATCATTGAAAAAAATATCCCCGCACAGGGGCGAGTCCGCGTCCTTTTTAAGTGGCTGAACAGCACAATGCGAGCCGTCTTAAAGTATACGGATTTAGAAAAAGTCGCTTAAGTTTTCATATGGCCATCAAGGCCTTTAACATATTGATAATTAATAAGAATCTTAGAGATTTCAAGGGCGGTAGCTCGCCCAGCCCTATTTTTGAAAGAGAAATGGTTAGAGTTCATGACGCATAAAACACAGTCTTTGGGCCTAACGACGTTGTTGGCTCGACTCTTCGGGCACATTCGCCGCCCGCGCCGCATACAATTATTAATGTTGCTTGCCTTGACGCTGACGAGCTCGGTTGCGGAAGTCATCAGTCTAGGCGCTGTATTGCCATTTATCGGCATTCTCACCCAGCCCGAACAAGTTTTCACTTCTCCAAAAATGTCTGGCATCATTCATGCGCTCGGCATTACGTCGACAGCGGAACTGGCACTATCGCTCACACTGATTTTCGCCGCCGCCGCCATTCTGGCTTCGGGACTTCGACTCTTTTTATCCTGGGTCAGCATTCGGCTCGCAAACGCGATTGGCACAGATCTCAGCATCGATGTTTATCGCCGTACTTTATATCAGCCTTACCACGTGCATGTCGCACGCAGCAGTAGCGAGATTATCAGTGGCATTTCGCAAAAAGTCTCTACCGCCATCAGCGTGCTCATGTCTTTAGTCACACTGGCAACTTCAGCAGTTTTATTCACCGCGATTCTCTCGACGTTGCTCGCTATCGATCCCCGGGTAGCAGCGATTTCTATGGTCAGTTTCGGCACCAGCTATCTCCTCATCGCTTGGCTGTCGCGGCGGAGATTGAAGCGCAACAGTCAGAGCATAGCACGAGAACAGACCCAGGTCGTAAAAGCACTGCAAGAGGGTTTAGGGGCTATCCGGGACGTACTTTTGGATGGAACACAGAACGTTTATTGCGAAGTTTACCATAAGGCGATCCAAAAACTGCACCGGGCTGCGGGTGAAAACAATTACATCAATCTGGCTCCTCGCTATGCGATGGAAGGATTAGGAATGGTCCTCATTGCGACCTTAGCTTTCGTCCTGAGTCGACAAAACGGCGGTGTGGGCGCCGCGTTGCCGGTATTAGGGGCTTTGGCTTTGGGAGCGCAGCGCCTTTTGCCATTATTACAGCAAGTCTATGCCAACTGGTCGACCGTCGTGGGAAGTCACGGAGCGTTGGTCAATGTATTGGATTTGTTAAACCAACCTCTTCCCGAAGAAGCATTCCAAGCAGCACCTGCGCCCCTGTCGTTCAAACAGGCGATTCGATTTGATCAGGTGCGCTTTCACTATGGGCAAAGCGGACCTTGGGTCTTAGACAGCATCAATCTCACAGTTCCTGCGGGATCCCGCATCGGCTTTATGGGAAGCACGGGTAGCGGCAAGAGCACAGCTTTGGATCTCATGATGTCCCTATTGGAACCCACGGAAGGAAGAATTTTAGTCGACGAACAGCCCATCACACCAGAACTTCGACGCGCTTGGCAGCGCACCATCGCGCACGTCCCTCAAAGCATCTATCTATCCGACAGCACCATCGCGGAAAATATTGCCTTCGGCGTCCCGCCGGCAGACATCGACATGGACCGCGTGCGGCAAGCCGCGGCGCAAGCGCAAATCGCGGAATTCATCGAGAGCCGCCCAGAAGGCTACCAAACCATCGTGGGTGAACGTGGCATCCGCCTGAGCGGTGGACAACGTCAACGCATCGGCATCGCACGCGCGCTCTACAAACAAGCAACCGTTCTCGTCTTCGACGAAGCGACCAGCGCCTTAGACAGCCTCACGGAAAAAGCCGTCATGGGAGCCATCGAAAACTTGAACCGTAACCTGACGATTCTCATCATCGCCCATCGCCTAACGACGTTGCAGCACTGCGACACCGTCGTTCAATTGGAGCACGGAAAAATCGTAGCTCAAGGGCCTTACGAACGATTCGTCGACAAGAATCATGAATACGAGGGACAAAAAATATATGCCCATAAACACTAGCATCAACGACGACATCTCAGAACATCTCCAGACTATAGCATCGGTCCGCGAGACCTTGATGGAGTCCATCCAAAAAACAGGGTCTCTCTTGGCTCAATCCCTCAAAAAAGGCGGAACGCTCCTCTGGTGCGGAAACGGCGGCAGCGCCTCCGACAGTCAGCATCTGGCCGCGGAACTGGTCGGACGTTTCAAAAAAAATCGACGGGCGCTGCGATCGGTCGCCCTGACCACCGACACTTCCGTACTCACGTGCGTCGCCAATGATTATTGTTATGACGACATCTTCGCGCGCCAGGTTGAAGCTCTGGGTCGCCCCGGAGACGTGCTGATCGGGATCTCCACTTCAGGCAACAGCGAGAACATCTTACGCGCCCTGAAAACTGCTAAAGACATGGACATGGTTACCATCGCCCTTCTAGGTAAAGGCGGCGGCCCCGCGAAAGAACTCGCGAGCCATTCCCTCGTGATCCCGTCGAATACCACCGCGAGAATCCAAGAGGCCCATATCCTGATCGGACATATCCTCTGCGAATTGATCGAGCAGGAGTTGGATCTTGCCTAAGTCTTTCCCCGCTCTCGAGAAGATCCACACGGTCGCATTCGATTTCGACGGAGTCTTCACCGACAACAAGGTTTGGGTCGATCAAGACGGGCGCGAAACGGTCCGTTGCGACCGGGCGGATGGGCTGGCTTTCGATTTTGTCCGTTATTTCCAAAAACACAACGCACTGGCCGCCGAATTCTTCATTCTGTCCAAAGAGTCCAACCCCGTCGTCTTAGCGCGCGCACAAAAGCTGAAGCTGAATTGCCATCACGGCGTTTCCGACAAGCTGAGTTTCCTGACGGACCATTTGGCGGGGCGCTTTCCTTCCGACCCTCATGCATTTGAAGGGTTGATATATTTGGGAAACGATCTAAATGATCTCCCCCTAATGCGCAGGGCTGGTTATGCGGTGGCACCCCGGGATTCGCATCCCAAAGTGCTTGAAATCGCACATCTAGTTTTAGAACAAAAAGGCGGCGAGGGGTTCGTTCGCGCTTTCATAGAACGCTTGCTGGATATCCAGCACTTATCCAAGGAGAAAATCGATGAGCTTATATCTCATTGCTGAAATCGGCATCAACCATAACGGAAGCATGGACATCGCCAAGAAACTGATCGACGCGGCCGCCGAGGCCGGCTTCGACGCGGTGAAGTTCCAGAAGCGCACCATCGACAAGGTTTATACCAAAGAATTACTCGACAGCCCCCGTGAAAGCCCGTGGGGCACGACGCAGCGCCAGCAGAAAATGGGCCTAGAATTCAGTAAGGAGCAGTACCAGGAAATCGACCGCCACTGTAAGGAACGCGGTGTCGCTTGGACGGCTTCCGCATGGGACGTGGACTCGCAAAAATTTTTAAGGGAGTTCAATGTTTCGTTCAATAAAGTCGCTTCCGCCATGCTGGGCCACAAGCCGCTGTTGAAAGAGATCGCATCCGAGCGCAAAAAAACCTTCATTTCGACCGGCATGGCCACTCTCGAGGAAATCGACGAAGTGGTAAATCAGTTCCGCAAAGCGGATTGTCCTTTCGTATTGTTTCATTGCAACAGCACGTATCCGATGCCGGAAGAGAACGCTAACTTGCGCTGCATCCCCATGCTGAAGGCGCGCTACAATTGTGAAGTCGGCTACTCCGGACACGAAAGTTCCCTTCTGAAAGTCTGTACAACGGCCGTCGCCTTGGGCGCCACGTCGTTGGAGCGTCACATCACTCTAGACCGCGCAATGTACGGCTCCGATCAGGCGGCTTCGATCGAGACCCACGCGCTTCGCAACTTCGTCGAAACCGTGCGCATGGTGCCTCTCTTGCTCGGCACGGGCGAAAAAATGATCACGCCGGCGGAAGCGGCCGTGCGCAAAAAACTTCGGGTCGAAGTCGCCGGCTAAAAAATCCCTCCATGTCCAAACGCGTCGTTCTCATCATTCAAGCCCGTATGGGCTCCACCCGGCTGCCCGGAAAATCGATGATGGACCTGGCCGGAAAACCTTTGGTGGGCCGCATTCTGGAGCGTGTAAAACGATGCCGCCGCTTGGATGAAATCGTCCTAGCAATCCCTAAGACTCCGCAGGACGACCCTCTTGGTGATCTTGGCAGGGAATACGGCATTACGGTTTTTGCGGGTTCCGAAAATGATTTGGTCGAGCGTTATTATCAAGCCGCAGTAGCAAGCAAAGCCGACGTGATCGGGCGATTGCCCGCCGACAACGCCACGCCGGAACCTTCGGAAATCGACCGCATCGTCGCCCACCATCTGTCTTTGGGGCGCCGCGGATTTTCCTCGAACTTAGCGATGATTCAAAACTCAGGATATCCGGACGGCATCGGCGCGGAGATTTTCGATTTCTCTTTGCTGTCCGAAGCACGGGATCGTCATCACGATCCACGACAACGCGAACATGTCCATTTGAACTTCTTCGACTACGGCACACAAAAAGCTTTCGATGAAGACTGGTGCCCGATCAGCACCGTCCCGTGCCCGCCCGAATTCCGGCGGCCCGACCTCGTGCTGGACGTCAATACGCAAGAGCAGTACGAATTCATGCGGCAACTTTATGAAGATCTTTATCCGCAGAATCCGAACTTTCACATCACAGACACTATTCGCTGGTACGACGAGGTCTATCGTCCTCGCCTCGCCCGCCGTGTCGGAGGAATAGCATCATGACAGCTCAAGGCCGCGTCGTTTATTTCAATGGAAAGCTCGTGCCGGAGACCGAAGCGCGGATCTCCATCTACGACTCCGCGCTGATGTTCGGCGACATGGTTTTCGAGATGACGCGCTCCTTCAAAAAGAAACAATTCAAACTGCGCGAGCATATCGACCGTTTGTACGCGGGCGTTAAAATTCTAAGAATTCCGCTCCCAATATCACCCGAAGACATGGAACGTGCCTGCCAACAGACGATTGAAGCCAACGATCACCTCTTTCTGGAAGACGACGAACATCGCTTGATGATCGACGTTTCGCGCGGGTTGTTGGGTATCTATCAAGGCATCGAGGGGTTACACAAAGGGCCCAATGTGATCATCGCCGACTTTCCCTTGCGTTGGACCGTCGCCGGCATGGGTAAACTTTTCGATAAGGGCATCAATGCGGTCATAACTTCTCAGCGCGCTATTCCGGCGTCTCTGTTGGATCCTAAAATTAAAAATCGGAGCCGCATCCATTATCTGATGGCCAATATCGAAGCCTCCCAAATCCCGGGCGACAATAACTGGGCCTTACTGCTCGATCCGGACGGATTCATCGCGGAAGGTACGGGAGATAATTTTTTCATCGTCAAAGACGGCACCGTGATCACCCCTGAAGGCCGTAACATCCTGCGCGGCGTCTCGCGGGCCTACATCATGGAAGAGCTCTGCCCCCAGCTAGGCCTTCGCGTCGTCGAGAAAAACATCGAAGCCTATGATGTGCACACGGCCGACGAGGCGTTCATGACCGGCACCCCTTTCTGCATGTTGCCGGTGACGGCGTTGAACGGCGGCGCCATTGGCGACGGCAAAATCGGTCCTATTTTTAGCAAACTCATCCAACTCTGGGGCAAAAAAACCGGCGTCGACATCGTCGGGCAAATCCAGGCGTGGGACGCGGCCCGCGGCCTCGCGGGCGAGACCGACGCGCCGACGCCTTATCGGTTTAAGAACAAGTGAATTCGAAGATCGGTTTCATGCAGGGTCGCTTGTCGCCTTTGGTCGACGGGCGCATCCAGGCGTTTCCGTGGTCGGCGTGGAAAGATGAATTTCCTCTGGCTGAACGTCACGGTTTTTCGCTGATGGAATGGACCTTGGATCAAGACCATCTTCACGAAAACCCTTTGCTCACCGCTAGGGGCCAAGAAGAAATTAAAACATTGTCGCGGCGCTACGGACTACGCCCGACGTCGCTCACGGGCGATTGTTTCATGCAGGCCCCTTTCTGGAAAACGCGCGGGGAGCAGCAAAGCGAGTCTTTGAAACGCGATTTCCAATCCGTGGCCGCGGCCTGCGCCGCCGTAGGCATCGCCATCATCGTCGTTCCTTTGGTGGACAACGGCCGTCTGGAAAACGAGGAGCAAGAAAATACCTTGGTGGCTTTTTTGAAGGATCAAGCTCCGTCCTTGTCCCGTCACGGTCTTAAAGTAGCGTTCGAATGCGACTTTGCGCCTACGGAGTTGGCGCGTTTTATGAAACGGCTAGATCCGGCGGTATTCGGCGTGAATTACGACATCGGAAACAGCGCGAGCTTAGGCTTCGATCCGAACGACGAATTCTCGGCTTACGGACACCGCATCCTTAACGTGCACGTGAAAGACCGCGTGCGAGGCGGTACGACCGTACCTTTGGGAGAAGGCCACGCGGATTTCAAAACGGTATTCACTTTGCTTCACCGACTCGGGTATAGCGGCCATTACATTCTCCAAACCGCACGCGCCGCGCAAGACGACCACGCGGACGTACTGTGCCGTTATCGCGATCAGGTCGTCGATTGGTTGACCCGCTATGCAGCTTGAACTGTCCGGGAAAACGGCTCTGGTGACGGGGTCTTCCCAAGGCATCGGTTTGGCTATCGCCGAAACTTTGCACGCCGAAGGTTGTCGTGTGGCGCTGAATGGCCGCACGGCCGACACGCTCGCGAAAACCGCGTCCCGCTTGAACGATTCCATCGCAATCGTCGGAGACGTCACGCGTCCGGAAGAGGCGCGGCGCATCGTGACCGAAGCCACGACAGCCTTAGGTAGACTCGACATCGTAGTCTGCAATGTCGGAAACGGACAATCCGTTCCTCCCGGCAGTGAAACCTACGAAGAATGGCAGAGGGTTTTCGCGTTGAATCTTTGGAGCACGACCAACATCGTGGAAGCAGCACGCGAAACCCTCGCGGCTTCTCAAGGCGTCGTCGTATGTATTTCTTCCATCTGCGGTTTGGACGTCGTGCCGGGCGCTCCGGTCACCTACTCCGCCGCAAAATCCGCCCTTCACGCCTACGTGCGCGGCATCGCGAGGCCTTTGGGGCGGCAGGGCATCCGCATCAACGCTGTAGCTCCCGGCAATATCCTTTTCGACGGTTCCGTATGGGCGCGCAAATTGGCTGAAGATAAAAAAGCCGTACAAACGATGCTGGAGCGAGACATCGCCATTGGCCGTTTGGGCACGCCACACGACGTAGCTGATCTCGTGGCCTATCTCGCCTCTCCGCGCGCAAGTTTTGCAACGGGGAGCGTCTGGACGTTGGACGGAGGCCAAGTATGAATAAAAAATACGACCTGACTCGAAAAACCGCCCTCATCACCGGAGCCGCGGGCCTTCTCGGTGTAGAGCATGCGGCCGCTTTATTAGAAAACGGTGCGACCGTCGTCTTAACGGATATCGACGAAAAAGCTTTGGAAGCGGCACGCGACTCTTTATTGCTCTCCACAGATGCGGCCCGCATCCTGATTCGCGTCATGAATGTCGCCCAAACAGATGCCATTACCAGCGTCGCAGAAACGCTCGCGCGCGAAGGCCGCAGGATCGACATCCTGGTCAACAACGCCGCGATCGATCCCAAGGTCAAAGGTCCTCATGGTATCGTGGAAACATCGCGCCTGGAAAACTTTTCCCTCGACCAATGGAACCTACAAATCGCGGTTGGGCTGACCGGCGCTTTTCTATGCAGCCAGGTCTTTGGCAGTGCCATGGCGCGTGACGGCAAAGGCGGCGTAATTCTCAACATCGCTTCCGACCTCTCCGTCTTCGCACCCGACCAACGCCTCTATCGCAAAGAGGGCCTCCCCGACGACAGACAACCGGTGAAGCCGGTCACTTACTCAGTCATCAAATCCGGCCTGATCGGATTGACACGTTATTTGGCGACGTATTGGGCGGATCGCGGGGTAAGAGCGAACGCTCTCTCTCCAGGCGGAGTTTTCCAGGGACAAGACGAAACATTCGTACAAAGGCTGACATCCTTGATTCCCTTGGGTCGCATGGCCCATCCAGATGAATATCGCGCTGCCGTTCAATTTTTGTGTTCCGACGCTTCCGCCTATCTCAATGGACAAAATATCGTAATGGATGGCGGACGTTCCACGTTATGAAGTTTATAATATTCAAAAAAGTCGCGCACCGCCTTCGCCGCTTATTAGATTGGATACGCCGGGTCGAATTCCGATGGGAGTCGCCGGCGACCGTCGACGTGGCTATTTTTGAAAAGACGAATATCGATTATATCCTACCTCTTTGCGGCTCGCTTCAAACGGCGCCCATCGACATAACTGGAAACACGATCGTTCTCTCTTGGAGTATCTTAAGATATTTTTTGTTTTTTTTCTTAAGCAGCGCTTGCTTCCGCGCATCTTACTATGCAGCTTTGATCCGTTGCCTGGCGCCTGCCATCGTCATTACGTTCATCGATAATTCAAACTTATTTTATGAAGTCGCCCGCATCGGACGTCGTTATACGCGTTTTTTGGCAATCCAAAACGCCGCCCGTTATGATGTCCTAGAGTTATCCCCTCAAAAATCACGGAAGATCTTCATTCCAGAATTCGCTTGTTTTGGTGAACATGAAAAAGAAATGTATCTCGGCAAAGGAGCCCGCATCGAACGCTTCTACCCGGTCGGATCGCTGAGGGAAAGCTACTATCGCCGTCAACGAAGCCATAAAGAATCCTCAGAAAAAAAAGATCTCTATGACTATGACCTCTGTGTTGTCGCGGAATCGTCACCTGGGTGGGATCGTATGTACCCCGGATTTGAAGACGCCATCGGTCGAATCGCGCAATACGCCGTGCGCCTGGCACGTGAAAAAGGATTGAGAATCGTAATCGCCGGCAAGAGGGATATAACCCCTTCGGAAAAACGGCTCAACATCCATTTACGGGACACTGAAGTCGCTTGGTACGAAAAATACATTGGCCAAGAGGTTCCTATTACCCCCAGGGTGCGCGATCAATTCACGACTTACGAGCTGATTTCTAGGAGCCGTTTGTCGTTAGCCATGGTGTCCACAGCTCTCTATGAAGGCGCAAGCCGCGGCAGTCGTGTGTTGTTTTGCAATTTTTCAGGCAACTCTCTCTGGGATTTTTGTTTGGAAGGATTGTGGAACCTCAAAGAAGACCGTTATGAAGTTTTTGCAGAGCGAGTGATGCATATCTTAAGTTTGAGTGACGAAGCCTATGCGATCCAAACCCGGGACGCGATCCGCTTCGTCATCAATAACGACGACCAAAATCCCACTTATGTTTTCCTCGAAAAATTGATTTCCGGCGCAGTCGCCGCCAGAGCTCCGAAACTACTTACGAAAAGAGAACTCCATGTTTAACAATGCTACTATTATGATCACCGGAGGCACCGGCTCCTTCGGAAAAAAATACGTCCAAACGCTCCTGAATAAATACAAGCCGCGCAAGATCATCATTTATTCCCGCGACGAACTGAAACAGTACGAAATGCATCACGAGTTTCCCCAGGAATGCATGCGCTACTTCATCGGCGACGTGCGCGATCGCGACCGGTTGACCACCGCGATGAGAGAAGTTGATTTCGTGATCCATGCCGCGGCACTCAAACACGTGCCAGTGGCCGAATACAACCCCATGGAATGTATCAAGACCAACGTCCACGGCGCGGAAAACGTAATCCACGCAGCTCTCGCTTCTGGGGTAAAAAAAGTTATCGCTCTTTCGACTGACAAGGCAGCCAATCCCATCAATC
>JBPOJN010000009.1:0-5763 GCA_052033505.1 Myxococcota bacterium | reverse complement strand
GACGAAGAAGGACTGACGTCGGAAGCGGTAAAAGAAGAAATCAGGCGGCTGGTAGGCCAGGAAGATTGCAAGAAACCCCTGTCCGACCAGGGCCTCACGGACCTACTGAACAAAAACAACATCCAAGTCGCCCGCAGAACGGTCGCGAAGTACCGCGAGATGCTCGGAATCCTCCCAGCCTCCCGAAGGCGCCAGTTGTTCTAAGCTTGGATGAAACGGTACAAAACTTGAACCAGGAGGCTCAACGTGGAAATCAGCGTCACTTTCCGTCATTCGGAAACCTCTCCCGCCATCCAGAAGCACATCCGGGACAAGATTCAAAAGCTCTCGAAATATTTCATTAAGCCGACCAACGCCCACATCACCCTGAATGTGGAAGGTACGCGGCATGCCGCCGAAATCTCGTTCGCGGAAGATCACAGCGTGTTGAACGCGCACGTGGTGACTCACGACATGTACGTCTCCGTCGATAGGGCCCTGGAGAAGCTTGAGACACAGCTTAAGAAGTACAAAGAAAAGCTCAAAAACCATCATAAAAAACCGAAGCGAAACCCCGCTCCCGTAAAAAAAGCCTCGAAGAAATCATAAATTGCTTTTTTTTCACCGGGAGACTAGAAAACGCGCCTCTGTTTTTTACGGGTACTATTTCATGAAGATCAAGCAGATCCTTTCGCGCGGATGCATCATCGCCAACCTCGAATCCAAAACCAAAGACGAAGTCTTGTCCGAGCTGGGCGCTTTGGTCTCCCAGCAATTTGAAAATATCTCCTTGGATGAAACCATCAAGACCCTGCAAGAGCGCGAAACCCTGGGCAGTACCGGCATCGGAAACGGCGTTGCCATCCCTCATGGAAAGATCTCCTCGCTTTCCCATATCATTACCGCGTTCGGACGCAGCGTTCCGGGTATCGACTACGACTCGCAGGACGGGAAGCTTGCGCACCTCTTCTTCGTGCTCTTGGCCCCCGAAAACGCCGCTAGTCTCCACCTAAAAGCCCTCGCGCGTCTTTCACGGCTTTTGAAAGACTCACAGTTCCGCGGCAAGCTTCTGGAAGCCAAGGACGCGGACGAAATTTACCGGGACATCATCGTCGAAGACGAAAAATTCTAAACGTTTTTAGAGATGCCGCCTATACTATGATCTCCCTCACCGTCTTGGACCTATTGATGGAAAAGACGGGCCGCCTGGAGCTCAAGGCCCTTAATGACCCGAAAAAAATCCGTTTCGCCTCCAAAAAAATCCTGATCCCGCAGATCCAGAAACCAGGGCTCGCATTAACCGGACACGCGTCCCATCTCCACCCCGGCCGCGTTCAAGTCTTGGGCCGCTCTGAGATCGAGTTTTTAAACAGTCTCTCGCCCGCGAAATGTTCCCAGAGTCTCGAAAAAATTGGCCGCATGGATGTCGCGTGTTTCGTCGTGACCAACGACCGCAAAGCGCCTCCCGCCCTTTTGAAAGAAACCTCGCGCCGCAAGATACCGCTCCTGGCGACTTCGCTGACGACGGAACAATTCGTCAGGCGCGTCGGCCGGTTTCTGGAAGAGCGGCTCACGGCGGATACGTCCATGCACGGCGTTTTGATCGACGTCTTCGGCGTCGGCATCCTGCTCACGGGCAAGAGCGGCATCGGAAAAAGCGAATGCGGACTCGAACTCGTCATGAAAGGTCACCGCTTGGTCGCCGACGACGTCGTCACGATACGGAAAAAACCACCGTCCGCAATCTACGGATCAGGAGCCGACATCATCAAGTACCACATGGAAATCCGGGGACTGGGCATTATCAACATCAAGGACCTTTTCGGCGTGACGGCCGTGCGCGACCAGAAAATGGTCGAACTCATCATCAACATCGTCGAATGGGATCCTAAAAAAGAATACGAGCGCTTGGGCATAGACCAACAGACCCAAGAGGTCTTAGGAGTGCCCGTCCCTTTCATCGAACTTCCCGTCCGTCCTGGCCGCAGCCTCACCACCGTCATCGAAGTCGCGGCGCGGAACCACCTTTTGAAACTAAAAGGCTTTCATTCCGCGCGCGAGTTCCAGGAAAAATTAACGCGCCATCTTTTATTCGGCAGTCAGGACGGGGGAGAAAAAAGCGGGGAGAGTACCTCGAAGAAAGGCTCTGAATTTTTATGACCCCTTCCACCGAAACACAAGCGATGCCGGTCATCGGCACGGTTGCCATCTCTCACGGGGCGATCGGCCCTGAAATGGTGCGTATCGCGCGTTCTATCGTGCTCGATCCAGCACCGATGATCGGCGTCGCCCTCGAACACGACGAAGCCGTGGATCTCATCCGCAAAAAAATCGAATCTGCCATCGCCGAAGTCGATCGTGGGGCCGGAGTCCTGATCTTGACCGATATGTTCGGGGGCACACCCTCGAACGTAAGTCTGCCTTTTTTGGAAGAAGAAAAGATCGAGGTCATCACGGGCATGAACCTGCCCATGCTGATCAAGCTCGCCAGCCTGCGCGGCGAACGAAACCTCTCGGACGTCGCGCGTTTCATCCGCGACTATGGGCAGAAAAACATAACCTTGGCCGGCGAGATATTAAGAAAGGTCGACTGATCATGGAAAACCCAACCGCCCCTCAGACGTTGAAAACCTTCAAGATCAAAAACGAGCTGGGGCTGCACGCCCGGGCCGCAGCCCAGTTCGTAAAAATCGCCGGACGCTTCCAAGCCGAGATTTCGGTCGAAAAAGACGGGCGTCCCGTCAACGGAAAGAGTATCATGGGCATCTTGATGCTGGCCGCGGCCAAGGGCTCCGAAATCAAGGTCATCGCGCAGGGAGACGATGCAAACGAGGCCGTAGCAGCCCTCGAAGAGCTGATCGAAAACAAGTTCGGCGAGAAATAACGGAAAAACATGAAGCCACGTCGCTTAAAAGGTCTAGCGGTCTCTCCCGGAATCGCTGTCGGCGTGGTGCACCGCCTCAAGTCGGAAGCCCTTTCGATACCTAAATTCTGGGTCGCGGATTCTGAAATCCCCTCCGAGGCCGACCGATTTCAAAAAGCCCTCAAAAAAGTACGGAACGAAATCAGGATCCTTCAAGAGAAGCTGTGCAAATACAAAGTCGGCGACCATGTGCGCATTTTGGATTCGCATCAGATGATCACGCAGGACACGCTCTTAGTCGACGGCACGCTGAAATCGATCCGCGAGGACAAGATCAACGCCGAATGGGCCTTCGAAAAGCAGCTCGACCAGATCCTGGAAAAATTTCCCAAAGAAGACGAGTATTTTCAGGAACGGGCCGCCGAGATCCGGCAGATCGGTCAGAAAATCTTCCTGCAACTCATGGGACGCGAGTCGCCCAAACCCGTTAAAGTCGGCAAGGACGCCGTCATCGTGGCCCACGACCTCTCGCCCACCGACACGATCCATTGGGTTCGCGGCAACGCCTGCGCCTTCATCACCGAAGTCGGCGGCATGACCTCGCACACTGCGATTGTGGCGCGTTCCCTTGAGATCCCAGCCGTCTGCGGCGTTGACGACATCGGGCTTATCGCGCGCGAAGGCGATCGCGTCTTAGTCGACGGCACTAAAGGCATCGTACTTCTGCACCCGACCGCGACCGACCAGAAACGTTACGAAAACGTCCGCAAGAAACAGGAAAAGGCCGAAACAACACTACTGCGTGAAGCCCCGCTGCCGGCCGTCACGAAAGACGGCGTCCGGATTAAGATCGCGGGCAACTTAGAACTTCCTGAAGAAATCCCCATGATCCGCTCCCACGGCGGCGAAGGCATCGGGCTTTTCCGCACGGAGATCCTTTTCATCTCGCAGAACCGCATTCCTTCCGAAGAAGAGCAGTTCCGCACTTACAGCGAAGTTCTTAAAAAAATGTCCCCGCATCCAACGACGATCCGTACGCTGGACCTAGGCGGCGATAAACAAATCGCTGGCACTGAAGATGCGGACGAAATGGAAGAGATGATCAATCCCGCCCTGGGACTTCGCGCGATCCGTTACGGACTCCGCCACCGGGGCATCCTCAAAACCCAGCTGCGCGCGATGATGCGCGCCTCCGTCCACGGTTCTTTGAGGATACTAATCCCCATGATCACGAATCTCGACGAAGTCCGCAGCGTCAAAAAAATGCTCGCGGACATACGTCAGGAATTGGCCGTCGCCAAAATCCGAACGTCCGACAATGTGAAATTGGGCTTTATGATCGAAGTTCCTTCCGCTGCTTTGATGGCGGACGAAATCGCGGCTGAGGCGGATTTTTTGAGCATTGGCACCAACGACTTGACTCAATATACGTTGGCCGTCGACCGCGACAACGACCACGTCTCGGCCCTCTACGAACCTCTGCACCCGGCCGTCTTGAAGCTCCTCAAGCTCACCTGCGAAGCCGCCCAGCGCCGTCGGATCGACGTTTCGATCTGCGGGGAGATGGCCGGAGACCCTTGTTCTTTCCTTTTATTGTTGGGCTTAGGGCTAACCGAACTCTCGATGAATCCCGTTTCCATTCCCAGGGTCAAAAAACTTACGCGCATGGTCACGTTCCGCCAGGCGAAAGAGCTGCTTGACCGCGCCCTCTTGTGCCGTACTGCTTCTGAGATCGAATCTTTGGTCAAACGCGAAGCCGCGAAGATCAAAGGCTTCCCGTCGTTGGTTTAAAGGAACTCTTTCCAAGTCTTTCCCCCCTTGACTTAACCCCCTTCGTCTCTTACGAAAGCCTCTTCTTTTTTAACCCCAAACCAGGAGATTTTTCGTGGCTAAATCCTTTTTGTTCAGCTCCGAATCCGTCACTGAAGGCCATCCGGATAAAGTCGCCGACCGGATTTCGGATTCCGTCCTCGACGCTTATCTGACCCAAGATCCTTTAAGCCGTGTCGCCTGCGAAACTCTCGTGACCACGGGGCTGACGATGATCGCGGGAGAAATCACCAGCCGTGGCATCGTGGACTACCAAGCCATCGCGCGCGAGGCGATTGCGGACATCGGCTATATCGACACCGACTACGGCTTCGACGCGAATTCCTCCGCCGTCGTCGTCACCGTCGGCCGCCAGTCGCCGGACATCTCCCAGGGTGTCACCGCCGGAGAAGGCATGTTTCCCGAACAGGGCGCCGGAGATCAGGGCCTGATGTTCGGTTATGCCTCGGATGAAACACCGGAACTGATGCCGACGCCGATCGTCTACGCGCATAAACTTACGAAGAAGCTGACGGACGTGCGTAAATCCAAAAAGGTCCCCTTCTTCCGTCCCGACGGAAAATCCCAAGTCACGATCGAGTACGAGAACGGCGCCCCGAAACGCATCCATACCATTGTCGTCTCGACCCAGCATCATCCCGACGTCTCCTACAAAGACTTGAAAGAAGCGGTCATCGAAGAAGTCATCAAGAAATCTCTGCCTTCCGAAATGTTGGATGATCAGACGAAATTTTTGATCAATCCCACGGGACGTTTCGTCATCGGCGGACCTCAGGGTGACTGCGGTTTGACCGGCCGCAAAATTATCGTCGACAGCTACGGCGGCTGGGGCCGTCACGGCGGCGGTGCGTTCTCAGGCAAGGACCCGAGCAAGGTCGACCGCTCGGCCTGCTACATGGCCCGCTACGTTGCGAAAAACATCGTCGCCTCGGGACTCGCCAAGAAATGTGAAACTCAGATCGCGTACGCCATCGGCTATCCCGAACCCGTTTCCTTCTTGGTCGATACCTTCGGCACCGGCGTCCTGCCCGACGAAACCTTGGCGGAGATCTCCCAAAAAATCTGGGACTTGCGCCCCGCGGGCATCATCA
>JBPOJN010000039.1:0-14012 GCA_052033505.1 Myxococcota bacterium | reverse complement strand
AATCCACCAGCCCCACCACGAAGCTGACCGCGAAGACCGCGAACGCCAGGCTCATGAAGAGGATGTGGATGAGCATCCAGGGATTTTCGGCACCGGCGAAGACGATGTGTTTCCTGCGGATCTCGGCCAAGATGAAAAGGAACAAAGACAGGCCCGAAAACAAGGCCCCCATGCCGAACACGCGGTACTTGCGGCGCACGACCAAAAAGCCTGTGGCCACAACCCAAGACGTGAAGTAATAAACGTCACCTTCGTTCACAAAAAACGGATACGGCGTTTGGATGACGTGCAAGGCTAAAAGCCCCGATTGCACCGCCACCGCCGCTGTCATCAAGAGTAGCGACACCTGGGACATGCGCCGCGCCGCGAAGATCAAATGGAGGAAGTAGCCCAAGGCCGCGAAAAGATAGAGCACGGCGGTCGCAAAATTAAGAGTCAGGATCACGCCGTCTCCTTCGAAAACAAGCGTTCTACTTGATCCCAATCGATCGTACCCAACTCGGAGAAACTTAAATCCGCTTCTTCAAAAATCTCGTTGGGATACGAAGTACGCAAGGCCACCGTACGGCAGCCGGCTTTCTTGCCGGCCTGGATTCCCCAGGGCGAGTCTTCGATGACGAGACATTCATGAGGCAGGAGAATCTCGGCCGGAGGCACGAAATCCCGGTTTAAAAGATGGATCGCCAGTTCGTAACCTTCGGGCGAGGGCTTGCCCGCGGACACGTCTTCCGCTCCGACGATCAGATGGAATTTCGACGCGAGATCGGCGGACTTCAAGATCGCGCGGATCTCGCTCGTCATCGCGCCCGACACGATCGCGAGATGGTATTTCCCGAAAAAGTTTTCGATCAAGGGAGGCGCTTCAGGCGCGAGAATAGAATTTTTTGCGATGTCTTCGAGAACGATCCTGTTTTTTTTCATGATCAGACGGTCGCGCTCATCGAGCGGGAGGTCTTTTCCGCGGTCGCGGAACACGGCCTCGAAACATCCGCGGTCGTCCAGCCCCAAGTATTTACGGTAATATTCGTCGCGGGGGAGATCGATGCCGACCTCCGAAAAAACGCGGCGAAAACCACGGAAATGGGCCGGTTCCGAATCGGCCAAGACGCCGTCGAAATCAAAAAGAATGGCCCGGAACGGGATAGCGGGATTCATTGGTAGGAAACTTCCAGAATTTCGAATTCACGCGAACCACGGGGCGTGACGACTTTGACCATGTCGCCCTCTTCCTTGCCAATCAAGGATTTGGCGATCGGGGAATCGACCGAAATTTTCCCTTGTTTCACGTCGGATTCGAAGGCTCCCACGATTTGGTAACGGACCTCTTCGCCCGAATCCACGTCCGAGAGTTTCACGATCGCTCCAAACACGATCTTATCGCCTTGCAAGGTCGCCGGATCGATCACATGGGCACGCGCGATCGCGTCCTCCACTTCGGTCAAGCGCCGTGCGATGTGCGACTGGCGCTCCTTGGCCGCCGCATACTCGGCATTTTCGCGGAGATCCCCGTGCGCGCGCGCCACTTCGATGTCCAAGATATTTTTCGGACGCTCGACGGACTTCAGATACTTCAGTTCCTCCTGAAGCTTTTGAAACCCCTGAGGGGTCATCGGAAACGTTTTCTCGCTCATAATCACTATCCCTCTTTTTTCGTCCACGGTTCTTCCGCAATTTTTTCGTTTTGGTTCGCCCAACGCGCCATCACGAATAAAAGATCGGAAAGCCGGTTCATATAGACGATCACGCCGGAGTCCAACGCGATCTCATTCTGTAACGCCACGATTTCGCGCTCCGCGCGTCGGCACACCGTCCGCGCCACGTGAAACCGAGCCGCCAGCTCCCCGCCTCCGGGAAGTAGGAACTGCTTTAAGACGGGCAATTCTTTATCCAACCGGTCGATCGTTTCTTCCAGGAGGCGCACGTCTTCGAGATCGATAAAATGCCCCTTCAATTTCTTGAGGTCCGGCGTCGCCAAGACGGCGCCTAAATTAAAAAGATCGTTCTGAATCTTTTTCAGCACGTCTTCGAACGGGACAGCCTTTGCCGAGGAGCCAGCCGCGCGGACCCAGCCGATGACGGCGTTCACTTCATCCACCGCCCCGTAAGCGCAAATGCGTCCATGATCTTTGCGGACGCGTTCGCCCCCGAAAAGCCCCGTCTCCCCCAAATCCCCGGTTTTCGTATAGATTTTCATGAAAGAAGAACGTGCAAGACACCACAGATCGGGCCTGATTTTCAACGTGATTATTTCATCCTTCTTCGAGTGAGGCTTAAAAAAGCAGGATCAAGCGGTGGCTTCAATCAGGGAGACGGCCTGGTAAGCCGACCGGACCGCGCTTTCGATGGTGGCAGGAAGTCCCGTGTCGGTCCAATCCCCGGCCAAGAAAAAATTCGGATACGGCGTCTTTTGCGGCAATCGAAAAGCGGAAGATCCGACGGTCGGCGCCATCGTGGCTTCGGGTTCCTTGGAAACCGTCGCACGCATGAGCCGCGCGCGCGCGACTTCGGGGAACGTATCGGTCAGCTCTTTCATCGCGGTCTCGATCAATTGCGGCGCAGGCGTATGGAGTTCGTCCCTGGCGCCGCTGATGACGAGCGATAAATGGTCGGACGCGCCCGAAGCGAGATTCATGCGCCGATTGAAGACCCAGTGCACTTTCGTTTTCCACAAACCCACGAAAGCACGGTCGAGCACCGGCCGGTCGAACCACAAATGCACCGCGACGATCGGTGACGTCCCTAAATGCGAGAGCGGTGCGAAAAAAGGATCTTCATAAAGCATCGATTCGGGCAGGATTTTTTTGAGCGCCGTGAACGGTACGGTCGACAGGAGACACTCCGCGCTCAAGCGGCGCCCGCCCTCGAGCTCGACTTCCTGGAAATAAGGACCTCGGAAATGGAGTTTCAGCACGGGGGATTTGAGCAGGAAATGCCCGCCCTTGCGTTCGATGAAATCGCGCGCGGGGTCCGCATACAGCTCCGAAAGACCCACCGTAGGCAGCCCGATGCACGAACCTTTGCGCCCCGAAAAAAGCGCCTCTTGCAATACGGAGTAAAAAAGCGCCGCCGACGAAATTTCCGGCCGGTCGTTCAAAGCCGCCAAGACCAAAGGATCCCAGAATTTCTCCCGTATTTCCTCGGACTGACCCATGCCACGCAGCCATTCCGTGATGGATTGACGGTCCAAAGCGCTTAAGTCTTCAGACTTTTTGGATTTCTTGCCGCCGAAGACCTTGCGCATTTTAAAAACAGACAGACGATCACGCCACTTTAATCCGCGAAACGTCAAAAACCCGCCCAAAAGATGCAGAGGGCTCGGAAGCGGCAGCGCGCGGAACGTCTTCACCACGCCCTGAGGTTCCGAAAAATCGACGGTCAGATTCTTCTGCAAGGCGACCTTTCCGTCCGTCCCTATTTTTTTCAGAAAATCGAACGTGTCTTTGTAGCACCCCATCAGGATGTGCTGGCCGTTATCGAGGATTTCTCCCGAAGTCGGGTCTTTAAACGAATACGCGCGTCCGCCGAGATGCCCCCTCTTCTCGATGATCGTGACGTGATGGCCTTTCGAGGAAAGTTCGACACCGGCGGCCAGTCCCGCAAAGCCGCCGCCCAAGATGACGACCTCTTTTTTATCGGTCATAAGACGGACCGTACCAGGACTTTGGAAAGCAGCGCTATTTTTTTGAATTTGGACAAAGAGATTTTCGGGGCGTCCCCTAAAACAGGAAAGCCCCGCCGGCGGGTTTCGAAGAGGATTTCCCGGTAAAAAACGGACATGATTTCGGCGGGAATGATTTTTTTTCGCCTTTCCTCGGAGAGCTCTGCGAATGATTTCTGGAAAAAGTCTTCCGCCCGATCCGCCTGAAAATTCATGAACTGCAAAAAATTCTCCGAAGAACGGCCCTGCACGATATCGGATTCCGACAACAAAAATTGCCCTAATTCGTCTTGGGGCAAATACACCCGTCCGATACGCGCGTCTTTTCCGACGTCGCGGATGATGTTCGTCATCTGAAACGCCTTGCCCAGCAATACCGCGTACCGCAGCGCCGCCTCGTCGTCGGGATAACCGAAAAGGTGGTTGCACAAGAGCCCGATCGTACTCGCGACGTGGTAGCAATAAGTTTCCAACTCCGCGAAGTTCGCGTACCGAGTCTTCTGCGCGTCCATCTTCAGATCCATCTCCATGCCGGTGATCAAGTCGTCGAAATAGACTTTCGGGATCGCAAACCGTTCGACGATTGTAGCCAGTTCCGGAAGGAGCGGATGATGCCGGGGATCGGCGTCCGGCAACTCGATCAGCGCCGATAAGCCGCGATAGCAAAGCGCCAATCGCTCGCGCCACAAGGCGATTTCCTTGGCCGCTTGCGCGGCGTCGGAGGATTCGTCGACCGCGTCGTCGACCAAACGGCTGAACGCGTATATCGCAAGGATGGCTTGTTTCTTGGGCTTCGACAGGAAGAAGAAAGACCAATAAAAATTCGAACCGCTTTTGCGGGCCAAATCCGCGCTGTATTGAAACGTTAGAGTGGTTTTCATTTGGCGGCTCTCAAAGAGCGTGAAAAAATAACTTCATGAGTTCGCTTTTTTTAAGCTTCGGCCGCGACGTAAAGACGTCGTAATCGACCGCTTCGATTTTCTCTAATATCCTCATCGGCCCCCACCACATCAAGGACAGCTGCCATTTCAAGCGCCGATCGGAACGGCCGACGGCTTTCAGCAAAGGCCGTCCCTCTTCGAAAAGGGAGCGCGTCCGCGAAATCTGGAAACTCATCAAGGATCGGAACGCATCATCGACCTTACGGGCGTACAAATCATCATAAGAATAATGGAATTTTTTCAGGTCTTCTTCCGGCAAATAGACACGGTCTTTTTGGAGATCCACACCGACGTCCTGCCAGTGATTCACGAGCTGGATTCCCGTGCAGATCTTGTCGGATAATTTTAAAAGCTTCTGATCATGAAAACCGAACAACATGAGCACGATGCGCCCAACGGGATTGGCCGAGTAGACGCAGTAGTTTTCGAGTTCTTGGTAATTTCTGTAGCGGTTCTTGTGGACGTCCATGCGGAAGGCCGCCAGAAGATCCTTCAGCAGCTTGACCGGTATGCCGGTCTTCTCCAGAGTCTCCGCGACGGCAACGAAGAGAGGCTCGTCCGAACGGCCTAATACGGCTTCGTCGAGTTTTTTCTCGCATTCGTCAAGACGTTCCGATCGTTGGCCTTCGTAGGATTTTTCGTCGGAATAATCGTCGGCCGTGCGCGCGAAGGCGTAGATCGCATAGAGGTAGCGGCGGGCGGATTTCGGCACGAACCAACCGATCGGGAAATTCTCATAATGGGATTTCGCGATCTTTTCGCAATGATCGAAGGCGGCCTGCATTTTGGAGGCGGCTCGGGACATGTCAGAAATCCGAGAACTGCGTCACCTTCCAGACGCCGTTCTTCAGCCTCAATTTCAACCGCGTTTTCTGCTTCCGTGGTTCGGATTTCTCGGGACGTATCGAGACTTCGTAGATCAGAGTGGCCTCTTCGCCCGAGGTTTGCGAATCCAACATCTTAAAATCTACGTTCGGCCGATGCGCCGCGGCGTCAGGAGAGAGACCTTCGCGGAACCCTTCGCTCTGACGGATTTTTTCGGCGGCCACGCCGTCGGAGAGGTTCAAAGCGGCGCTCAGATCCATTGATTCATAATAAGCACCCATAAAATCCCAGCCGATCCTTTCGGCGGGATTTTTCGGCGTATTGCAAGCGGTGATGGACATCACGGCGAGGCAGAAAAACGAAGCGAGGAACAAGAATATTTTTTTCATCGTGTCTTCCGTGTTTCTTCTTCTATTTTTTACGGCCGGCGTCCCCCAAAGTCTCAGAGAAACTCAAGATGGGCCACCCCCTCTTCTCGCCCAACTGGGTCAAAAAAGGATTCGGGTTCACCAAATGAGGCTTGCCTACTTTTTCCAGAAGAAAAAGATCATCGTGACTGTCGGAATAAAAATAGCATTCTTTCCAATCGACGCCGCCGCCCTGGGAACTGCGGCGGAATTCCTCCGCGGCGACGATCTTTCCCTCGCGGTAATAAATCGGCAGCTTCAGCACGTCCGTCAAGACCCCGTCCTCGCCGATGACTGGACCGACGCTGTAAAAAGCATCCGCCTTTAAGTACTCCGAAAGGATCCGGATCGTCATGTAAGGCCCGGACGTAATCAACACGATCTTATCGCCACGCGCGCGGTGCTCTTCGATTTTTTCCAAAGCCCCCCGGTAAATCCGGGGATGGATCCATTTCTGGAAACACGCCGCGCCTATCTCCAAGACCCGTTCCAGCGAAAATCCCGCCATGTCGTCGATGGCGGTCTGGTAGATTTTTTTGAGGTTCGCGTTTTTGCCGTCATAAAACCGGCTCAAAAGCCGGTAATACAAAGCCGTCGCGAGACGGCGTTTTTTTAAGATACCGAGGCGAATGAGTTCCAGGCTGGTGTAGAAACCGCTGTATCCGTGGATTAAGGTCTTATCGACGTCGAAAAAGGCGATCGTGGGCATGATTATTCTTCAAGGATGACGCGGCGGAGGAGGTCCATGTCGACTTTGCGGCCCTGGTAAAAATCCTCGAACATCCGGCTGGCGGCTTCGTAAAAGGCCTTCAAAAGGAAAAGCTGCATGACCATAAAGTTCGCGTCTTCCTTCTCGTCAGTCTCGCAGGTTTTGGCCGCGTCTTCGAACTCCGTGTTAAATCGGTTGATGAGGCGCAAAGAATCGTCGATACCCGAGCGCACGCGATCGAAAAAATCCTTCAAAAGTTTGCGCGGGTGGTCGCGGCGCGCTTCGTAGTAATCCTTGCGCGTGCCCTTCGCCCATACTTTGCGCACTAAACCGCATTCTTCGAGCATGCGGATATTCACGCTGACGTTCCCTTTCGAGAGATGCAGCGTCTGAGCGACCTCTTCCAACGACATCGGATTCCGGGCCAAGAACAACAACGCGTAAATCTGCCCACCGACCTTCGACACCATGCCGAGCATGTTCGCTGAAATTTTTCCGGCGCTTTCGATCAGACGGTCGCGCGCGCGCGTGAGCTGCGTATCTGGGGTTTCGGCAGACTTTTTATCGACGAGTTTCAGAGGCATTCCGCGGACGGTACAAACGACCTGCGGAGGTGTCAATCAAGAGAATGCCTAGTGCGAACAGCCGCATCCGGCGTCCGCGCCTTCGGAGGATTCGTCACAAGAGGCCGATTGGTCCCGTTCCGCGATTTCCTTCGGCAAGCGCACCGCGTGCTCGAACTCCGGCACCGGCATCGGACGGCTTCCCGCGTAGACGCCATGGCGGCCGTATTTACGGTACCAGTCGCCGACGGAGGCGTTCTTGAACATGTTCTCGATGATCTGTCTCCAGCCCACGCCCGTGTTGTAGGCGCAGAAGGACACTTCGCCCAATTGCGTCGCGTACGGGATGATGCACATTTCGGTGCGACGGAAGTCGTAATTGAAGAGGTCTTGGAACCACATGCCGGCCACGAACATGAAATGCCAGCGGTCTTTCTTGCGTTCCGCACCGACGCCGTAGTCGATCTTGCCGCCGGAGAGGCCGCCGCCGCTTTGCTTATCGAACTTGCGGACGAAGTCCTTGAGCGTCATTTCTTTCGGCGCTTTGGACGGTTGGTAATTCCGCAAGATCGAACAGGCGACTTCGAGCTTCGTGAGCCAAGGAGGCTGGAACGCGTCGTTGATGTCTTTTACGTCTTCGAGGAGACGATCGAGATTCACGAATTCGGAAACAGGCAACCACTCCCTCTTCTGCTTGTCGATCATCAAACCCATGCCGACGCCGCAGTTCGGGTGGCAGCCGCATTTGAGGGTGCCCCAGTCTTGATTCGGTCCCTGCATGATATCGGTCAAATCCGAAAAAGGTCCTGAGGCCGACAAAGGAAACCAGTCGCGCAACGGCTCGGAAATTCCCGTCTGTTTCTTCACGTCATGTGCCAAGTGCGAAAGCGTGTAGCGCTGCTTCTCGCGCACGTCGTCGGCCACGTCCTCATCGCGGCCCGTGAACGAGACGGGCTGGAACGATACGAACGTTATCTTGTCGGAGTTCTGGATCGCGAAGTCGATGATCGGTCCGACCTGGTGGTCGTTGATCGTGTTCACGATCGTGACGACGAGCACGACGTCGATGCCGGCGTTGTACAGGTTCGTGATCGCGCGCAGTTTCACGTCGAAGAGATTCGAGATCTTGCGATGCTCGTTGTTCTCGTTGCCCACGCCGTCGAACTGGAGGTACGCGATACGCATGCCGGCTTCATAGGCCTTCTGCGCGAATTCCGGACTTTGGGCGAACTCGATGCCGTTGGTCGCGGCCTGGACGCTGAAATACCCCACGTCCTTCGCGTATTTCACCGCGTCGAGGAAATACGGCGACAACGTCGGCTCACCGCCCGAGAACTGCACCGACATCTGGCGGCGAGGTTTGATTTTGAGCGAATTATCCAAAATCTCCCTGATCTCGTCCCAAGAAAGCTCGTGCACGTATCCGACTTGGTTAGCGTCCATGAAACACGGATCGCACATCATATTGCAGCGGTTGGTCAGGTCGACCGTGAGCACCGATCCGCGTCCGTATTGGATGGACGACGTGCCGTGATTGCGGAGATTGCTCAAGGGCGACTTGAAATCGCGACCCGGATAAAGCTTTTCGATGCGTTCCAGGAACTTATCGTCGATCGCCATCACATCTTCGAAATGCCCGTGTTTGGCGCAGTCTTTCACCATCAGGATCTTACCGTCGCGCTCGATGATCTCGGCCTTGATCTCGCCGGGATTCTCGTTGATCAGATGCGTGTAGTCCTTCATGCCGGAGACGATTTCCTGGCGGGCTTCCTGAACGCACCGCGGACACAAAGAGTCCGTCACGCGCGGCCAGCCGAGCTGAGGAAACGTCTTCTCTTTTTTCTTCAGCAGAGGCGCCGGCGCCCATTTGGGCTGGAAGGGCTTGCCTTGATGAATCTTGTTGATGGCTTTGAACAAAGGCCAGGCACCGCGCGCGAGGCCGACCAAGATCTTCTCCGCCCATTTCGATCCACCCTGCGCTAATTTTTGAGAGGCTAAGTGTCCCGGCGTGGAATCATAGCTCATCGGCACATCGGATTTTTTCTCGTTCGCCTCCGATTGCATTTTTTCCAGCTCTTTGTAAGCGACGGCCATAAAGTTTTTCTCCCGTGATCAAAATCCTGATTTAAAGTTTTTACTTTTCTAAACGTTCTAAACGTTTGATTTTACTCAGCTATTTAAAGTCGGGCTGATATCAATCATCAGGAACGATGCGTCAATATTTTATTTATGGAGTTGATTTTTCCCCAAATGAACCTAATTTGGAAAAACAACCTCTAAGGAGATCCGAAATGGCTTCAGAAAACGTGAAAAATACGACGGATGGAAATTTCGAACAGGAAGTGCTCAAGAGCGGCAAACCCGTTCTCGTGGATTTTTGGGCCACCTGGTGCTCCCCCTGCCGCGCGCTAGCACCGATCATCGATGACGTCGCCAATCAATACGCCGGCAAACTCGAAGTCTTCAAAGTCGACATCGACAGCAACCCCAACACCCCAGCACTCTTCGGCGTCCGCGGCATCCCGACCGTCATCCTTTTCAAAGACGGCAAGGTGGTCGATCAAGTTGTCGGAGCGGTGCCTAAGGCGCAGATCGAGGCGTTGGTTCAAAAAGCGCTGTAATCAAAACATAAACCGCCGCATCGCGATGTTCATCAAGAGTCCGACGCCGATGAAAATCGTGATCAGCGAGGAGCCTCCGTAGGAGAGCATGGGGAGCGTGACTCCGGTGAGTGGCATGAGTCCTAGGACGCCGCCGATGTTGATGACGACTTGCCAGAAAAAAAGCGCGGTGACGCCAAGCGCCAGGAAAATTCCGAAGGTTTCCTTCGCTTTCGAGGCGGTTTGGATGCCGATGACCAACAATACGCCGTAAAGCCCCAAGACGATGCTCGCCCCCAAAAAACCCCATTCCTCGGCCCAGACGGGGAAAATGAAATCAGTGTGCTTCTCCGGCAGGTAAAGAAGTTTATTGTGCATACCTTTGAGGTAGCCTTTGCCGGTGAATTGACCCGAGCCGACCGCGATTTTCGACTGCAATAAATGATAGCCGGCGCCTTTGGGATCTTCATCCGGATGCAAAAACGCCTGGATACGGGCTTTTTGGTGGGGTTTCAGAACTTTTTTGTAGGCACCGAACGCACCGATCAACGTCAGCACCAGACACCAGACGACGATCGTTCTTTTGACGCCGGCGAACAAAACCAACGAAGAAAACGTCAGGATTAAAAAGAGACTCGAGCCCAAATCCTTCTCCAAGAGAATCAACGCCAATGGAAAAATTAGCAACAACCCCGGCACGATCAGATCGCCCAACCGGTAGCCGTCCCGCGGCGTGTGGTCCGAAATATATTTCGCAAGCGCGATAATGAACGCCATTTTGGCGAACTCAGACGGCTGCATCGTAAACGGCCCGATCATGAGCCAGTTTTTATTGCCCGCGACTTCTTTCCCGAAAAAGAAAACGGCGAGCAGGAGTAAAACGGAAATGATGTAAGCGGGATAAGCCAAGTGGATCAAGATGCGGTAATCCACGAAGATGATGATTGTGGCTAAAACAATGCCAACCGCGAACCATGTCATTTGTGATGTGAAGAGCGAGGACGCACCGCCTTCGGAGAGACTGTAAGTGGCGCTGTAGAGATTGAGCAATCCGACACCGATCAAGGCACAGGTCACCCAAAAAAGCGGCCAGTGGAAATGAGACTTTAGTCTTTTGTCCATCATTGACCTTCCTTAGAATCCGTTTTGAGATCACCCTCGATTTGCAGGTATTTTTCGATGACGTTGCGCACGATTGGAGCGGCGGCGGCGGCGCCGAAGCCGCCGTGCTCGACGATGGCAGCCACCGCGATTTTCGGCGCATCGGCGGGGGCGTAGGCGACGAACCACGCGTGGTCTTCGGTGTTCATGCCGCGCGCACGCGATTTCCCTTCTTCACTGATGACCTGGGCGGTGCCGGTTTTACCGGCGATCTTGATGCCCGGGATCTTGATCCGGCGCGCCGTACCCTCTCCACTTTCGACGACGTCCATGAGGCCTTCGTGCACGGCGGCCAGGATGTTTTGAGGAATCGGCAACGTCTCGAAATTCTCCGCGGGAGGCTCTTTTAATACCGTACCTTCCCCATCCTCGATGGCTTTCAAAAGATGCGGTTTAATGACGCGTCCGGTCCCTACCCTCGCGATCATGAGGGCGTTTTGCAGCGGCGTCACGGTGTCGTAGCCTTGGCCCACCGAGATCGAGATGTTTTCGCCCGGCTGCCATTCCTGCTTGAAGACCCGTTTCTTCCATTCCGCCGTCGGGATCAGCCCCGCTTTTTCCCCGTCGATATCGAGACCGGTCTTCATACCCAAACCCAACAGGTTCGCGTACTTCGCGATGCGGTCTACGCCGAGGCGCAAACCCAGCTGATAAAAATAAGTATCACACGAAGACGCCAATGCGCGCCTCAAGGAAATAGCCCCATGCCCGCCTTTATTCCAACATTTGAAGAAGCGGCCGCCGTACTGCAACCCGCCCGGACAATTGATCGTCGTCTGGGGCGTGATGAGCCCCTCGGACAGAGCCGCGATGCCCGTCGTGATCTTATATGTGGACGCGGGCGGATACGTGCCTTGGATGGCGCGGTTGAGAAGGAGCTTTCTTTTATCCGACACCATCTCCGCCCAATAGCCGTGAGAGACGTTTGAGACCAATTGCGACGGGTCGTAAGACGGAGCGCTGACCATCGCGATAATGCTGCCGTCACGCGGATCGATCGCTACGAGACCGCCGGATTTTCCGATAAAACTTTCTTCCGCCACTTTTTGCACGCGGCTGTCCAAGGTCAGCACGAGATGGTCGCCGTGCTGGGCCTCTTCTTCTTTCAAAAGCGAAATGATGTCTTCGTTGAAAATCTGGCGCCCGACGGCATCGACGACTTTTTGCTCGTAGCCGTCGTAGCCGCGCAGATATTTTTCCCAGAATTTTTCCAGCCCCACCTGCCCCATCAAGTCTCCGGGCACGTAACGTCCCGGTTCGTCTCTTTTCAGGCGCGCCAAGTCTTTTTCGGAAACTTCGCCGATGTAACCCAACGTCGTCGCCGCGATCGGTCCCTGCGGGTAGGACCTCAAAGGGCGCGCCCGCACTTCCACGCCGCGCAAATCTTGAATGGAAGCATCCGCCGTCTTCATCGGATCGGGACCGGCTAACTCCACTTCGGGCCCCTTCAGCACGCGGATCTTCGCGGCCAAGTCATAGGGAATATCGGAAAGCAAAATGACGGGATAATAAGGCGGCAGGCCTTTGAACTTGGCAAGGATCTCATCGAACGACTCCGGCGTGACCTTCGCGATTTGAAAAAGCGCCGTCTTCAAGGTTGCGCGGTTGCGGATTTGCTGCGGCACGACGACCAGATCGAAAGACGCGCGGCTCTCGGCGATTGGGATCCGGTTGCGGTCGTAAATGATGCCGCGGGACGCCGGCACACGGATTTCCTTCATTGTATGGATTTCGGAGAAAATTCGAAAATTTTTCCCCCTCAAGATCTGAAGGTCAAAAAGACGCCAGACGGCGACGAAAAAAAACAGAAAAATAGCGGCGTAACAAAACAGAAACCGCTTTTCATACCGGCCTTTCGTGTCTCCCGATATTTCAAGCGGCATAGTCTTCTTTCCAAGCGGACTTTTCCTTCTTTTCCAGCAAAGGAAAGATCGCAAGCGACAAGAAACCCTGAAAAAAAGAGGCGATCACCAAGGGAAAAACCGAACTCGCCGCGGGGTAACCCTTCCACCGCAAGAGCAGGACTTCGCCGATCTTGACCACGAAGCTTAAGATAGCGACCCAAACAGCTTGGGACCAACCGCCCTGAAAAAAAATCTGCCGCCGTGTCGCCCTGACCAAGAGAAAGACGGCGAAGCACGCGAGGATTTTCGGGCCGTGAAACGGCGCCGTCACGGCTTCTTCGACGAAAGCCGTCAACAGCACGACCAAGGCCCCGAGCCGGGTCGAGAGGAAAAACGACGCGTACAGGATCAAGACTAATCCCACGTCGAAACGGGCCGAGACCAAGGGAAAGTGAGTCAATGCACCTTCCAGCACCAAACCTAAGAAGAGAAAGAGGATGTAGGTTAAAAAACGTCTCATGAGGCTCTAGGGAGTTTGAGGGCTTTGCGATTTCAGGATCAAGACTTCTTGGAGCGTACGGAAATCGACCGCGGGTACAATTTCCGCCTGTTGAAAAATATCGAACTTTTTCTTTTTCTTTGAGACCACGTTTCCGATCCTAAGGCCCGGCGGGAAAAGGCCGTCCATGCCCGAAGTGACGACGGCCGCCTGCTCCGGAATTTCGGTGGTTTGGCTTAAATATTCGAAGGCGCTTAAATAGTACTCGCGGTTCAGCTCCATTTTTTTTGCCTTCCCTACGACCAAGCCTCGCGCAGTCGTCGCGGCACCCACCGGAACGTCGGTGAGATCGATGCGTCCGTCGACCGCACTGGAGGGATCGGTGATCAGCAGCACCTGGCTGTAGTCCGCCGAAACACGCACGATCTGCCCGACGAGGCCTTCGGGCACGACGACCGTGTCGCGGAAAGCCACGCCGTCTTTGAGACCTTTGTTCAATGTGATCATTTGATGCGGCGGTTGCTGCGACGTCGAGATCACGCGCGCAACAAGACTCTGAAGCGGAAAACGGGATTTGAGGTCGACCAAACCCCGCAGGCGTTCATTTTCTTTTTCGATTTCGGACAGGAACGACTGGCGCGTTTGCAGTTCAAAGTTATCGAGGCGAAGCGCTTCATTTTCTTTTTCGACGCCGGAAAGGAAAAGATAGCGCTGAAAAACCCGGGAGACGCCGTCTTTCGAGGCCGTGATCAGGGAGGCCGCCGGATTGGTCACGGCGAGCACGGATCGATCGAAGCGCGTGACG
>JBPOJN010000093.1:0-32404 GCA_052033505.1 Myxococcota bacterium | reverse complement strand
ATCAAGGGGCTAGTAGCGCCCCCTCCATCGGCAAAGCCGACGGAGCCTCCCCGCGCAAAGAAGGCTGCCGCACGACGAAGACGCGGGAGCTGGAGCATTTCATCAAGGTCATCGAAGTGGACGGTTTTGGCGAAAAGCTCGTCGAAAAGCTCTATGAAAACGGTTTCGTGCTCGATCCGGCGGATTTTTACGCGCTGACGAAAGAGAATCTCTTGGAACTCGAACGCATGGGCGACGTCCTCGCGACGAAGCTCATCGGAAACGTGCAGGCGAAACGAGAGCTACCATTAGATATTTTTCTCCAGTCGCTTGGGATTCGTGAATTCGCCCGTCACGCCTCCAAGCTCTTGGCCAAAAAATACGGTACATTCACCAATTTGAAAAAAGCCTCTGAAGAAGAGCTTTCCGAAATCCACACGATCGGTCCGGTCATCGCGAAGGAAGTCGTTTCAGGCTTGGAAAAAAAGAAGGGACTGATCGCGAAGCTCTTAAAGCAGGTGTCCTTGATCGAGGGGGAGGCCGCGCCGCCCGAGGTTGAGGGACCGCTTTCCGGGAAAAAATTCCTTTTTACAGGCTCACTTCTCGCGATGGAGCGCGGAAAAGCCGAAAAACTCGTCGAAGAAAAAGGCGGCGAGATCGCGTCCGGAGTCTCGAAAACGCTGGATTATCTCGTGGTCGGCGACGGCGGAGGGGCCGGGTCGAAATTGGAGAAGGCGCAAAAACTTCAAGCCAAGGGCGAGAAGGTGAAGATTTTGTCGGAAAAGGAATGGCAGGGGATGATGAAGGCGCAATAACGGGAAATTGACAGTAGGGGCCTTATTTAGTACCCTACTTAGCACTATGAACTCATCTCAAGACATCAAGCCTGTGACCTACATGAAGACACGTTCGGCGGAGTTGATCGCAACCGTGACGCGCAGAGGATCTCCGGTCGTGATTACACAGAATGGCGAAGCTAAAGTGGTCGTTCAGGATATCCGGAGTTTTGAGCGGGATCGGGAGGCTCTTGTGATTCTTAAACTGATTTCTCAGGGCGTTGTTGAAGCCGAGAAGGGCGAAGGCGTTGAGCAGGAAGCATTTTTTGCTCGACTTGAAAAACGAATAGCTCCTGAGTCTCACAAGCGTTGACATGGCTCGCCGTTTCCAAGTGATTTGGACTCCCGTCGCTCAAAAGGATTTGGAATCCGTTGTTTCCTTCATTTCCAAAGAAAGCGTTCAGGCTGCTTCCAAAGTTTTGAAAACTATCAAGCTCAAGGCCTCTCTTCTTTATCGTTATCCGCAAAGAGGTCGGTTGATTCCCGAGTTGTTGCATATTCCGGGGCTGTCCGTCCTTGGAGGTTTCCGAGAACTGGTTCTTCCTCCATGGCGACTGATGTATCGTATCATTGTATCTAAGGAGAATCGCGTTGAGGTCTTAGCATTTCTCGACGGCAGGCGTGATCTTTCGGAATTTTTGTTTGAGAGATTGTCGCGTGTGTCTTGAGTGGTTTTATGAGACACCGGGGGATTTTAAGCATCCGTCAGTTCGAACATCTTCAACATCGGTTTCAATGCCGCCAACCTTAAGTCTTCCGGCATCGTGATTTCGGGTTTTAAATCGCGCAGGCAAAGGTAGAGTTTCTCGAGCGTGTTTTTCTTCATGTAAGGGCATTCGTTGCAAGCGCACGTGTCGTCTTCCGGCGGGGCGGGAATGAACGTTTTTTCAGGCGCCGCTTTTTCCATCTGATGCAGGATGCCGGCTTCGGTCACGACGATGAACTGCTGCGCAGGATTTTCTTGTACGAACTGTAGCAGTTTCGAGGTCGACCCGATGAAGTCCGCATGTTTCAAGACGTGAGGCTCGCATTCCGGATGCGCGATCGTCAGCGCTTTCGGGTAGCGGACTTTGAGCTGGACCAGTTTCTTTTCGCTGAAAATTTCATGGACGATACAGGTTCCGTTCCAGAGCACCATGTCGCGGCCGGTCTTCTTGATCAGGTAGGCGCCGAGATTCCGGTCCGGCGCGAAAATGATTGGCTGGTCTTTTGGGATCTGGCGGACGATCTTTTCGGCGTTGGACGACGTGCAGATCACGTCGCTCAAGGCTTTGATGGCGGCACTGCAGTTGATGTAGGAGATCACGACGTGGCCGGGGTATTTGGCCTTGAACGCAGTGAACTCCTGCGGAGGGCAGCTATCAGCTAAAGAGCAGCCGGCGTCTAAATCCGGAATCACGACGGTTTTGGTGGGGTTCAGGATCTTCGCGGTCTCGGCCATGAAATGAACGCCGGCGAAGACGATTACGTCCGCGTCGGTTTTTTGGGCACGGCGCGCGAGACCCAAACTGTCCTCGACGTGGTCGGCCAGGTCTTGTATTTCGGATTCCTGGTAGAAATGAGCGAGTAGGACGGCGTTCCGTTCTTTTTTCAAGCGTTTGATTTCGGAGATCAAGTCGGGTCTCGGATCCAAGGAAAGCGCTCCGTCCATTGCGATGGTCATGAAAGAAGCTTTAAGGCGATGAGAAGATCCCTGTCAAACAAACGGCATGAGCTGAAACTTTTCCTGACGGAATTGTCCGAAACGTACGCGGACCGGAAATACTTAAGCGACGATCCCATTTACTACGTCCATCAATACGCCGACCCGGCCGATCAAGAAATCGCGGCGCTGATTTCGGCGTCGCTCGCGTTCGGAAACGTGAAGGCCGTGCAGGCCTCCGTGCAAAAGATACTGGGTTTGATGGGCAAGAGCCCGAGAGGCTATGTCGCGGCGTTCGACGCGAAGATCGAGGCGCCGCGTTATGAGGGGTTCGTGCACCGCTGGGTCCGTGGCGGTGACGTCGTGCTGTTGATGGCCTGGCTGCGCGGCGTCTTGAAAAAGCATCGGTCGTTGAAGGCACTTTTTTTGAAGCATTACGATCCGGCGGATAGCGACGTGAGGCCCATGCTCGAAAAAGTCACTGCGGGAATTTTAGACGATTTACCGCCGCTCCTGCATGCGCGCGCGGCGTCCCGGGGCTTCCGGTATTTTTTCCCGTCTCCAAAAGACGGTTCTCCCTGCAAGCGTTTGAATATGTTTCTCCGGTGGGTTGTCCGGCCCAAGGACGGTTTCGACCTGGGACTCTGGCCCGAGATCGCGGCGTCCAAGCTCATCATTCCGCTCGACACGCATATTTTTCAATTTGCGGTCCGCCACAAACTTTCGGCTTATAAAAATCCCCGCTGGGACATGGCGATGGACGTGACGAAGTTTTTGAAAGAGCTGAGTCCGGAAGATCCGGTGCGATTCGATTTTCCGATCTGCCATCACGGCATGACGGTTGGTTGGTGAGTAAACGTTCAGAGGGTGTAAGTTCTGTTTCTGTAAACGACTTCGCCGTCCACCTGCACTTCATCGACCGCCGCGAAGACGTCGACGTGAAATTTGACCTTCTTTTTGTGGAATCCCTCTTTGGGATAGAGCGCGTGTTTGCTTCCGATCGAGAGGTGGACGCCGCACATGCGCTCATAAATGCCGACGTCGTGGGAAATGCGGGCGGTCCGCGTGAGCGCGCGGTTTAAGCCGAAGCCCAGTTCGCGCACCCAGATATCGCCTTCGTGATTCCGAATATCTTGCAAGACGGCCTCGAACCCAGGAGTGGCGTCATGGGCCGCGATCAGTTTGCCTTCTTTGATTTCGATCACGATGGGTTGGGAAGCTTCGGCTACCGAAAACGTCTGATCGCCGAAGGCGAAAAGCGGGATGCGGCCGTTTAAATGCTTTAAGTCTTTTAATTCCGTAAAAACCTCGCCGATCGGGAATTGTCCGCCGACGTTTTTCATGCCGCGATAGTCGCCGATGTTGAGTTTCGCCTCTTCGAAAGGACCTCCGTAAGTGAGCGTCTCTCCGCCACCGATGAGTTTCACTTCACCGGCGCGGTCCAAACGGGATTTCAGATCCGGTCCCACGCGGCGGTAGTACGCGGCCTCGTAGGCGAGGGCGGCGACGTAGGTTTCGATTTCATCTTGAGTGACGCGGCCCAAGTGCGGATGCTCGATGACTTTCAGTCCGCGTTCGAAAAGATGGACCCGGATCCGAAAGGCGTCCAGGCGAAAACTCGTGGATTGTACCAAGATCACTAAGTCGCCGGGTGCGAGCGTTTCGATCTTGCGTTTGATCGTCTCGGGATCGCTGCGGTCAAAATCCACGGCTTCCACATCGGGCAAGGCGTGGCGGTAGGCGGAGGACAAAAGCTGCGCCAGCGGAGTCGCCGTATCGTAAACTAAAAACGCTTTAGGATGCGGTGCCGTTTTTTCAGAGGGAGTGAGAGACCATTCGAAAATTTCTCTCAAGATCACGGCGACGTGGGAGGTGGCGGTGTCGAGCAGCATGATTTAGAAAGACTTAGTGAGGAGTGGGGAGCAAGTCTTTAAAATATTTAATGTAAAATATAATTTACATTAAATGGTTATAATGTTAAATATATTTAACATTATGCCGAGAACTAAGATTGTGCTCATTCCCGCGACCCAGCGTCTTCTGAGAGATTTGGGCGCTAATATCCATTTGGCCCGATTGAGGCGTCGATTGTCGGCCGGACAGGTGGCGGAACGGGCCGGCATGTCTCGTCCCACCTTACAGGCCATTGAGAGCGGAGATTCCAGTGTGACGCTCGGGGCTTATGTCAGCGTTTTGTCTTGTCTAGGGCTTGAGAAGGATTTGGCGCTCATCGGGAGAGACGACGAACTCGGCCGGAAGCTTCAAGATGCTCATTTGCCGCTTCGATCCAGGGCGCCTCGCCGGAGCCTCTCATGAGTACGCGGCGGCGAATCGAAGTCTGGATGGATGATGTTTCGCTCTCCCAGCCGTCCTTCGTGGGTTTTCTTTTTGCCGCTCCTTTGCGGGGAAAGGAAATATTCTCTTTTGAGTATTCTCCCGAGTGGCTCAAGAGCGGCCGGGCCCAGACTTTTGATCCTGCCTTAAGGCTTTACGCGGGCCTGCAGTATCCTTCGACAGGCCGGGAAAACTTCGGCGTTTTCCTGGATTCCGCGCCCGATCGATGGGGACGGCTGCTGATGCGTCGCCGCGAGGCTCAAGCGGCGCGTCATGAAAAACGCAAAGAGCATACCCTTTTGGAGTCCGATTTTTTGCTCGGCGTTTACGACGGCCACCGCATGGGGGCTTTGCGTTTTCGTACGGAGCCGAAGGGGCCTTTTTTAGACGAACAGGCGGCACAAGCGTCTCCTCCGTGGACCTCTCTTTCTGAGCTGGAACATGCCAGTCTGGAATTGGAAAAGAAGGATGCGAATCAAGACGGAGACTATGCGAAGTGGCTGAAGCTTTTAATCGTCCCCGGTTCTTCTTTGGGAGGGGCTCGCCCGAAAGCGAGTGTGGTCGATAAAAAGGGGGACTTGTGGATCGCAAAATTTCCGAGCACGCAGGACGAAACGGACGTCGGCGCCTGGGAAGAAGTCATCCATAAACTCGCCGTTCGATCTCAAGTCGACGTCTCCGAGTCTTTGTCCCGCCGTTTCAACAGCCGTCATCGTACTTTTCTCACGAAACGTTTCGATCGCGAACTCCGTCAGAAACGCATTCATTTCGCATCCGCGATGACTCTCTTGCAGCGTTCGGAAGGGGACGACGCTTCCTCTGGAGCGAGTTATCTGGAGCTCGCGCAATTCCTCATGCGTCAAGGCGCGGAGCCGGACCGAGATTTGGAACAGCTTTGGCGCCGCATCGTATTTTTTATCTGCGTTTCCAATACCGACGACCATCTGCGCAATCACGGATTTTTGCTCGAGTCCAAAGGATGGCGTCTTTCACCGGCTTACGACATGAATCCGGTCGCGACGGCCGATGGACTGCGGCTCAATATTTCGGAGACCGACAACGCGCAAAGTTTGGAGCTGGCACGGGAAGTCGCGGTTTATTTCCGGGTCAAATCGAAAAAGGCCGAGCGGATTATCGAAGAAGTCATCGCTTCAGTCAAAGACTGGCGTAAAATTACGAAGACTTACCGCTTCTCCGCCGGAGAGGTGGAGCGTATGGCGGGCGCTTTTCGTGTAGTCGATGGGTTAAGATGAAGCTGGCTTCTTCCTGAAAAGACCGCGGAGCACGAAGCCTCCCACGAGGCCCGGGAGTAAACCCGCTCCGAACGCGATGCCGATGATCTTCCATATCCTTGGATTGGAGAGGGTAAAGTCGGGAGGTTCGGGTCTGAGGTGATCGGGTCTTGGTTCGATGTGTGGAATCGGCGTGGGTGTTGCGGTTGCGATCGGGGCCGCCGGAGCAGAGGGAGGCGGGGCGACTTCGGTCGTGGCTGGAACCGCGGACGCGCCTTCGAAGGTCAGCGTGTATTTCGTGGCGGGATCGTCGTTGTAGAATCTTTGGACACGCAAATAGGTCGCCGGGCCGGTCGCGATGCCGCTTATACGGAAACCGGCACCTTCGTTCGGCGAATGGCTTTCGGCCAAATGCACGCCCAGATCGTCGGAGAGGATGGCCTTCAACGTGGCTTTTTGGTTGTCCGGCATCACCATGACCGTGATCGGTTCGCCCTTGGTCGTATTGATTTTATAAACGTCTCCGGTATCGCTGAACATGACCGCGCCCGAGACGGGTTTGCCTTTTTCGATCGCGAGAGCCGTTTCCATCGTATCACCCGCGTCGGCTTGCGTGCCGGCGTCGAAGAAGTCGCTGACCGTGATCTTGAAGGGACATTCCTTGTTCATGTGGTCGTACGTGCTGCCGATCAGGAGGTAGAAGCGCGAACTTTGCGCGGCGTCGGCCTGCAGAGTTTCGGTGTGATTCGCGGCACCGATGATTTCCTTCGAGACGAGCTTAGTCCGATTGGAGTCGTGGATCTGAAAGCCGGCGTAAGGGTTCGTATTGTCCTGCGCGAGTTCTCCCTGGATCGCGACGCCTTTGCCCAAGGTGCCCAAAGTCGCCGACAGCTGCTGTCCGGCCTTCAAGTCGACGTAGAAATAATCGAACTGATTCTGTCTCTGATGATGATTGAGTTTGTATTCCGTGCCCGGCGTGAGAGCGACCGCCGTCTCGTACGAATCGCCGCCTTTGATTTCGCTGCCGTACGTTGCGGTCGTTTTCTGAATCAACAAAGCTTCCTGAGTAATTTTTTGAAGAGCCGAGCTTAAGGCCGCACCGTCGCGTGCGTCGTAATACTGTCCGTTTCCGGCCGCCGATATCGCCTGAAGCTGGGCCTGCGTCTTCGGATCGACGTTGAATCCGACTGCGTGGAGTTTGAGTTTAAAACCCTTCGCGATCAGGTCTTTGACCGCCTGCACGGGGTCGCCGCCGCAGGTTTCTTCGCCGTCGCTGACCAAAATAATGACCTTCTCCGCCTCGCGTTCGACGCCGAAGTCGTTCGCGACCTGAGAGAGTGAGTAGGCGATGGGCGTGTAACCTTTGGGTTGGATTGAATCGACTTTCGCGGAGAATGCCGCCACATCGAGCGGGGCGAAGGGCACCAGGAGTTCGGTGTCGACGCAGCTTAAGTCTTTATTCGATTGCTCCATGCGGTGCGCATAAACGCGGAGAGCCACATGCGTGTCGGCGGGAAGCGTAGCGATCGTTTCTTTGATCGTTTTCTTGGCGATGTCCATCCTTCTTCTGCATAGGCCGCTCCTTTCGTTAATGAAATCGCAACCTTAACGATAAGGGATCACTCCCGGAGCGCCTATGCTTTATTCAAAACCCTTAAAAAACCGCTCCTACACTGCCTTTTCTAAACCCTAGTGTCCTAGATGTGTGTAGCTCGAACTAACATTCACTTTAAGGACGCAACTTTCCATGGGACCGGTCGATAAGTTGGGTAAGGGTAAAATCTATGACATCTAAGCGTGCTTTTTATCTTCTGGCGGTCCTGTCTCTGGCTTTTGTCCATCCTTCTTGGGCTGGCCGCATTGGGGTAAAATCTCCCGATATGGGCGGGTCGACGACTATCGGTGGCGGCGCATCCCACGCGGGCGGCGGTTTGCCTCCGGGTGACACGGTGCCTCCGGTGGTAACAGATGAGCCCCCGGTGACCCCCGGCGGAACGGATACGGACCATGACGGCGTCGCGGATACGACGGATAACTGCCGTTACACGCCGAATCCCGATCAGGCCGACCGGAACTGGGACCACATCGGCGACGTCTGCGAAAACGATTACGACAACGACGGTAGACCGAATGCCACGGACAATTGTTCTTTAGTGCCGAACCCCACGCAGACCGACCTGGATGGCGACGGTGACGGCGATGCCTGCGACTTGGACCGCGACGGCGATGGCTATACGAACGCCTTTGAAGCGACCATCGGAACGAATCCCGATAAGTTCGACACCGACGGCGACAATGTGACCGATTATTACGACTGCGCGAAGCTCGATCCGACGCGCGGCGTCGGAGCGGACTGTGATACGGTCGTGGTCGGCGGCAATCCTCCGTCGAACCCCACGCCCAGCGTCAGCGATCCGGGCGCCGATGACGATCACGACGGCATCCCGAACGGTAGCGATAATTGCCCTGTCATCTACAACCCCGGCCAGCAGGACGGAGACCACGACGGTATCGGCGACCACTGCGATATCTTGCCCGGAACCCCCAGCGAGGTGCTCTTCGTCAAAGGCGGCGCCGATGGCTCGGGCGGATGTTCGCTGATGCGATAATCGCTAATCGATTAAGAATTCGAAAAAATAAAAAGCCCCGCTTCTTCGAAAAGAGGCGGGGCTTTTTTACATCCGGTATTCCGAAATGCGGGTTTGTTTTAGTGTCCTTCCGCTTCTAAATATCTCTCACAATCAATCGCAGCCATGCATCCGCTGCCGGCGGCCGTGATCGCTTGGCGGTACACGTGGTCTTGGACGTCGCCACAGGCGAAAACGCCGGGAACGTTGGTCTTCATGCCGTCATGGGTCTTGATATAGCCGTTTCCGTCCGTATCGATTTGCCCACGGAACAATTGCGTATTGGGTTCGTGGCCAATCGCGACGAAAAGCCCCGCGACTTTGAGCGTCGAAACGGCGCCGGTCTTCAAGTTTTTCAGCGTGAGACCTTCGACTTCTTTTTCGCCCAAGACTTCCTCGACGGCCGTGTCCCAGACGAACGAAATTTTCGGGTTCGCGAACGCGCGGTCCTGCATGATCTTCGAGGCGCGTAAATGATCGCGGCGGTGGATGACCGTGACTTTTGAAGCGAATCGCGTCAGGAAATTCGCTTCTTCCATCGCGGAGTCGCCGCCGCCGACGACGGCCACGTCCATGTTCCGGAAAAAAGCCCCGTCACAGGTCGCGCAGGTCGTGACGCCTTTGCCCATGAGGCGTTTTTCATTCGGGAGCCCGATCAGTTTCGCGGAAGCGCCCGTGGAAATGATGACGGATTTAGTCAGGAAAACCTCGTCGCCCACCTCGACCGTAAATGGTTTTTTTGAAAAATCCACACGCGTGACGTCCTTGGTCAGGTAACGCGTCCCGAAGCGCTCGGCCTGTTTGCGGAGGTCCGCCATCATCTCGGGGCCCATGACGCCTTCGGGATAGCCCGGAAAATTTTCGACGTCGGTCGTGAGCATGAGCTGGCCGCCCGCCTGATAGCCTTCGATCATCAAAGGTTTTAAGTCGGCCCGCGCCGTATAGATGGCGGATGTGAGTCCCGAAGGACCTCCACCGATGATAATGACGTTCTCTAATGACTTTTCGGCTGACATGAAAATCTCCTTTGATTTACAGTGCTGTCTCACGTCTTTCAAATGGCAGGCAACTTTTTTGTTTTTCCGAAGAGAAACGTAAGAACCTATGCTGACGCCCGTTCCCGCGCGACAAATTGCCTCTTTAAACGCCTTGGTGCGCTCCTTGCCCGAGGAAAAAATCCCGGATTTGATCCGCGCCACCGTCGCGAAGATACCGCCCCGCAAGCTCTCCGTTTTCGAGAAAAAAATACTTAAGGCCGCCGTCGAATCCACAGACACGGCCGTTTTGCGAAAGGCCCGCGATTTATACGGCCGGTACGGCCATCTTTTTTATCTGGCGGCTCCCCACGTCGATGATTTGCGGAAGGAGTTGGATCTCGTTTCAGAACCCCAAGAACTTTTGGCGACCTTGGAAACCTCCGGGGACATACGCGCCCAGATCAATTGGGCGAAGCTCGACCGCATGATTTTGGGGGAATTCCATGGCCTGGGCGTCCTGTACGATCCCGTCGGCAATCTCTCCGGTCTCTTGTCAGTGTTCGACCGTCAGGCCATGATCGCGCGGTTTACGGATAGGGAAGGCGAAGTTCCGCCGGCTTTCGGTGCACTTTCCTCGCGTGAGACACCGGAGCGTTTGGAGCAGGCCAATGAAAAACAAAGATTCGGGGATTTGAAGGAAATCGGTTTTGGCGATCCCGATGCGTTTCTGATGACGGTCGTGCCGCGTATTTACGCCGATTATTTCCGCAAAACGATGGCTTATCAGGCCGTCGTGCCGACCGCGAAGATCTTGAGTGAGCAGGTGACGGGCGCTTGGGCCGAATCGCTGCCGAACGAGACTGTCGTGCTCACCGGCATCAAGTCGCTCACCGAAGAAGGAATGACGCCCCTCGAACATTTCCGCGACGTCTTGAAAGAAGTGAAACGCCGGGACGTCGCTGTCATTGACGTGCTGGGCTATTTGCCCGCTTCCAAACTCATGCAGGAGCAACGGGATTACGGTGATGGAAAGCTGAAATCTCTCGAGCCCGTCGACACGGTGCTCGCCTCCACACATCGCAAGGCCGCTTTGGAAATGGCGCAAAGATGGGCGGGTCCGGATGCGGTCGTTACGGAAACGGTCGCGCAGGGCGTGCCCGTCACTGTTTTCCAAAGCACGAGACTGCCGCGCCCCATGCGCATTTCGGTCATCAGTGATCCGGACGTGATCCGCGTTCAGGAAAAAGCCTCGATCGATAAAAACCTCCAGGCGCTTCAATTGGGCGGCGGACTTTTCGCGGCGATGCTGCGGGAAGCGAAAGCGGGCGTTCCTTGGTCGGATGCGCTGAAGGAAAAGCTCCGCGAAGAATACGACGGAGCCATGCAGGGAGCCGAAAAGGATATCTTGGAAGCCATTTCCAGGGAAATGGGCATCGCCCCGGTCTTTTTACTGGATCCGATCCGCCGCGACTTGGTCGGGAGCTGGGACATCCGGGACATGGAGCATCTCTACGGATTGGTCCAAAAAATTTTTTCGGCCGGTGTTTCCGCTTCCGCGCGGGAAGAGGCCATGTCGCTCCTGAAGTCGAAGATTCGGTCTTATTATTCGGTGCGCAATCCTTGTTACGGCTTCTGTATCGCCGCCGACCGCGAAGCTCTTCGAAGGGGCTTAAGCCTAAGCTCCGTGCAGGGAAGCATGATCCCCGAGGGCTTGGAATATCCGGAAGGCCTTCAAACGGCCGAGCAATTGGTCAAGAGGTACGGCCCCGATCTCCAAGGCCTGCCCGAGAGTTATAAAGACGCTTATTTTTTGGTGTCGCGCCTTCAGGAGAGTTTTTATCTCGCGCCGGAATTGCATGAAGAACTCGTGGCGATCTGCGCGCGGCTCTTGTCACCGGTCGGACGCGATTTAACGCGCGCGAAAAATGATTTTCTGCGGCTTTTAGAGGAGTTGGCGGGGGTCTTTGTCAAAGGACAGAGTTTCCTGGAAAGCAGCCGCAGTATTTTAAGCGAGAACGGTAACGCGAGCGATTTCTTGAAAAAACTTCTCGAAGCCGTTCCCGCTTTGAGCCGCGTCGTCTCGGAGCGCGGCGATATTATGCTTCGGGATCTTGTGTTGCTCAAGCAAGGCGTCGTCGAAATATTGGTCTTGGCCAACCGCTTTCACATGCTCCCGTTCCATGAACACGAAAAAATAGCCCGCCGCTTACGGCTTAAGATCCTGAAGTTGATCCGGTCCGGAAGATCCAAGAACCGGTTTTTGGAATCGGAGATTTCTCCGGAAAAACCCGAATCTTCCGATATCGTTTTAAATCATGGCTCCAAGGGGGCGTTGAAGACGCGTTTGAACCGTCTGATTGCAAGCATGAACGAACTTCTTCACCATCAAAAAAGGGCGATCTCTCCGGATAATATTCTGGATGCCCTCTACGAAATGACCTTGTCTTGTTATTCTCCGCAGATCTCGCAGGGTTCTATCGATCTTAAGCGTCTCCAGCCTTTTTCTCCGCGACAGAAGCTTCTGATTTATCAGTCGATTTTAGAGGCGGTCGTTTCCGTGCGTTCCGTTCTGGTTTTTTCCGAAGCCGGATATGCGCACTCGGCGGAGCAGGAAAAAACCGCTCTCAAAAAAAAGCTGGAAATGCTCATGGCTTATTTTTTCAAAAGAACCCCCGCGCCGGAGAGTATTCCTCCGTTTCCCTAAGGCCGACCTTTTGTTTTGCGACTTTCTTGTCTTTCCTTTAAACTGCTTCTTCACTCGGAGGAACGTCGATGAACCGTCTCGCGAAGATTTTCCTGGCCCTTTGCTGTTTCGCGGCTTTTTCTCCCGCCGCCCGGGCCATGCTCGTGCTCCAGCTCAATCTCGAACAACTCACCGACTTATCCGAGCGCGTCTTCGTCGGAAAATGCACGGACGTAAAATCGATGAAGGACGAAAATGGCCGTCCGGTGATCCAGGTGACTTACGAAGTGTCGGAGACTCTGAAAGGTCCCGCAGTTTCCGCGCAAAATTCGAAACTTACATTCCGTCAGATCGCTTTACAGGAAGAGGGGACGATCGCAGGTCGCGAGGGCGTCGTTTCAGGCCAGTCTCTGCCGGAATATAAAGTCGGCGAGGAGTCGATCGTTTTTTTAAGCGCGGATGGACCCTCGGGACTGACCGCGCCGGTGGGATTCGGCCAGGGAAAATTTGAGATTACGGCTTCGAATTCTGGGAAAATCGTCAGGAACGCGACCGACAACCGCGGGTTGTTCGTGCGCATGGACAACAATCCCAAGGTCTTGAAGCTTAAAAATCAAAGCGTTTTCAATGCCAATGGTGACTCAGCAGGCGTCGATCGCAGCTTGAATTACGTCGACTTCGTCTCCGCCGTGCGTCAGCTGTCCCATCCTTAAAAAAATATGAAAAATATTCTCTTTTTCGCCTCAGCGCTTGGAGCCTTGGTCTTCTCCCCGGTGGCTCATGCCGTCGGTCCTCGCAGCGTTCTTTCCAACGGCACGCCCGTGATTTGGTCCTCGATGCCGGTCGACGTGCATCTCGAGTCGGATCTTGATGTGCGCGGCAAAGACGCCTTGCCCTTGATCCAAGACGCTTTATCCGAATGGTCCTCGATTTCGGAAGCCGACGTGAGTTTTCAGATCGGAAACTTAGGCGCGAGCGTGGATGTGTCCAATGAATGCAGTTTTCTTTACGATCCGGCGGCCTGTCCTACGGGGCCGACCGATGACGGGTTGAACCCCCTTATCATCGATGAAGACGGCGAGATCATGGGCGACTTTTTCGGGGCGGGAAATAAGTTCACGACGTTGGGATTCGCCTCCATCATCAGTTTCGACACGGTTACGGGACATGCGGTGCGTGGCGAGGCCGTCTTCAACGCCTCCTGCCTCGAGGGTTTTGAAGTCGCTGGATGCCCAGCGAGCATCAGTTTTTCCGACGATGATTTTACGTCGTTCATCGTGCACGAGGTCGGGCACTTCTTAGGCCTGGACCACTCCCAGGTGAACCTAACGGAATCCACGGATGCGGACGATACGAACGACCGTTTTATTACGACGATGTTCCCGACGTTTATTTTGGACAACGGCGCCGATTTCAAGACGCCCGAAAAAGACGACCGCGTGGGGTTGGCGCAGTTATATCCGGCTTCCGATTTCGAGTCTTCGACGTGGGTGCTCCAGGGAACGGCTTTGGATACGGATAAGGATCAAGTCCAATGTGTGAATCTCGTCGCCCGTAACGTCTCCGATCCGCGCGTCGATGCGGTCTCGGCCCTGTCGGGCGATTTCGCCCCGGCGCGCACTCAGGACGGTCATTTTGAAATACCGGGACTGACGCCCGGTGCCACGTATCAACTGGATTTCGAGCGGATCGGTACAGGTTTCTTAGGCGCCTCCGGCTACACTCCCTGCCGCGGGTCTTCGGGAGAGGCTTCGCCTCCGAGCGTGGTCGGATTCACGTCGTCGCAAACCTACACGGCTTTCGGAGGAACGACGCTGACGGTACGCTGCACCGAAGGCGATGATTGCGTGACGTTGTCTTCGGGCGGTGGGAGCGGCGGTGGTTCGGGCGGTTGTCAGTTGATCCGGTAGAAACTCTTTTTCCTATAGGCCATTCAAATCTTTATACAAGAAATCCACGCCGCGGCTGCTGGGGGCCGGGGCGGTGGGGAGGTCTAAGTCGTCGTCGGGTTTCGGCTGCAGATCTTCGAGCGCCGAGCCACCGGCCATGTCGTCGATTTCGGAGAGCTTAATGTCTTTAGGCACGGCGAACGACAGCACGGGACGGTCTTTCAAGGCTTCTTCCATGTAATACAGCCAGATCGGCGCGGAGATCACGCCTCCGGTCATGCCGGGGCCGATTTTTTTGCGGCTGTCATAGCCAGTCCAGACGCCTGTGACCATGTCCGGCGTGTAGGCGACGAACCACGCGTCGGATTCGTCGTTGGTCGTTCCGGTTTTACCGGCGGCGGGGCGTTTCAGCGCCTTGGCTTTGAAGCCGGTGCCGCGTTCGACGACGTCGCGCATGATGCTGACCATCAAGAAAGCCGTGCGCGGCGTGATGACATGGCCCGCGGGAATGTCGGCGCCGTAGAGAATCTTCAATTCTTCAGGGCTGAGTTTCAGTTTGTCTTTTTGAATCGCTTTTTCGCCTTCTTCGCGAAGGGTCTGTTGCGTGGCGAGTCCTGCGGATTTTTTCTTGAAGTCGAAGACGTGTTCGCGGTCGAGCGGCGTCGGGTTCTTTTCCTCCAAGACCTTGCCGTCTTTGTCGACGATCTTCAGGACGTAGATCAGATCTTGCCGGACGCCGCCGGAGGGGAAGACGCCGTAGGCGCGCGTGATTTCTTGCAACGTGACGTCGGAGGCGCCCAAGGCGGTGGACAGGTATTTCGCGATCGGCGTCGTGAGCCCCAGTTTGCGCGCGTAGGCCACGGCGTAATCGATGCCGATGTCATGGAAGACTTTGACGGCGACGATGTTGATTGAGTTCGTCAGCGCGGCGCGGATCGTCATGGGGCCGTTGTACTTATTGCTATAGTTTTTAGGGCTCCAAAACGAGTTACGGCCGATTTTGTACTGCACCGGCGCGTCCATGACGGTCGTCTTCGGTGTGTAGCCTTTGTCGAGGGCGGCCGCATAAACGATGGGTTTGAAGGCGGAGCCGGGCTGGCGGATGGCCATCGTCGCGCGGTTGAATTCACTGCGCTTGAAGCTGAAACCGCCGATCATGGCCTTCACTTCGCCTGTCATGGGGTCGAAAGAAAAGAGAGCGGATTCGATCTTGGGTTCGTTTTCGATCACGAAAGCCGTTTCGGGATCACTTTTGGGCCGCACCCAATAAACCTCACCGACTTTCGGTGTGCGTCCGGTCCAATTCCGATCTTCCTTCGAGATCGTGCCGCTCACGTGTCCCACTAAGATCGTTGCTGTGCCTTTATCGTCCACTTCCGAAATGACGCCTTGATAGAGGTGCCATGGTTCGAGAGGCGTTGTCATCGGGGAGAGAGAGTTTTTACCCGCGCTGAACGTGATGGGTTCGGTGAATTCCGTCAGCTCCCGGTGGATCGCATTGGCGTAGTCTTGGATGTTCTTCGAGTTCTTGATTTCGGCGGTCTGCAGCGGGCCGCGGAAACCTTTACGGCGCTCGACTTCGAAGAGGCCGCGTTTCACGGCGCGCTCCGCGGCGTGGTAGGCCGCGAGATTCACGGTTGTATAGATCTTCAACCCGCCGGAATAAAGCGTCTGCGGCCCGTAAGCGTTTTCGATCTGCTGGCGTACGTGCTCGACGAAATAGGGAGCGTAGCGGTTGTTGAAATCCTTATCCGTGCCCGCGCGGTAGAGCGTCAGGGGCGCTGCGACGGCTTCTTGGTATTCCGCTTTCTTGACGTACTTGTTGTCCAGCATCTGCGAGAGGACGTGCATCTGGCGTTCGCGCGCCATGGTCGGGTTCGTCAGCGGTGAAAACGTTGTGGGTGCGGAGGGCAGTCCCGCGATCATGGCGATCTCGGCTAAGTTGAGCGCGTTCAAGTCCTTGTGGAAATAATTCCGCGCGGCGGCTTGGACGCCGTAGGAGCGGTTTCCGAGGAAAATCTGGTTCAAGTAAATGTAGAGAATCTGTTCCTTGCTTAAATTCTGCTCGATCTGGGTGGCGAGAATCGCTTCCTTGATCTTGCGTCCGAAGCTCTTCTCGCGCGTCAGCAGCAGGGCGCGGGTGACTTGCTGCGTGATGGTCGATCCGCCTTCGACGACGCGGCCGGCGCGCAGGTTTTTATAGAAGGCGCGCAGGATGCCGCGGAAATCGACACCGCGGTGGTCCCAGAAACGCTCGTCCTCGCTCGCCACAAAGGCGTCGACGACTTTGCGCGGGATCTGATCGTAGGGCAGGACCAAGCGGCATTCCTGCCAGAATTCGCCGATTTTCGTGCCGTCGTCGGAGTAGACTTCGCTCATGACGGGCGGATGATAGTCGGTCATGTCGCTGACTTTGGGGAGATCTTTGGTGAAATGATAATACAGCAGGCTCGAACCCAGGGCCGCGACGCCGATTAATAAAGCGAAGAGACCGAAAAAAACCTTGAAGAGTCGGCCGAGACCTTCCAAAAACGAGGGCATAGGGGCCGCTAGGTATTCGAATCGGGCTTTATCGTCAAATGTTCCTTCATGGGGGGATTTATGAGATTTTGGACACAAACGCCGCTCGCCGCTTTCTTGGGTTTCAGCGTTTTTCTGGCCTCCGCGGGCTGTGATTTTCAGAAGAAATCGCCGAACGCGGGAGACGCGGGTGAAGGGCAGGAGATCGTGCGCGAAAACCCCGAGGCTTTGAAGCCGGCTCCCGAACCCGCCGAACCCGAAGAAGCTCCCGTGATCGAAAGGGTTCCGGTGTCGCCGGAGTCCATGCCCGAGAGCGTCCCGTCTTCGCCGCCCGAAGTCACCCCCGAGCAACAGAGCGGTTACTGAGATGAATCAGCGCCAGCTTTTCATACTTTCGTTCTTCGTCCTGCTCGTCGTGATTTTCCTGCAGCTGGTCGGGATCTTCAAAATCTTCCTGGTTCCACTGGTCTGGGCTGTGATCGCCGCGATGGTGTTTTATCCGGTGTTTCTTTTCTTCCGGAAAAAATGCAAAGGCCGCCGCACGGTCGCCGCGGGGCTGACCGTCTTCGTCGTTATCTTGCTCACGGCGGGACCCATGATCTTTTTCTCTGGGGCCTTGGTGCAGGAAGTTCTGCAGTTTTATGCGCAGGTGGGAACGTGGATGGGGGAGCGTCGCTATGAGGCGGTTTTCGATCAAATGCTGAATTCGCCCTTGCGCGTCGTGTGGGATAAAATCGTCGAGAAAACTTCGTCTTTGAACATCCAGTTGGTTCCCTTGCTCGGGCGCGCGGCCCAGTCCGTCTCCCAGGCCATTGTCGGGCAGATCCAATCGGGGGCCACGAATTTCGTGTTGTTCCTGATCCACTATTTGGTGGTGGTGATCATCCTCTTTTTCTTCTTAAGGGATGGGGAGGGTATGGTGAAGGGGATCAAAGATCTCTTTCCGATGACGAAGGAGAACAAGGAGTTCGTCTTCGCACGGCTCTCGACCACGGTCTCTGCGGTCGTGCGCGGCTTGGTCGTCACCGGGGGCGTTCAAGCGGTATTGGCCGGGTTGGCATTCTGGATTTTGGGCGTTCCGTTCCCTTTATTCTTGGCACTCTTGATCGCGTTTTTAGCGTTGGTGCCGGTCGGAGGTGCGATTTTGGTTTGGTTGCCTTCGGCGGTTTATCTTTATTTGAACGGCCACTGGGGGAAATCCCTCATTCTCTTTTTGTGGGGAGCCTTAGTCATCAGCACGGTGGATAATTTCCTCAAGCCGCTGCTGATCGGAGAAAAAACAAAGCTCCCGACTCTCTTTCTCTTCCTCTCGATCCTCGGAGGCTTAGCGTACTACGGTATGATCGGGGTTTTCTTGGGGCCGGTGATGTTGGCTTTATTCCTGACGTTGATTCAGATCTACCGTAAAGAATACTCACAATCCTAAATACGCGCGCCGCACTTCAGGGTGATTTTGCAGAGACTTGGCCTCTCCGCTCAACGTGATCGTCCCCGTTTCCAGTACGTAAGCGCGATGAGCGGTCTCCAAGGCCAAGGATGCGTCTTGTTCGACGAGTAAGATCGAAACGCCTTGGGCGTTGATCGTCCGTAAAGTTTCGAAGATCTGTTCGACCAGGGTCGGGGCGATACCCAACGAAGGTTCATCCAAGATCAATAATTGCGGCTTGGCCATCAGCGCGCGGCCGATCGCGAGCATTTGTTGCTCACCGCCGGAAAGCGTTCCGGCGGTCTGAGGCAGACGCTCCTTTAATCGCGGGAAGAGTTTGAAAACTTTTCCGAATTCTTCTTCCTGAGAGAACTTTCCCTGCCGCGCATACGCTCCCAATTCCAAGTTTTCCTTCACTGTGAGATTCGGGAAGATTTGCCGGCCTTCCGGAACTTGGGCCACGCCGGCGGCGACGATCGTGTGGGACGGCAATTTTTCCAAGGAAAGCGTTTCGGCTCCGGCGGGTGTGTAGCGGATATGCCCGGAAGTGGGTTTTAAAATCCCAGAAACGGCGCGCAGCAGGGTGGATTTCCCGGCTCCGTTGGATCCGATGATCGTCACGATTTCGCCCGCACCCACGGATAAAGACGCGCCTTTCAGCGCGTGGATCGCGCCGTAGTGCACCTGCAGGTTTTCGATCGTTAGGATGTCCATGATTATTTCAATTGTGGGCTCGCTAATTGGTAAAACTCATGCAGCTTTCGTTGGAGCAGTTTTTTGTCGGGCAGCTTGGTTTGATATTCGGCAATCAATGCCGGCGATGTCGAGCGACTCAGTGCGTATTCAACGACCTCGTTGTCTTTAGTAGCGCAGAGAAGAACGCCAATGGAGGGCTTCTCATGAGGTTTGCGCATGTCCCGGTCCAAAGCTTCCAAATAAAACTCGAGTTTACCGAGATACTCCGGTTGAAATTCGTCGATCTTGAGTTCGATGGCGACGAGGCAATTGAGACCGCGATGGAAGAAGAGGAGATCGAGAGCAAAGTCTTTTCCTCCGACCTGTAAGCGGACCTGTTCCCCGACAAACGCAAAGTCTGAGCCCAGTTCGATCAAAAACCGTCGAAGATTAGTCACTAACCCTTGCTCTAAATCTCGTTCAGAATGGCCGTCGGGAAGGTTTAGAAAGTCGATCAGGTAGGAGTCTTTGAAGGCCTCGTTTGCAGCAGGGTGCAATTGTCTCAGCGCTGCCGAGACTTTTGGAGGATTAAGAATAGCTCTTTCAAAAAGGGAACTATCAATTTGGCGAGCAAGCTCGCGGACTTGCCAACCTTCGGTTTTAGCCATCCGAAGATAAAACTCTCTTTCCGCGGGAGTCTTAGTTTTGGTGAGTATATGGAGGTTGGAAGACCAAGGAAGTTCTCTCAACAATGTTGAGAGTTTTGGTTGGCCTCGATAAGTTTCAAAGAATTGCCTCATTCTCCATAGGTTTTGAGGTGAGAATCCGCGAATTTCAGGGTCTCGTTTTTGAATAAAATGAGAAAGTTCTACGACGGTGTTTTTGCCCCAGCCCTCCGAAGAAATTTTAAGGCTAATATATTCCCCAACCCGCCAATAGAGTGAAATGAGTTCGGTATTGACTGCCTTAAGTGTCCGATGGCGGGAATCCTGAATCATGGTGACGACTTTGCGAAAGTCGTCCGTTTCTAAACCTTTGGGCCGGTGGTTGATTTTTTTTAAGGGTTTAGATCGTGAGTTTTTCATAAAAACACTTTTTTCAGGCTTTCCCAAGATACGCTTCGATGACTTTCGGATTTTTGCGGATGTCTTCGGGCGAACCTTCGGCGATCTTGAGGCCGTAATCCAAGACGACGATGCGGGGGCAGAGATTCATGACGACGCTCATGTCGTGTTCGATCAAGAGGATCGTGAGGCCGAAATCCTTCTGCAGGTTCCGGATGAGTTCCATGAGTTCTTTTTTCTCGACGGGGTTCATGCCGGCGGCGGGTTCGTCGAGCAAGAGCAGCTTCGGTCCCGTCGCGAGCGCGCGCGCGATTTCCACGCGGCGCTGGTCGCCGTACGGCAGATTTTTCGCGCGTTCGGCCGGGCGCGTCTCCAAGCCGAAAAATTTCAGCAATCGCAACGCGTCTTCGCGTTTTTCGTTTTCTTCACGTCGGCTTTTCGGGGTGCCCAAACTCGCGCCGAAGAACGAAGATTTCAGCCGATGATGATAAGCGATTTCCACGTTGTCCGCGACGGAGAGGTCGCCGAAGAGACGGATGTTTTGAAAAGTTCGCGCGATGCCTAAGCGATTGATTTTGAAGGGAGGGAGCTTTTTTAAAGAATGCCCGTCGAAGGTCACTTCACCCGCGTCGGGTGTGTAGAGCCCGGTTAAGATATTGAAGAAAGTCGTTTTCCCCGCGCCGTTGGGCCCGATGACGGCCAAGAGTTCACCCGGGGCGATCGTGAGATCTAAGTTTGTCAGCGCTTTCAAGCCGCCGAAAGACAATGAGCATTGTCTGACTTCCAGCAAGGGACTCATGACTTTTTCCTCGCGTACTCGCGGAAGAGCATCATGCAGATCAGGAGTGCCGCGTAGATGATCATGCGCCAATCTTGAGCGTCTCGTAAAAGCTCCGGAAGGACCGTCAGCAAGGCGGCCGCGACGACGGTTCCCAAAAGCGATCCCATGCCGCCCAACACGATGATCGCCACGAATTCGACCGAGCGCAGGAACGAAAACGAGTTCGTGTGCAGATACGTGAAGAGATGCGCGAAAAGGCCTCCGCCCACGCCCGCGAAGAAAGCCCCGATCGTGAACGCGAGGATTTTGTAGCGCGCCGTCGGGATGCCGATCGATTCGGCGGCGATCTCGTCGTCCCGGATCGCGAGCAAGGCCTTGCCCTTCATCGAACGGACCATGCGATGAATGACGAGATACGTCAGCGCTGCGAAGAAGAAAATCCAGCCGGGTCCAGCGTATTCCGGGATGTCGCCCAAGCCGCGCGCCCCGCCGATGGATTCCGTATTTAAAATGATCACGCGGATGATTTCGCCGAAACCCAACGTCATGACCGCTAAGTAATCGCCTTTAAGCCGCAAGGTCGGGATGCCGACTAAGAGTCCGGCCACCGCGGCCAAGATCCCGCCGAAGGCCAGGGCGCTTAAAAAAAGTACGGGTTCGGCGATCGGGACCGGCAGGAAAGAAAGCAGCGATAACAAAGGCGCGCGCAGGACCGTCGTCAGCACCGCGGACGCGTAGGCGCCGACCGCCATAAAACCCGCGTGCCCGAGCGAAAACTGTCCCGCCAGTCCGCTGATTAAGTTGAGCGATAATCCCATGATGATGTTGATGCCCACCAGCGACAGGATTTGGACGTAGTAGGCGTTGAACATCTTAGACCTTCTCCTTGACCGCTTTTCCGAAAAGCCCGGCGGGCCGCAGCAGCAAGATCAGGATTAAAATCAAAAACGCCAAGGCGTCGCGGTACGTCGAAGAAATATAAGCCGTCACGAAGGTCTCGGTGAGCCCTAAGATCAATCCGCCCGCGAGCGCACCAGGGATGTTGCCGATGCCGCCCAAGACGGCTGCGATGAAGGCCTTCAGCCCCGGCATGATGCCCATGAGGGGATCGATCTTGGGGTTCGCCAAACTCACCAGCACGCCTGCAGCTCCGGCGAGCGATGAGCCGATGAAGAAGGTGATCGAGACCACGCGATCGATCGGGATGCCGACGAAGCGGCCCGCGGCCTGCGAAAACGAAATGGCGCGCATGGCTTTGCCGATCTTCGTATGCTGCACGATGAGATAAAGAGCGGCCATCAAAACGAAACAGAGGACCAGGATGATGGTTTGGATGTTGTTGATCACCAAGCCTTGCGTCTGTAGGAGCGGCCGGCTGGGAATGATTTGCGAGAAGAATTTCGGATCGGCACCGAAGAGTTTCTGACCGCCGTATTCGAGGAGCAAGGACACGCCGATCGCGGTGATGAGCAAAGCAACCCGGGGTGCGTTTCTGAGAGGCCGGTAGGCGACGCGTTCGATCACGACGCCCAAGGCCCCGCAGACCGCCATCGATATGGCCACGACCGCCAATAGTTTTCCGGCGGAGCCTTCGGACGTCGTCCCGCCTAACCATCTCGCGGCGTAGTAACCCGTCATCGCGCCGATCATGTAAATATCGCCGTGCGCGAAGTTGATCAGCCTCAGGACGCCGTAAACCATCGTGTAGCCTAGGGCGATCAGGGCGTAGATGCCGCCCCAGGTCAGGCCGTTGATAGTTTGTTGCAGGAATTCTGACATTAGAATAGGGGCATTTAGGGCGTCATCGCATCGGCGAATTTGATCGCGCCGTTTTCGATCTTCAGGATCACGATGCGTTTCTTGGCATTCCGGTTTTCGTCCATCGTGAGCGACCCCGACACGCCTTGATAGTCGCGCGTGGCGGCCAAGGCGTCGCGGATTTTTTGCGGTTCGTCGGAACCCGCGCGCTTGATCGCGTCGTACAGGAGACCCGCGGCGTCGTAGCCCAAGACCGCCATGGCGTCGGGGATTTCGCCGTATTTATTTTTAAATTTCGCGATGAAATTCTGGACCGTCGGGTTCGGATCGTCGGCGGCGTAATGGTTGGAAAAATAATAACCGTTCACGGCGTCTCCGCCGATTTCGACGGTCTTCGGCGAATCCCATCCGTCGCCGCCCATGAGCGGGACGGTCAGACCCAATTCCCGCGCCTGCCGCGCGATGAGGCCAACTTCGGTATAATAGCCCGGCACGAAGACGGCTTCGGGTTTCAAGCCTTTCAACGTCGTCAACTGCGCGCGGAATTCGATATCGCCTTCCGAATACGACTCCGCCCCGACGACTTCGCCACCCAAGGCGCGGAACGTCTTATCGAAAAAGTCCGCCAACCCCATGGAATAGTCGTTCTTGATGTCTTTCAGGATCGCGACGCGCCGGACCTTCAGTTTTTCAAACGCGAATTTTGCCATCGCCTCGCCCTGGAACGTATCGATGAAACAGGCGCGGAAAATGAAATCGCCGATCTCGGTGACCTTCGGATTCGTGGAAGCGGGGGAGATCATCGGGATCTTGGCCTTTTGACATTCCGGCGCGGCGGCCAAGCTCCGCGAAGAAGCGACTTCGCCTACGATCGCGCGGACTTCGTTCTGACGGATGAGTTTCAGCACGGCCGTCTTGGCTTCTTCCGGCCGGCTTTGATCATCGACGGTCACGACTTTGATTTTTTTTCCGAGCAATCCGCCCACGGCGTTGATCTCCTCGGTCGCGAGCTCCATGCCTTTATGTGTGGACTGCCCGAACGTCGCCGTTCCGCCGGTCAAACTCCCGTATTCTCCGATCAGGATTTCATTCGGATTCTGGGAAGAACCGCAAGCCGCGAACAAAAAGAGAATGGGAAAAAAAAGCCGGAAAATATTTTTCATGGGGAAATTTCTATAATGAGGTTTCGGGAAAGAAGCAACAAAGACGGTCACGTAGGATCAGGCAAACGCGTAACGAGAGACGCCCAAGGACTTCGCCGAGAGCAAGGCGCGGCGGGCGTCGTCGATCAAGTCTTGCGGGAAGAGGGTCTTGGTTTCGCCTTGGTAGTGCAGGATTCCGATGCTGACCGTGAAAAGTTCCTGGCCTGCCTTGTCTTGGGACTGTTCTTTTAAGAGTTTGAAGATGCGGTTCGCGCAGCGCACGGCGTCGGATTTGCGGCATTGGTGAAGGAGCGCGACGAATTGTTCTTGAGACGAGGCGGGTTTTGCATTTTCATTGTAGCGCGCCACGATGTCGCCGGACCGGGTCGCACGCGAGAGGGCGGAAGCGAGTTTCTTGAGGCAGTCTTCGGCGAAGGCGCGGCCTTTTTGAGCGGCTAATTGCGGGAATCCGTCGATGTCGACCAAGAGCATCGCGAACTCGTAGCGATGGCGGTTGGCGAGCGAGAGTTCGCGCGCGAGGGTGTGGTCGAAATAAGAGCGGTTATAGACGTGCGTCAGCGGGTCCTGAAAAGACTTCCCGGGATCGCTGGCACCGCTGCCTGTGTTGGTTTTTTGGTGGAAGAGGCTCAAAAGCCGTTCATTCGCTTCGATCAGGCGCTGCGCGCGTTGGCTGAAGTATTCGAGGGTGCGCCGGTCTTTCATGAAAAATTCGATCGCGCCGTGATGCGCCGGGACGTCGATGTCGATCGCGCCCGCTTCTTCCGTGAGGACCGCGACCGCCGCCTCGGGTCGGACCGCGGCTAATTTCTGGATGAGTTCGAGGGCCGTGCCGTCCGCGAGCTGCCAGTTCACGATCACCAGATCCCAGTCATGCTTTTCGAGTAAAGGCGTCGCTTGCGCGATGTCGCCTGCATGTTTGAGGGAGAGGTTTGAAAAAGTGGAACGGAATTTCTCTTCGATCAGAGCCCGGTGCTTGGCGTTACCCTCGACAATCAAGATGTTGGGGGAGCCTTTGGACATGAAGACTGACTTTAGCGTAACCATGCAGCATCGTCAATGCAGCATATTATCAATTTACAATGAATTTTGACTGGTTGTGTTAAGTTTTTATCAATTTGATATAAAATCAGGCGCCAAGCATTGGTTTTTTGTATACAACATTCGAGGGATTGTCTTTTCGTTCTCTACGCCACGTAGGGTCTACGCTTCGGTTGGCGACCGCTTGAATGATGGAATGGAACTCACGCGTCGTGAGTGGCACGATAACTAAAGCGGCGGGTTTTAAGAGCCAAGAGGGCAGGTCAGGATCCGTATGGATTTGATAAGCCATGATCGTTTTGGACGGATCTCCAGGTAAAGGCGCAAATGTCCAAGACCCGTTATTGATACGAAGCCCTTTGCCCTTGGTCGGATTGAAACCGTGATTTTGAGGAATGGTCCACTGGATCTGAAATTCTTCCGATCCTTCGAAAAAACTCATGCGGGCTTGGTAATTGAAGTCATAAGCGTCGGCGTTCATCAGTACTTCGTGGAAGATATCGGAGCTGCCCTCGATGGGGGTGCCGTCGGAATGCAAAAAGCGAGGCATCCATTCGGCCCAAGCTTTTACGTTTTTGGCGCACTCATAAACCTGACGCGCGGGCGCTGGGATCAGCGACAAGGTATTAAATTGAGGCAGGCTCGTGCCCACTTTTTGGATCCAACAATAAATTTCCCCGTTTCGTAAATTTGCCAAGACGGTAGGGTCGGCGACGAAATCAACGAGAGGCTGGGAGCTCGCCGGAGGCCTTCCTTCGGGATAAATGGATTCCAAAGGATTAACGTCCCGAGCCCGATCGCCCCCTCCGGTCAAGGCGCTGAAAAGCCCGGAAGCGATCAGTCGCGAATTCGGCGGGTTGTGCGCGATTAACGGATCCGCGGCGTGTTGGGGGATGGCGCCGAAAAGATCAAAAGGTAAAGGTAAGTGAGAAAGACTGCCTAAATTTCCAGGAATGCGCATATTTTTTCTCCCGAAGTAGCTCTCGCTCTTTCGCTTAGAAAAGTTGCGGCGCGCAAATATTTAATTGCGATTTTGCAAAGAAAAAATGACGCGCACGGTCGAAAAAGTCAGTGTCCGAAGAGTCCACGGATTTTATCGACGCCGGAACCGACGCCTTTTTGAAGTGTGTCTTCGATCGCTCCCGGCGCGGCTTTCATGAGATCTGGGATCAGGGTCGCCAGGCTTTTCGCCATCGCTTCGGCCAATTGGGCGGAGAGGTTGTTCATGACGTGGAATTGAGGATTGCGGATATTGCCTTGGATCATCAGGTCGAGGTTCAAGTTTCCGTCGTGGTCTTTCATCGAGTCGACGACGCGGTCCGCGGAGAAGCCGAAAATTTTGGTGGCCTTGGGCTCGACTTTCAGACCGCTGATGACGGCGTGGGAGGGGGCCTTGAGGTAGTCCTGATCACAGCGGGCCTTCGTGCTTATCGCCAAACCGCCGTGCGTGATCCGTACCGGCAGCCCGTGATCGTAGTAAGGCGCGTACGGAGGCAGGGGAAGCCCGGAAAGCTTCGCTTCGGACTCGAAGGAAATTTTAGGCGATAAGAAATCTGCACGCCCGTTCATCTCGAAATCACCGCCGCCGTCGATGTCTAAGGTCATATGAAAGATCGAAGGAAGCGGGTTATTCGGCGTCGGCAAGCGGACCTGTGTGACCTTCAGATCGATGTCTTCGATCCGTGTCGTTTTTCCGGCGCGCCCGTCGCGATATTCGACTTCGCCGTCTTCCATTAGGATTTGGTCGATATTGACCGGGAGACGTTTCTCTCCGGTGCCACGCCGAAAGAGGGGGACGCGTTTAGAGAGTTCCCATTGACCGGATCTGTCCGTGGCATAGGTGAGGTGAGGATGGTCGATTTGAATTTCCAGTCCGGAAATGCGGCCGAAGAGGATGCCGAAAGGATTGATTTTAACCTCGACCCGCCGGGCGGACATGATGGTCTCGTTTTTCCGCTCCGGATGGAGGGCTCGTAAACCCCGAACGACGAGGCCGCCTTTGAGGAGGTTGAGTTCCGCCGAATCAATGTCTACGGGGCATTGCAAAAGCTCGCGGGCTTCATTGCGAATGTAGGCGTGCAGGAACATCCGGCTTAAAAGAGGGGAAAATAGCACCAGTCCACTCACGAGAATGGTGAAGAACAGTGCGGAACCCATGAAAATTTTGAGGAAAACTTTCTTCATTTTGATCTTGTGCTTTTTTGCATACGCATGCTAGCTACGCACGCTCTTTTGCAGAGTAGTCATCTATAGGTAACGATTTTAGGCGGATTTATGAACATTCTCGAAAAGATTCAAAGCGAAAATTTAAAGAAAACCTTGCCCGACTTTCAGGTCGGTCACACGGTGCGCGTGCACGTAAAGGTAAAAGAAAAAGAAGTCGAGAAGGGCAAAGAAAAAGAACGCGAACGCGTGCAGGTCTACGAAGGCGTCGTGATCCGGACCAAGGGCCACGGCATCGAAAAGACGTTTACAGTGCGCAAAGTCTCTTACGGCATCGGCGTCGAGCGCGTTTTTCCGACTCATTCTCCCATCATTGATAAGATCGAAATCGTCAGCCGCGGTCGCGTCCGCCGCGCGAAACTTTACTACCTCCGCGGACTTTCGGGTAAGAAAGCCCGTCTCGACGCACAGGAAGGTTTCCGCCCTGAAGAAACTCCCGCAAAAGAAGCCGCCGCCGCTCCGACGGCTTGAAGTTTCTCTCCACGCGAGGGGATTTCTGAAAATCGCCGGCCTCGATGAAGCCGGTCGAGGCTGTCTCGCCGGTCCCGTTTTTGCCGCCGCCGTTATTTTCCCAGCCGACCTCACATGGACAGCTCGTCTCACGGACATCGACGACTCTAAAAAGCTTTCCCCCGAAAAAAGAGAAGACCTTTATGGCGTGATTTGCGAGCAAGCCCTCGCTTGGTCCGTCGCTCACATCGACAACGAAGAGATCGACCGCATCAACATTCACCACGCCTCGCTTCGAGCCATGACGAAGGCGTTCGAGACTTTGGACGTTCCGCCTGATTACCTCTTGGTCGACGGGAAATTCCGCATGCCCCACGACGCTACGCCGCAAGAAGCCGTGATCGGCGGTGACGCCCTGTGTTTCAGTATCGCGGCGGCTTCGATCCTGGCCAAGGTCAGCCGCGACCGTTGGATCGTCGCGGAGTCCGTGAAATATCCCGAGTACGGTCTCGAGCGGCATAAAGGCTATGGGACCCCCCAGCATCGGGAAGCGATCCGGCGCCACGGTCCCACGCCGATTCACCGCAAATCTTTTCGATGGTTCTAAAAAAACCGATCCTTGCCCGAAGGCCGGGATGGGGGTATGAATTCGGCCTCAACCTCCAAGGAGAAACTATGAGCTTACGTGTCTTGAAAAGAGTCCTGTCCGTTTTCTTCGTTTGTGCCTTCACACTTCCGGTTTTTGCCCAAACGCCTCAAGATAAGTCGGATGTTTTGGCGAAGAAATACGGCACGGAGCTGGATTGTTCCGCGACTTCTCAAGACCCGATACGTTCCTGGTGCCCGGTCGCTCTTTTAAACCAATTTCCATTCAAGACCGTGACGGCCCCGAAGTCTTTGATCGGTCTCTCGATGAGGTTGAAGGATACGGATTCGGTCAAAGAAAAAACCATGACCACGACGGCTTTGGCGATTCTTCATCTCACGCCGACCACGGTGCGACTCACGGACCTGACGCCGTCGAACGAAGGCGAGAAGCAGGAACTTTTGAAAGTCGCTTTCGACCTGGCCACCATCCTAAAAGGGATCGACAAGTCGGGACAATTGAAGGTTTCGAGCGGTCTTTTAAGCTTCGTTCAATCCGAGTCTAAAAAAGCCGGCCATGCTTTTGCCGCCCAGAAAAACAGCGTTTCCTATGCGGCGACCCTTCCTTCGGGACTTTACTATGTCGAAGATCCGCGCGTGGGTCCGGTTTATATCGCGATTGAAGTCGCTTCCGACGGGACCGTCGTAAACATCTTTCCTACGGTAGCTCTCGCCTCATTATGATCGTCTTTAAAAGTTTCTACGTCGATACGACCAAGGGGTTGGATCTCATCAACATTATGCACGAGATCCGCCGCGTGATCGGAGAAGCCGCCGCCGATGTCGGCTCGGTCACGATCGCGGTCCCGTCCGCGGGCGCCGGTCTTTTGATCGTGGATCAGGTGGATGGCAAAGAGAGCGCCAAGAAAGGCCTGGAGCCGCTTTTGTCCAGCCGCCAAATCGCTTATTTATTGCCTAAAACCATGCATCTTCCGGTGGAGAAGGGTAAAATGCCCTTCGAGCTTAGGCAGGACGTGGTCCTTGTGGACTACGAAGCGACGGCCAAACGGCGTGAATTCATCGTGCAAGTCTTCGCCGAAGCGGCGCCGGCTGCGGAAGGACAGCAAAAGGGGATGCCTCTCGGGAGAATAGGCTGACGATGCCGACCACTATGCCGAATACCACAAAGAAAAATGAAGCCAAGAAACTGCGTTTCGACGACCATAATCTCGCGCGGAATCTCTTCGGCATCCAAGACGAACACCTCCGTTCCCTCGAGAAAAAATTAGGCGTCGAAATCCACGTGCGCGGTTCCGATGTCGCGATCCAAGGCACGGAACTCCAGACCCAGCTGGTCGAAAAGATTCTGAATGAACTCTACGCGATGCTGAAACGCGGATTTCCCGTCTATGGCTCCGATGTCGAGCAGGCGGTCAAACTTTTCTCGTCGAATCACACGGCAAATCTCCAGGATCTCCTCGACGATACGATTTTTATTCCATCGAAAAACAAGGTCATCATCCCCAAAGGTCCGAGTCAAAAAGAGTACATGGACTCGATCCGCAAATACGATCTCGTCTTCGGGGTCGGGCCCGCGGGCACGGGCAAGACCTACCTCGCGGTCGCGATGGGCGTCATGGCCCTCATGAAAAAAGAAGTGAGCCGCATCATCCTCGTACGCCCGGCCGTGGAAGCGGGGGAGAAGTTGGGGTTCCTGCCAGGAGACATGCAGGAAAAAGTGAGTCCCTACATGCGGCCGCTCTACGACGCGATGTACGACATGATGGATTACGAAAAAATAGAGACGCTGACCGAAACCGGGATCATCGAAGTCGCGCCACTCGCCTTCATGCGAGGACGGACTTTAAACGGTTCTTTCGTCATCTTGGACGAGGCGCAGAACTGCACGCCGGAACAGATGAAGATGTTCCTGACGCGTTTAGGCTTCGATTCGAAGGCAGTGGTGACCGGCGACATGACCCAGATCGATTTGCCGTTCGGTAAAGTGTCGGGATTGATCGACGCGGAAAAAGTCTTAAAGGGCATTCCCGAGATCCATTTCCAATATTTTTCCCAGGATGACGTCGTGCGCCACCCGCTGGTCTCCAAGATCATCCGGGCCTACGACGGACAAGCGCGCAATATCGCGCAAGGAAACTTATGAAGAAAAAAATCAGGGCGCTTTTCGGATCTCAAAAGCCCCTATTCAGGGCTTGGCCGAAGACGTGGGGAGAGGTTTTCCTGTTGGTCGGATTGTCCGTCGCCGTCGCCGTCGTCATCAATCTGACCTGGGGGCAGATTCCCTCGGAAGTGACCATCGGCTCGATCGCCCAACAAGACATCCGCGCGGATCGCGACTACGAAATCCTGGATGAAGCGGCGACGCAGACGAGGATTCAGGAAGCGGTCTCTACGGTCTTGCCGGTGTACGATTGGGACGAAGACCTCACAATGATCATCGAAAATCCCGAGGACTTGGAGCCTTATAAGGACAAAGGCATCATGATCCGGCCCTTGCACCATCCGGAGATGACGCGCGGTCCTCTGAAGGATTTTTCCGGCATCTTGGGCCTCGAAGAGGCGCGGCGGCAGTCTTCCCAGAAATTCGCCAAAAACGGACGTTTAAACGCGAAGACGCGCGAGGAGCGCATGCGTGAGGTCCGTCCGAATCTTTTTTACAACGACGCCGAAACCCAGCTTCAAAAAAAACAGGCCGCGAAAGACGTCCGGCCGGTTCTGATTCCCATCCAAGCGGGTGAATCCATCGTGCGCATAGGCGATCATTTCGAGCCGCGCCACTTGACCATCCTCGAAGGAATACGCCGCGAAAAAGAGAGGCGTTTCAGCCAGACGCGATTTTTGGGGAGCGTCCTGTTCGGGGGACTCTTCCTGACGATCGTTTTTTTCGTGCTGGGCCGTTCGGCGCGCAAGATCACGATCAGTTTCAAGGATTTCCTGTTTTTCGGGACCTTGCTTCTGACCGTCATCGGTCTTGAGAGGATTTTTCTTTTCATTTTTTCGGCGGTCCGCGTCCTCATGCCGATCGATATCCCGTTGCAGTCTCTCTACGGCCTTCTGCCCGTCGCCTACGGTACGCTTGTCGTGCGCATGGTCCTGCCGCTGCCGATCACGGTCGCATTCGCTTTGTTGAGTTCAATCCTGGCGGGATTCGTCGTGCAGGGTAGCTGGAATTATACGCTGTATTATTTGGTTGGATGCATCCTCGCGATGGAATTGGTCTCCCACGTGCGCACGCGCGGTCAATTGCTCGGCATGGGACTCAGGCTGGGTATGTTGAACGCGCTGGCGATCCTGACTTTCGACATGGTCAATGTGACCTCGATCACCGGCGTCGTGAGCTTGCAGGATTCCGGCATCCGCGTCGCCTTGGCCTTCATCGGTGGTTTTTTGAACGCTTTCCTGGCGATGATCCTGATGCCTTTGGTGGAGACGGTTTTCAATTACCTCACGCCGATCAAGCTACTTGAGTACGGCAGCTTAAATCATCCTTTGCTGCGCGAGATGATCGTGCGCGCGCCGGGAACCTACCATCATAGCCACATGGTGGGTACGCTCGCCGAAACCGCCTGCGAAGCGATCGGCGCGGATTCACTGTTCGCGCGCGTGGCGTCTTATTTTCACGATATCGGCAAGATGAAGAAATCGAGCTACTTCATCGAAAATATGTCAGCCTCGGGCGTTTCCCCCACCGAGGACAAGCACGCGAGCCTGGCCCCGTCGATGAGCGTCCTGATCATCACCTCGCACGTGAAAGACGGCATCGAAATGGCGCGCGAGCACAAACTGCCCCAGAAGATAATCGACATCATCCCGCAGCACCAGGGCACGAAATTGATCTCGTACTTTTACAACAAGGCCAAAGAGCAGGAAGATCGGGACATGCACGTCGTCTCCGAAAACGATTACCGGTACGCGGGGCCTAAGCCACAATCGCGCGAGGCGGGCGTCATCCTGCTCGCCGACACGGTCGAAGCGGCCACGCGCGCTTTGAAGGACAGATCGGTCCCCAAGGTCGAGGAAGTCGTGCGCAACATGATCAATAAGAACTTCATCGATGGTCAGTTGGACGAATGCGAATTGACGCTCAAAGACCTGCATCTGATCGCTAAAAGCTTCGTGCGTATCTTGATGGGCATCTACCATCAGCGCATCGAATACCCCGTGGACCCGCAGGAGAAAATGGCGCGCGAGATGAGCGCGGGAGAGACGAATGCCGATAAATTTCTTCAACAAAAACCCTTTAGTCCGGATTCCAAGGAAGAAACTACTGGCAACTCTAAACCTCCTCTTCGAAGAATTAGTTGAGGAAACGAAGACCGGGCGCGACTTGAACGTCGTCTTGGTATCCGATCGCGCCATCCGCAGGATCAACAAGAAATTTTTAAACCATGATTACGCGACCGACGTCATCGCGTTTCCTTCGCCGGTTCCGGAAATCTTCGGCGACGTCGTCATATCGAGCGATACGGCGGCACGGCAGGCGTCGGAGCAGGCGCATTCT